>JAJRTR010000143.1 GCA_024278215.1 bacterium
GCTTCGGGCATTCCTACAAAAGCCACGGCATCGACAGTAGCGGTGGCGACAGTGATCGCCTGCGGCGCCGCGCAGCCGATGTCCTCGGCGGCGAAAATCACCATGCGTCTGGCGATAAACTCGGGTTGCTCGCCGCCTTCGAGCAGCCGCAGCATCCAGTACAGAGCGGCGTCCGGGTTGCTTCCACGCATACTTTTTATAAACGCGGAAACCATATCGAAACGATTCGTTTCGAGACGACCATAGTCGAGGCTTCGCCTGCTTGCTGTCTCGCGGACGAGTTCGGGTGTGATCGTACCGCCCTTCCCCGCGAGTCTCGACGCCAGATCGAGCAAGTTGAGCAACACGCGCGCGTCGCCGTTCGAGAAAAACATGAGCTCTTCGCGAACATCCTCGCCGATATCGCCGCATGTCTGCAATTCTCCTGAACCAACCACCCTGTCGATGAGTTTGTTCATCGCGTCGTCGTCGAGTTTGTCGAAATGGAAAATGGAAATTCGTGATCTCAGCGCTGGATTGAGCGCGAAATAGGGATTTTCAGTTGTAGCGCCGATGAGGGTGAGAAGCCCGCTCTCGAGGTGCGGCAGGAACGCATCCTGCTGGACTTTATTAAAACGGTGGAATTCGTCGACAAAAATAATCGTGCGCTGTTCACTTGTTGTGATGCGCCGCTCGGCACCTCGCACTACTTTCCTGATATCCTCGAGTTTAGATGTCACAGCGCTGTATTCCTCGAAAAACGCGCCGGTGCGTTTCGCCATGATACGTGCGAAAGTAGTTTTGCCCGTGCCGGGTGGTCCCCAGAAAACCATCGAAGCGAGAACCGATTCATCATGTATCTTCCGAAGTGGTTTCCCCTCGCCGAGTATGTGAAGCTGGCCGGCAAGTTCTTCAAGCGAGCGGGGCCGCATTTTTTCCGCAAGGCCTCGCACACGTTCGAGTTCTTCGCCGAGGCGGCTGGTGAATAAATCGTTGTCGTTTCCCGATGCCGGCATTTCAAGCCTTATCCCCCCGCGCAGTGAAAAAAGCGGGTTACTCACATTGTTGATAAACAATTATAACAGATAAGAACAACATTTCATTACGCGGCCCGCCGGTACGTTGCAGGCAGGAGAAAAATAGAGTGGATATTATTGGTATAATAAAGGCTTATCGGGCGAGTTGGGATGTGATATAATCGTCGACGCCCATGACGTATTCGCCTTCCTGCGGTATTCCGGCGATCACCAGTTTCCATGTGTATGTGTCTTTATGACGTGCGAAATAGCAGGCGAATACCGCATTCGTCGACCTTCTGTTTTCGAGAGTGCCGGTGTCGAGCTGATAATGTATGTGAGGGAACATCGAGATGCCGGTGTCGCCCGCGCGGCCAAGCAACTGACCACGTTCGACATAATCGCCGGGGCGCACGACTATGCTGTCTTTCATCAGATGATGGATGTTGCTGAATTCGCCTTTTGCGTGTTCGATGACAACATAATTCGACTTGTGCTTTTTTGTGATTACGATCAGGGGTCTGTGGTCCTTCTGGTCGGTTCTCGTTTTGACCACAACCCCTTCGGCCGGTGCCAGGACCGGCAGGCCCCAGGCATAATAATTCTTGTTTTTACCAGCGTTGCCCGTGGACATGCTCCCTTTTTTCATTACGACGAAATCCCATGCGAATTCGCCGCTTGTGCCGGGTTTATGCGAAATCCAACTGCTGTTGCCCTGTGCGACGAAACACTCACCTCTGAAAGGAAAGTGAGTATGGTCCGCCGGCTGTTCATTCTCTCGGATGACGGAACAGCAGGCGAATAGACTTCAGAGGTTATAGGGTCTTCCTCTTTAAACAATTCGAATAGCATTTGCGCATCATCATGGGAAAGCAGGTTAAGAAAATCATCTATTCGAGGATATTTGTTTTCCCTTATCCACAGGGTGAGACGCTCGAGCGGCTCTCTCTGGTCGACTTTGAAATAACCTTCACTGAAAAGAATCCTGTCGAGTTTCTTTTTAAAGTCCCTCGAGTGGCTTTCGATTTCCGCCAGCATTCGGGATTCGGGAGAGAATGAATAGTTATGCGCGCCGCGGCACATTGTCGGCATAAACAACAAAAATATGAAAACGAGCGCTGGAGTCGACAAATAAAAAATCAGATGTTTTTCAAGCCTTCGCATAATGAGACGGCCTACTCCCTGACGGATTGCGATGTCTTTGTTTCAGATTATAGTTATATTATACACCATTCCCAAATATAATGCGGACGTTTCCCCGAAACTGAATAGTGCTATAATTATAGTTGCCATGAAAAGCAAAATAAAATATATGCGGATGGCTGTCAGGCTGGCGGAGCAAGGCAGGGGACGCACATCGCCAAACCCGATGGTAGGTGCCGTCATCGTGCGCGACGGCGTTATAGTCGGCGAAGGCTGGCATCGCCGGGCGGGAACGCCACATGCGGAGCGACACGCGCTCGAGTCGGCAGGCGAAAAGGCAAAGGGCGCGGATATTTATGTCAATCTCGAACCCTGCTCGCACCAGGGCCGCACTCCGCCATGTGCGCCCGCGCTGGTCAGGGCGGGCATTGCGCGCGTCTTCATCGGTATGCGCGACCCGAATCCGCTTGTGGCCGGACGTGGTATAAAAATACTCGAAGATGCGGGACTGCATGTCGAGTCGGGCATTCTCGAGAAAGAATGCCTGCGCCTGAATGAAGCTTTTGTCAAGCATATTACAACAGGTTTGCCGTTTGTCATTCTCAAAGGTGCGATGACTCTGGACGGCAAGACAGCGACAAAAACCGGTGAATCGAAATGGATCACCTGCGGTGAAAGCCGTGCGCTCGTGCACAAGTTGCGGGGCGAAGTCGATGCCGTGATCGTCGGCAGTGGAACGATGCTGTGCGACGACCCGAGCCTGACTTCGCGAATCGAAAGCAAAATTAAAGACCCGTACCGCGTTGTTCTGGACAGCAAGCTGAAGACAGAAATCGACTCGAACTTCTGCAAACTTGCCGCCGACGGAAAAAGCATAATAGTGACAACGCGGGAATTATCAGATGAAAAAGCAGTCGCGCTTGCAGACGCTGGCTGCCGTGTTATTCGAGTGAGAGCCGGCGGAAACGGCAGTTGCGACCTGGAGGATACGCTCAGGAAACTCGGCGGCATGGATGTCGCCTCCGTCATGGTGGAAGGCGGCGGCGAACTTCACTTCTCACTGCTCGAGGCGGGTCTCGCGGACAAAGTGATGGTTTTTATCGCACCGAAACTTCTTGGCGGGCGCGGCAGTAAAACACTTGTCGAAGGCGATGGTTTCCCCGCGATTTCTTCGTCTGCAACATTGAAAGATATACGAATCAGCAATATCGGAACAGACCTTCTTGTCGAGGCGTATCTCAACGATTCAGGCTCTGTTTAAATCGGCAGTTTTTCGAGAATCGTCTGTAGTCCCGAATTCACGGGGCTCAGTGTGCTCAGCACGGGTGCGATAAGTTCGAGAAGTTTCTTGAGATTTACATCCGGGCTGAACCTGACCCAGCCCTCCTCCATAATTTCGTTTACCGCTTCAGCCATTTTCACGCCCATAAGCAAAATGCGCGCGCCGTCGTCCGATTCTTCATAGGCTTTTTTGAAAGCATTAAAGAATTGTATATTCGCAACTTTAAGGATTCCAAGTTCGATGTGTTCCATACCTTCCTGTTGCTTGATGAAGTCGGAGAAATGATCGAACGCGTCTTCCATTTTATCGTTGTAGAGCAGTTCCGCGCCCTTGATGAAACCGTCTTCGCCGAGTTTTGTTTTAAGAGGATAGAATTCAGTGTAAACGCCGTCTTCCGCATATTCCACCGCGGACCAGATAATCTCGTCGCCGTCTGTGTTTGTGATAATTGTGAGCATGCTGGGGTTGTCGCCCAGTATCGCCTTTGCGCCGCCGTTTTTAAGCAGATGGTAGATCGCCCTTGCGTCGATATCGAAGGGGACGAAATAGGGGTCGACCATCGCCTCGTCGCGGCTGACGTCTTCGCCTTCGTGCATCCTCTTCATTACGTCGCAGACATCAAGCCACATTGCTTTGAACGATTCCGCGCCCCATGACATAATTTCTTTTTCTTCCTGTGTCAATGCCATTTCTTTTCACCTCTTCCTTTCCTCATTTTGCAGTCCCTGCGGACCGCTTCCTCATATTATCTGTATTCTGCTGTTTGTCAAATAAATAATTTCGTAATGTCGAGCCAATTGCAGCAAATGGAATGTTCAATGTCTGCGGCCGGGCCGCCATGGTCGGTCACCGTAGACATCAGGGTCCCATTCTTCATCGAGGTCGTCCCAATCGTCGTCCGGATCGTACTCATCGTCGTCGGCTTCGAGCCTTGCGATGCGCTTCCGGCGCGAGATAACAATAAAATATACGGCGAGGAAAAGAAACCCCATCGCGACCCAGGTGTACATGTCGAAGTAGGCGAGTACATGGCGGGCGATAACCCACGCACCCGGGCGGTCGAGATGTCGCCTCCAGATGTCGGCGAGTTCGTCGAGGGGCGCACCGTATATCTTGTTGAAAGCGGAATCTGTGGAAGTTCCCGCGGCAAGCAGTTCGAGCAAGCGCCGGAAGGAGGGTTTTCCCCTGCGTTTCATGAGATACTGCGTGAAGTCCGCACTCTGTGCGTAAGCAGTTTGCGCCAGTATCTCGGATCGTGGAAACCCACGTGCGATGTCGTCGAAATCGGCGACATTTCCTTGACGCAGAGCATTGTAAAGTCGAGTTTTACGGTCGTTCCACATACTGGGTATTTCCCAGGCTTCGGACAGATTGACAGCGATGCCCTCGTTGAGCCAGCGGGGGAGTGCGTCGGGATGCTTTCGGAACTCATAGTCCAGAACGGCATGTACGAGCTCATGGTGGATTATGTTGTAGAAGTTTTCAGGGTTGGTGTTCAGACCTTCGGGTTTGATGACTATGGTACGTCGTGAATATACGGCGACGGCCCAATCGGGGATACCGTTCCCGGCATAGCGGCGGAATTCCGAGCTGTCGCCCGTTATATATATGGTGTAAGAGCCTGACGGAGAGTGTCCGAGATAATCGACTGTGAGTTTCATCTTTTCATTTGCGCGGGATTCGACTTCATCGACGATGCTTTCCGGCATGTCCACGGCACGTACGATAATCCTGTAATCATCCGCATAAGTATTCATCGCGGGGATCAGGGGAAACAGGAATAATAAGAATAACGGCCACATGTGCCCGGTACGATAAACACAAAGGATGTCGGCGATTCCCATGGATATTTTTCTAAAAACAACATTTCTTTTAACGTATCTGCATGTGCGCATATCACTGATAATAACTTCTTTTTAAATAAATTGCACCCTGTCATGAAATACTTGCAAATATGGCGGCTATAATATAAAATAACGAAAATTCCCGAGAGCGGGGAAAGGCCGGCCTGTGAAGCTTCAGACGATTCAATGTATAAGTAAAAGCGAAAGAGGCAATCAGAAAATAGCCATGATAATAGCGACAACGCTGATTGTCGCATTTTTAGGATTTCTAGTTTTGTCGTTTCTGTTCTCATCCGGCAGTCCGCTAAACGCACTTCTTTTTCCGGAAAAACATAAAAAAATGGAGAAACAGAAACAGGCGATTATCTTATACGACTCGAAGCAATGGGACAAAGCCCGCACCAAACTCGAAAAGCTTGTCGAAGAAAATCCGGATGATACTCTATACATCTACATGCTCGGAACAACTTATGCAAGACTGGGATACCCGGAGAAAGCTATAGGGAAATTGAAACGAGTAATAGAACTTGATCCAAAACACCACGAAGCATTCGGCAGCATGGCCTCGATATACTATAAATACGGTGAAGATGCCGCCGAGAACGGCTCGTATGAAAAGGCGAGGGATTACTACAAGATGGCGGAAGGCAAGATAGCGCAGGCACTGAACCTCGCGCCCGATAAGCTGGCATACCAGGAAATACAGAAACAGATTATCGAGGAGCAGGAAAGATTGCCCTGACTTTGAGGAAGACATTGGGTGGAGTTCGATAAATTGCCGAAAACAGCACCCGACAGAGCCAGTCAGGAAAAAAAACAAGACTTTTTGTGACATTATACACGATAAGACTGTTAAAAATTGCAGATATGCTTGCATTATTTAAGAATTCAATGTTAGAATTTACGGACTTACCAGATTTAAAATTTTTATTTTAAAATCTTAAGCAAAAATCTGGAGGATATTAAATGGATATTGCATCAATGGTTGGTATTGTGTTGGGAACCATCTTCCTCTTTTGGGGTAGTCTGGGCGCTGTTGATAACAGCATAGCCACATTCTTTGAGTTATTCATCAATGTACCGTCGATGATGATTACGTTCGGTGGAACATTCGCAGCGACTATGATTCACTACCCGCTGCCCCAGATCAAATCGATCGCCCCGATATTGAAGAATGTGTTCACCACATCACCCGAAACACCGAACGCGGCGATCGACATCCTTGTCAATCTTGCTGAAAAAGCAAGACGTGAAGGGTTGCTCTCGCTCGAGTCGGATGTGGAAATGACGGAAAATGTTTTCCTCAAAAAAGGAATACAACTCGTCATCGACGGCACAGACCCCGAACTGGTCCGCGAGATCATGGAAATCGAGCTGGAATATCTCGAAGAACGGCATAAAGTCGGTGTCGGCCTTTTCGAGGCCATGGGTTTCTACTCCCCGGCATTCGGACTTGTGGGAACACTTCTCGGACTCATCGGAATGCTCAAAGCACTCGGACAAGACATCAACGCTCTCGGGCCCAAGATGGCTATCGCCCTTGTAACAACATTATATGGAGCCGTATTTGCGAACTTCATCGCTCTGCCCATCAGTGGAAAGCTCAAGGTTCGCAGTGGCGAGGAAATTCAGCTCAAGCAGGTAATGATCCAGGGTATCATCTGCATACAGGAAGGCAACAACCCGAGGATCGTAAGGCAGAAGCTCATGAGCTTCCTGTCACCCAAGGCAAGACGCGAGATGGAAGAAGCTGAAGGTGGCGAAAGGAGAGCCGCGTAAACTATGTCAAGCGTACGCACAGGCAGAAAACCCGAAGAACCGCCAAAAGGCGCGCCTTCGTACATGACCACCTATGGCGACATGACCACGCTGTTGCTCGTATTCTTTGTCTTCCTCTTCAGGGTAACTGACGGTATCAGCCAGGCGAAAATAGATGCAGCTATTTCATCATTCAGGCAGGCAATGGGTGTGTTCCCGGCATCCATTTCTGTTCTGCGACCGGACGAAGCTATGCTCGTACCGAAAGAACACGGTACAAAAAACTACTGGGGCGAACAAAAACAACTCGAATCACTTGAAAAGCTTCTCCGCAAAGAGATACAGAATATGCAGGATATGGGACCCGGCTATCTTTCTACTTACAGAGGTAAAAAAGAGCTAAGGGTTACCGTTGGAAGCAAGGCATTGTTCGGATCGGGAGATGCCCAGGTGAAAGATGAATTTAAACCGGCACTCGATAAACTTGCGGAGTTCATAAAGAAATATAAACTCCAGGCTGTCGTTGAAGGTCACACGGACAACCAGCCCATCAGCACCTCAAGATTTCCTTCCAACTGGGAGCTTTCCGTGGGACGCGCTTCGAGTGTTGTGCGATACATGATTGAAAAACATGGTATAGATGAGAAGTACCTCCAGGCAAGCGGGTATGCGGATACAAAACCTGTGGCGTCAAACGACACTGCTGAAGGCCGCGAGAAAAACAGGCGCATCGAGATTATTCTGAAACCCACCAGGGGTACGCCTGCAAGCTTCGAGCAGAAAGCCAAACAGATATTCGGCGGCGCAACATTCTAACAAAAGCAGATCAGATAATTTCAAACATACAAAACCACCGTTAACCCCGGTGGTTTTTTTGTTCCGGCTCAATCGGATAAATTCTCCGGATGCTGATTCGCGGGTAAATACAACCGATGCATCACATGTATAGCGGTTCAATAGGAATTGCGTATGTGAAATCGTGAAACAACATGGTGTCGTGTCAACTTTGTATCGACGTTTTTGAGTGTAGACAAGGGCGCGGTCACCGTACCGCTCCTGAGCATATATTACGCATAACTGTTTGTACAACCAAAAGTGTAGGCGCGGTACGGTGACCGCGCCTACACTTTTTCTGTTCATTCCACTAAATGATTTTCTTACGTCTTTTCATCGTTGACACGACAATAACGTGTTCTTTCCTTTGTACATGATAGTCGTAGATATACGTATGCAATTCTAAATAATAAATGCTATAGCATTTAAGAACGTGATCTTTGTTCAGCCGATAATGTTATGTCAAGTATCAAATGACGCTAATGGCGTACGCACCTGATTCAACCTGATTTGCCGATTTATGGTTTCACTTTGAAACTCAGCGCAAGCACTTTGGAGTGCGGCGATTTATCGCCGTTTTGTCTGTTTACACCGGGAATAAATTCCCGGCGACGAAAGCGACAATGAATTGTCGCACTCCAAATAGGCGGCTTAGCCCTGCACCTTTCTCGTTTTTACGCTAACCCATCTTGCGTCTTTTCTTTGTTGACAAGCCGCTATTCTATCGTTTCGACGAAGCACTCAAAGGCAGCACGGTCAGGAAGTGAGGGCTGCGCGCCGAGTTTTGTTGTCGAGAGGGCGGCGACGCATCCAGAGAGTTCGACGGCTTCCCGGATGTCTTTGCCTTCGTCGAGAAAGACTGCGAGACTGCCTGTGAATGAGTCGCCGGCGGCGGTTGTGTCTTTTACGTCCACCGGCACAGGCGGAAAGAAGGCGACGCCGTCCTCGTCATAAAGAAGTGTGCCGTTTCCACCCATTGTTATAATAACTGTTTTAAGTACGCGTGCCGCAATCACCGCAGCGGCTTTTTCCGCGCTGTCCACATCTACAACATCAATGCCGCTCAGCATCGTCGCCTCCGTCTCGTTCGGTGTCATGATGTCCACATTTTTATAGAAAAAATCATCGAGTTCACATGCCGGGGCAGGGTCGAGAATGATGCGTTTGCGCAACCTGCGGGCGAGCCTCACAGTTTTTTCGTTGACTTGCACAGGGATTTCAAGTTGTATGATTATGGTGTCTGCGGATTCGATCAGCGGTATCGCGTCGTCGAGGTCGAGAGGCTCGAAGTTCATGTTCGCGCGAGGCACCATGACGATGCTGTTGTCGCCTTCGGCATCCAGAACGACGGCGGAGCAGGCTGTGCCCGCGCTATCTTTTTTTACCCAGCGGACATCTACACCTGCGCCGGAAAGACTGTCGAGAATCTCACTGCCGTAGACGTCGTCGCCGACACGGCCCACGGCGGCGGCGTCAGCGCCCAGGAGCGCCGCCTGCATCGCCTGGTTCGCGCCCTTGCCGCCGGGCGCCGTGCTGAATGATTTGCCGACTACGGTTTCGCCTTTCACGGGCCGTTTCATCGTTTCAAATATGAAGTCCATTACGAAACTTCCCACTACAACTATTTTTCCCATACGACTGCTCCCTGTTTTGAGGTCCGGCACTGCTCATATTGTAATAATTGTATTCGGATCGGGTGGATTTGTAACGCGAAAAGGATAACTGGTTCGATTATCTCGAAGCGGACTGGATACCGGCGGTACGGAAGACGAGGCGTACGGGATAGTAGGAACCGGATTCGGGAGTGATCTCCACATTGACCGTGCGGTGTCCTTTCGGGGAAACATCAAACTCGCCGATGACGATGGAATCCGGTGGTTTTACGAGATTGGTTTTCACGAGTGTGCCGTCAACAATGATTACGCCCCTTGCGGGTCCGGCAGAAGGATTGAAGTGGAGTTCGACCCTCTCTGTCCGTGGAAACGGATTATCGAGAGAGACTTCCAGCCTGTAGGTTACACCGTAATTGCCCTTGAGCGGTGAATGGTCTCCGTTGAGACTTCGCAACGGGTTGTCGCCGATATTTATGAACTTCCATCTGCCGCCGAGTTCGAATTTGTCCTTAATGAGAATGTAGGGCGGCCCGTATACGCCGTGCCCCCGCGACGAGTCGAACTCGCCGATGGGGCGTGCCCAGGCAGTGACGTATCTCATCGGATCGAGAACTTTGATTTTGAATGTTATATTGTCACCGGAAAGCAACCTCATGTCGCCGACGCCGCTGATAATTTCTTCCGGCGCAAGTTCGTACTGATGAATTGCGGTTTCGCCCGGCGGCAGTTCGAGGATGCTGCCCCTGTTGTCAAGCAGGTTGCGGGCAAAAGAGTGGGCAGTCCGGTGGCCGGGCGGCGACTCGAGTATGTCTGTCTCGAACGTACCCTCGACGATATGCAGCACAGCGGTTTCGTCCGCCTTGTTTTCCGCCAGCATCACAAGTTCGAGCGGTCTTCCGACGCCGTTTTTGTGATGTATGAGATAGCGCACGGACTCCTGCGCGTCGATCTTTCCTTCAAGCAGAAGGCCTGTTTCCGTCAGCAGTTCCGGGTTGTTGCTCACATACAGTCTGCTGCATCTGCCGAAATCCTCGATCACAACATTTTCGATCCGAACGGCGGTATAGCTACGCGCGCTCCTGTAGTTTCTGCCCCATGTCAGGACAGAAACGAGTGCGGTGGATGTGTGACCGCGAGTGATGTAGTCGGGCGCGATGATTCGTGTGCGGTCGACATAGAAGCGGCCGCCCGGCTTCGTCCTGATATTGTTCTCCACTTTCATTATCAACTGTGGAATATAGAAATCGAGAGGGACCCTGTTGCCTGTTATCTTTATAGAAAGAAGGGCCGGTGTTGTACCTGCGTATTCAGTGGCTGCGTTCTTTACAGGCGAAGCCGTGATCCGCGCACAGAAAAACACAACCGCCGAAACAGCTAAGGCCAATATTTTTGTCCCTGTGCGTGTCATTTATTCAACTGGTTTATGCTTTTTTATGTTGCAATGTGTTAATCGCAAAGAATTCTTCGGACTTCAGTCATGGATTAAAATGGATTCTCACCTTCGCAGGCACAATATACAGGAAGAAAAACGACTTTAATCTTTCCTGAATTCCTTATAGCCCACTTCGTACAGGTTTCCACCGTGAACGTCGTTGGCGACAACGGCAGGGAACTCCTCGACGACAATGCGGCGCATTGCTTCGGGACCGAGATCGTCATACGCAATGACTTCCGCCTCTTTGATGGAGCGTGCTATGACAACACCCGCGCCGCCGATTGCCGCGAAATACACAGCGCCGTGTTTCTTCATCGCTTCGATCACAGCGGGGCCGCGTGCGCCCTTGCCTATCATGCCCTTGAGTCCTATTTCCATGAGGCGCACGGCATAAGGGTCCATTCGATAGCTGGTCGTCGGGCCTGCCGAGCCGATCACCTCGCCAGGTTTCGCGGGTGTGGGACCGACATAATATATTATCTGACCGGCGAGATCGGCGGGCAGGTCTTCGCCCCGGTCAAGCGCGTCGAGCATCCTTTTGTGCGCGGCGTCGCGTGAGGTGTACATGACGCCGCTTATCAGCACCCGGTCGCCTATCTTAAGGTCTTCCAGTACTTCACTTGTGAGTGGTGTTGTGATTTTTTTCATGTCGTTGCTCATAGTGTCACCTTCACATGCCTGTGTGCATGGCATTCCATATTGACGGCAACAGGCAGACTGGCGATGTGGCATGGGTGGGCGAGAATCCTGACGCCCAGTGCCGTGACAGTGCCGCCGAGTCCCTGCGGTCCGATACCGAGATTGTTTATGCGTTCGAGAAGTTCTGCTTCAATTCGTGCAAGGATAGGGTCGGGATTCTTTTCTCCAAGGTCCCCCAGCAGTGCTTTCTTGGCGAGCAGCGCGCATACTTCGAATGTGCCGCCGATGCCCACCCCGACAACAACCGGCGGGCATGGGTTCGCCCAGCCTTTTTTCACTGTTTCCACTATAAAATCTTTTACCCCTTCTTCGCCCTGCGCGGGAGTGAGCATCCTGAGCCGTGACATATTCTCGCAACCCGCTCCTTTCGCCATCATACAGATTGTCAGTTTGTCGCCTTCCACTTCCTCGAAGTGAATCACGGCGGGCGTGTTGGTTTTTGTGTTCACCCTGTCCAGCGGGTGGCGCACCACGGACTTTCGCAGATAGCCGTCTTCGTAGCCAAGCTTAACACCTGTGTTTATGGCGTTTCCGAGTGTGCCGCCGTCGACACCGACATCGCAGCCCTTCTGTATAAAGAACACAGATACGCCGGTGTCCTGGCATATCGGGCGCTGCTCCTCGCGCCCCAGACGGACGTTTTCCCTGATGCGTTCGATTATGTCGCGCCCCACAGGCGACTTCTCTTCTGCTGCCGCCTTCTCCAGCGCATCCGACACATCGCGTGGAAGCTCGCACGCAGCCTGGATACACATTTTCCTGACTGTCTCGCTGATCTTGGTGGAAGGTATTGTTCGCATAGTTCCGTTCCGTTTTCTATAGTTCCCATCGCAGGGAGTTATATTTGCAATTCCTTATATTATAATCCAGCATATCCTGGAAATGTTCACAAACGCATAGTTTTTCCCGACAGTCTGTTTGCGACCGGCATCACAATTATTGCGGAGTGTGCGACACAAAAGTGGTTATTTGAGAAAAGCGGGGCAGGTACCGCAAAAAACAGCGTTACCTGTCCCTGTTTTTCGCGCACGAAAAATATGGTTGTTTTTAGCCCACTTTTATGTCGCACACCAATTATTGCGAATGCAGTTGCAGAAGACCTGTGTTTTTCAGTATACTTTTATAGATATACCAAACGAGAGTCACCACAAAAAAACAGGCTCGTGATGGGCCGCATATACCGGAGGCGATACTGTGAGCGCGAAAAAAGTGAAGAAGAAGAAAGATATAGATACATCAGATTACTTCAATGGCCTGATTCCGATAAATGAATACATATACCGGAAGTATCTCAAGGAAGCCAAAGCACCGTTCAGCGACCAGACGGCAAACGCCGACGAGATGATTCACGGTGCGGCGCAGTTCGAGGGCGAAAGAAATGCACTTATTCAATACCTTCGCAGACTGAGTCCGTTCGAGAGGCACGTGTACGACTCGGCAAAGAGCCTTAAAAAAGTCGACGAAGAATTGAAAGAAGCTGTTGAAAAAAACAACGCCGACGAAATGACAAAAGGCTATTTCAAAATTGCTACGATCCTGATGCAACTGAAACTCTGGGTGCCCAGCGACTTTGAAATACAGGAAATGCCGCTCGCGATTGAATTTACGTCCGAAGAAATACAGTTCCTGGACCATGCTATGGGAATCGACATGCCGGTGCTGCCCGACAAAGTAAAAAGACCTGAACCCATAGAATTGACACGCACGGCAGACGTTGACAAAAGACAACTTCACGAAAGCGGCAGGATCATCGACCCGGACTATGAAGAACCACTCCGCAAGATCATGCGCAGCTACGTTTACAAACATTATGGCGTCGAAAGGATCGTGAATTTTTCCGGGACCAAGGTGCCTCTGAAATCCAACCAGTCGTTCCATAATGTTAAAGTCAAAGAAGAAGTCCATGATATGTCTTGCTTTTTTGGATTGTCGCAGTTCATCGAAAACAAGTACTCGAGTCTCCGAAGATCGACATACAGGCCGCTGGACATCGAACGCAAGGAATCGGGCGGGTACAGGGGTAAACGGATAAAGTTTAAGGAAGAAAACGGAAAACTCGTCGAAGTTCCCAACGGCATGATCTCAGTCGAAGTGATGGCAATGACGCCGCAGGACATAAACCTGAAGATGATCAACGACATCGGCTTGATCAGAGATACGCTGACTCAGGGCGCTAAGAAGATCGACAACAATTACTTCTTCAATATTTTTTACCACATACAGAAACCGTTGCTTTCCCCCGAAGAAATGAAAGATGTCGAAGTGAGTGAGACATACGAACGATTCGAGCCGTCCGAAACAGACGACTACATGAAGCACAGAGACCGTATCGACGCCGATACAACTATGGACCTCATAAAAGAGCTGTCCGCCTGCGACCAGTATATATTCGGCGGCCACCTTGATATGGACCTCTACCTCGACGGCATAGGTATCCGCAAAAAGCCTAACATTATGATTATCGAGGGCGAAGGGCTCGCTTCTTACGACTATATAAACAATCTGATAATAGTACCGTCGATCTGCCCGCAGAAAATAACGCCCATCGACCAGATACTGGCTGCTCTCGCCGACTTCAGGTACGCACTCTGGATAGACTCGCCGAAGGATATATGGGAACAACAGGGAGTGGGCTTCCAGATCATCGGAAAGAGAAGTAAAGACAGGGCATCCAAAGCGCTCTGGAGTTGTTTCCCCGCACGATGCAGCGCGCTCATCAAGCAGAGGGCCTTCCGCGAATATTACAGAAAGCACATACTGGGATTCCTTTTCAGCAACAGGGTGAAAGTAGTCGCTGGCTGCGAAGTGCCGACAGTAAACCGCTTCCCCGATAAGGCACTCCGCATGTACTTCGACGCTTATGTACCGCTGAAAGAAATAAAAGAAAGCGGCTCGCTGAAAAAGAAACAGGAAAAGAAATCAGCCACCGCCCCAACTCAGGTACCGGCGGCAAAACCAGCCGCACCCGCCAGGCCGCCGGTCGCAACACCCTCTCACGCCACCGCGCCCGCAGCACCCACCGCGCCCGCTGCCGGGAAACCGGCAGCACCGGCATGTCCTGCCGCGCCCGCTCACACCCCGGCTGCAACTTCTGCCATGAAATGCGCGAATTGCGGGAAAGAACTTCCCGCAGGCAGCAAGTTCTGCCTCGAATGCGGCACTCCCGTCGCCACCACCAAAAAATGCACGAAATGCGGATTCGAGCTGCCCATCGCTGCAAAATTCTGCAACGAATGCGGCACTCCGCAATGAATTGCCGACACTGCAATATGGTTACACGTGAACTGAATAACTTAAAAAACCACCCTGAATACAAAGAACGCTTCAATGAGATTATGAAACAGATACAAGAGAACGATAAGAGGAAATAGGCTGTGTCGGAGCATCTGTGTGTTTTTTCGGGCCGAGTTTACCACAGCAC
>JAJRTR010000144.1 GCA_024278215.1 bacterium
AAATTGGTCGGAAGCAAGGCGGAGGTGCAAAATCCCCGCAGGCGTACTTGTAGAGTACGTCGAGGATGATTTTGTGCCGACAACGCAGCTGTTGACAATTGCAGCCGACCGTAGCCGAATCAGAATTTTGCAATTGGCTCAATAGGGGATATTAACATAATATTACCGGGGAGACGAAAACATGTATTGTAAAAAATGTGGTGGCGATGTACCCCTGACAGACAGGTTTTGCTCTCATTGCGGAGCGCCTGCGCGACAGATCGAACCTGAGGCAAGGACATGTGATGTGATAGATTACGAGATAGTCGGCGACGACATGCAGGCGGTGATCATAACGCTTGATCCGCAGGAAGGGGTCCGCTCGGAGAGCGGCGCTATGATGTATATGCAGGATGGTATACAGATGAGCACGGGTGTCGACGGCGGAATATGGAAAGGCGTCAAAAGGATGTTCACCGGCGAGTCGTTCTTTCTTACAACTTTCACAAATATCGGAAATGTGAGGGCCGATGTGTCATTTGCCGCGCCTTATCCGGGCAAGATCGTCCCGCTCGATCTGGCGAAAGACAGGGAATATATATGCCAGAAAGATGCTTTTCTCTGTGCTGCCAACGGCGTGGACATCGAGATCGCATTCACAAAGAAACTGGGGGCGGGCTTCTTCGGCGGCGAAGGATTCATACTCCAGAAGATAAGCGGCGACGGCTACGCCTTCATACACGCGGGCGGCACTATTGTGGAACTCGATCTCAAACCCGGCGAGACCCTGCGTGTCGACACCGGCTGCCTGATGGCATTCAAGCCCACGGTGACGTACGACATACAGTTTGTCGGAGGATTTAAGAATTTGCTATTTGGTGGTGAAGGGCTTTTCCTTGCCACTCTCACGGGGCCTGGCAAAGTCTATCTACAGACTATACCGTTCAACAGGCTGGCCAGGAGCATAATTGCAGCCTCCGGTGTGAATATTCGGGGTGGCGAAAAAAAAGGAACAAATATTCTCAGCACATTGACGGACTTCGCCGGAAGTTGACAGGGCAGATTTTCACGTGCGGAAGTTGTTGCGTACAGGCATTTTGGAGTTTGCGCTTTTTATGTGTGACGAGTACAATTACAGACAAAATCATTTCGTTTCAGAGGATATTGCAATATACAGCGGCATCAGATTCTGAGCGGAAAGTTTTCGTATCGATAAGTATTTTAGCATAAGTGAGGAGACAGATCAAATCATGAAAACTCTTAAAACAATAATCCTGGCGGTATCGCTCATTATTGTACTTTGCCTCCAGGTATGCGGTGCAGAAGAGATAACGGCCTGGGTGAGCCTTACAGAGGGGAAGGTGCAGGTAAAATCCACTGGGCGGAGCGAGTGGATAAACATTGACCGCGACTACGCGCTGAAGTCCGGCGACAGCATACGCACAGACAGAAAGTCGTCATGCGTGATCAAGTGGGACAGCGGTAATGTCACCCGGCTGTTTGAGAATACCGTGCTGCATTTCAAGTCGCTGATTGCTGAAAAAAACGGCACGACGATGACCGGTCTGAAGATGGATACGGGCCGGATCGTCGTGCATGCAAAGCCACTCGCGAAAGATGCTTCGTACTTTATCGTGAGGGTTCCCACGGCGATGGTGGGAGTGAAGGGAACCAACTTTTTCGTCGAAGTCGATAAGAGCGGAAGCGCGAAATTCGGGGTGCTGGGCGGAGAGATATTTGTGGCGTCAAAAGGCAGCGAAGTTAAGTTGGCGAATGAGGCGATGGTTGATGTCGACAGCAGCGGCAATATAGGCGAGCCTTATAATGTGCCAAAAGGTGACAAGATCGAAATGTACAGGGCACTTATGGTGATAAAGAAGGTTTAGCTTCAACTGAAAAGTTACTTCTGCATCTCCTTTCTAACATTTTTCCTTATAGTGTCAGGATCGTAGCAGGGACCTTCAGTCGGGTCCGGGAAAACGATATCAGAGCCGGTGATGATGGTTGTTCTTTTACCGATCGGTGCGTCGAGCACTTTCTGTTTGTTGACGTAAACCTCGCAGACGTCGGCCTTCATTTTCAGGTCAATGCGTATGTATCTGACTTTGAGCCCCTGGAGTTCGAGTTTTTTTACAAAATTCAGTGGCACCGGTTTGATCGAAACATCGCCGCGCATCGAGACTTCGAGTCCGAACACGCCATAGATAATCGCCTGTGCGGCGGCGGCGCCGGCAATGGTGTTCGACCTGCCCGATTCGTCGAATTCCATTTGATCCGCCCGCACTGCTTCAGGATAATACGGAAACCTGTTACCCCACCAGAGAATCCGTGTGAGTATATCCTCGCCGAGTTCGGGATATCCCGCCCTGTATAGGTTGGTGATCAGTTCGGGCGCTTCGCCGATAAATGTGCCGGGACCGCCCCAGGCGATGTCGTCATCGTCGAAACCGGCATCTTTTTTGCTCAGGCTGTGCACTCCGTAAGGATAAAGAAACTCGCTGTCGTTGAGATGCAGAACCATTTTATCCGACTGTTCTTTCGACGGAACGCCGGTATCGAGAAGATGATAAATCTGCACCGACCAGACCGTGTGTTTTTCTCCGGCAGGGTCGATGACATCGTACCAGCCTTTTTCCGGATTCCACATTTTTTCATTTATGAGTTTTTCGAGGAAGTCGGCTTTTTTTCGCAAGATAGCCGCCTCGCTCTCTCTGCGCTGGAGCAGGTCGAGCATATCCGCCGCAGTGCGGAATATCACGACACGCTCGGCGTTCGGGCTGGGGACAACGTGTTCGTAAGGCGCTTTTCGGACTCCCAGGAGTTGCTGTGTGTCTCCATAATCCAGGAGTTTCGGCATATCCAGGGTTCTGAGACCGCGATTGGCAATGTCGATGATGTTGTCGATCATCGGCTTGCCCAGAACCCGGTCGGTCAGTATTTCCCAGTCGCCTGTGAGCGCCACATAGTCTCTGACGAGTCTGACGATGGCGTAATCGCTGAAGGCGAGCCGTTTGCCAAGACCACGCGCCGTAAGCGGGTCGAAAGCGCGGTGCCTGTTTATGTTCATGTTGACGAAATACCTTATCTGTTTTCGCGCCGCGGCGCGGTCCGCCATGATCATCAGTGGTCCGACATAAGAATAGTCCCACAACTGCGCCGACATTGCCCTGCCGTCGAGCCCGCTGCCGGCAAAGAAGGGGGTGAAGATGAAAGCGTCGTCGTTTCCCCAGCGGGCCGCCTTGATAGAGAGCATCGAGTGGTCGAAAAATGTTCTGAGGTTGCGGTTGTTTGTGATAATATGCGGCACCCATTTCGACATCTCATTGATGTCTATCATGCGCCTTGCACGCGAATCCTTCACGAACACCGCAGGGTCGTCATATTGTGCGAGTAGCGCTTTCGCTTCCTTCTTCTCAGCCATAGCGCATATAAAATAGAAATAAACAGATGTTGTCGCCGGCACAATTATTTTTGATTTTAGAATGCCGCTCTCGAAAACAGGGTCCGGTAGTTCGGTCTTGCAGAATATGCCGCCGTCGGGAACCGTTGCACTGAAGATTTTCTTGTCGCTGTCGAAAGCGGATGTGACAGGCGTTGTAACTTCAGGCCCGTCGAGGTCCCATTCGACTGGGTCGGGCTTGCCCATTTTGCCTTTCATCTCGAAACTGAGCTCGAACTCGCGGTCCTTGCCCTCCCTCTCGTAGAACTGGCCCAGCGCGAGAAAAACCGGCTCCGCGGGTGCAAGCGTGAGAGTTGTTCTCAAGACCACTCCGTAGCTTTCGCTTTGCCTGTCGAAGTCGTTTATCAGCCACGATGTGTATATCGGAATCTTTATCTTTCCGTCCACTTTCATCGTAAATTCGAAATCATTCGTTGCGAGCGGCGGGGAAATCGGATTCCGGAAATTAAGGTTCTCCTTCGGGTCTGAACCGAGTGTGATGTATCCGTTGAAAACCCTGAGGTGCTTCGAATCGTAAATGTTTTTTTTCTGTGTCATCTGGAAGCAGTCCTGGTTCGGTTTTGCATCCAGACTGCAAAATCCACTTGCGGATTCAGCAGACAGAAAAAAGACGGAAACGAAAAAAACTGCAATAAAGATGTAATGTATAGTCTTCATGTTTGGGTTCACGCCTTCTCTTTTATGCTTTTGCAACTTCTGTCGCATCGGCAAACCGATTGTGCGCCGACAGTTTAAATATCTTAATATAGAGCCAATTGAAAAATTCTGATTCTGCTGCGGTCGGCTGCTATTGTCCATAGCTGCGTTGTCGGCGCGAAATCGTCCTCGACGTACTCTACAAGTACGCCTGCGAGGATTTTATACCTTCGCCTTGCTCTGAACAATTTCGCTCGACCTCGCTACGAACATAATTTTGAAATTGGCTCTACAGGAAATATACTAATGACACATGTCGTGTATTGCAAAGATTCTTTTTCAAATACGAACAGTGACGAAAGAGGGAAAAATGCAGAATAAGATACAAGCAGTTTTTTTCGACGCGGGGAATACACTTGTTTATCTTGATTATGCCTACATTGCTGAAGAACTGGGACGCTCAGGAATTGAGGTGTCGGCGGAAGATGTCCGGCACGCCGAACTCATCGCGCGCGGCACTGTAGATAAAAGGATAGCCGAGGGCAACATCAGCGACCCGCAGGTGTGGGACCTGTATTTCAGAACAATGTTCACCACGGCGGGACTCGACGGCGCGGCGGCTGTCGACGACACACTGAGGCGAATCCGCAAACACAATGAATACATGCTGCTGTGGCGGTTTGTACCCGATGAAGTATTCGACGCACTGGCAACACTGCGCGCAGCGGGCTACAAACTCGGGATCATATCGAACAACGACGGTTCGCTCGAAAAACTGCTCGCGCAGACCAACCTTACCGATAAGGTCGATTTCGCGCTGGACTCGCATGTCGTCGGTTCGGAAAAACCCGATCCGGGGATATTCCGGCGGGCGATGGGACTTGCGGGCGTGCCGCCCGAAGCCTGCGTGCATGTCGGAGACATCGAGTCCGCGGACGTCGTCGGTGCAAAAGGAGTCGGCATATATCCCGTATTGCTCGACCCGACCGGAACAAAAAACTGCGACTGCGAATCTATCCGTTCCATCGGCGAGATAGTCGATGTTGTCAAGAGGTTGGACAGGTAATCAGTGGTTGAACGAACAGTGTGAAATTGAAATTATGCTGATAAACAAAGGTGTATTTATTCGCGTGCCTGTTTGGTTGTGGTGGACGCTTTTCGGATGTCGGCACTGACAGTAACGTGTTTTTTCACGTATTTTCAGCGTTGATACGACAGTAGTGCTTACTTGAGTGATATGGATACGCTCAGCGATTAAGGACACCTTCGGTTATGGTGTCGATGTAATATTTCGAGTATAGCGCTCCGATTGGGTTGTTGGCGAGGAGTTTGTCTTTGACAAAAAGAGTTGTAACAGGCGCTTCGCTGTATTTCGATAACACCGTGTCGCATCCCACACACAAGCCTGCGGTGATATTCAGTTCGGTCCCCGCGCTGTTCAGCGCAAGCGCCTGGCCTTTCGGATTGCAGATCAAACCGTTACGGCCTTCAGGTCCGTTTTTTGTCCCGGAGGTATCAGAGCATATCCGGCAGCAAACGGAAGTGACTTTGAAGAACCGTCGCAGGATGTTACGCAACAGTTCAGTTTCCTCGAACATATCTATGCAGAATGCGATGCCTACCTTTCGGAACTCCATTATATGGGCAAAATAGACGACTTCCGCAATGCGGCACATCTTCCGTTCGCTCTCGTGGGCGATATCCAGAGAGAACTCGATACTTTTGCGGTCAGAGTCGTCGAGCATCGGAGCGGAAAGTGCCGGCATGTAGTTTCCGCAGGGTTCGCCCTTGAGGCAAGTTCGGTTTCGGCATTTCATGCAATCGCGCCAATGGCCGGTATCGGAGTCCGGCCCTGAAGCGTCTGCGTCGTCGTTACCGGCAGTCTTCTCAGCCTCATCGATATTATAGGTAAGTCCATAACCCTGCCTGAGTTTCCCTTTAAGGAAAGCCTGCACTATCCTGTCTATCTCACCTGCGACATTGTTTATAACGGATATGCCCCGGGACTCCGCTTGACGTATGAAATCCCTGTCCGCGCCGCCGCAGATAAACACATCGACATTCAGGTCCAGCAGTTGCCCCACCCACGCCTCCGGGTCGAATCCGCTGATCACGACAAGTTCCTTGCTCATGATCATATCATCTGTAATATCAATGACTATCATCCGGTCGGAATAAAAAAATCTTGGTGAAACCCGTGTTCCGAATATGGGAATAGCGGCTTTCATGCAGTGCCTCCGAACAAAGTTTAATTGCAATAATCATGCCATGTAAAACGATATACTCCAGCGTATCCTTTCGAGGTGCGTCTCCTGTTATCCGGTGTCGAGTTTTGCAATGGATTTACCGTTTTCAATACCGAAAATCTATTGATACAGTGATTCAACAAATGTTGCATATCGGCGTTGCATGTTGCAACATGTTGCAATGTTATGCAACAAATATGGCTGCGCTATGATGGTTTTCGAGGAAAACGGAAATCCTCACGAAACAGGTCGACAATCTGTTTGATATAGGTGTTGTCAGGTAGATTCATAAGTTATTTACCAAATTATTGTCGCTCGGAAAGTGCCGTGCTCACGATTTGGCATATATATTGCTTTTAAATATATTTGCGCAGCATTTCTGAGCGTATTGCGACAGGAAGGACGGTCGAAAAGACATGTCGACAGCAACAGAAAAAAGTGAAGGTTCGGTTGCAACGGCACCGAAAAAGACATTTGATTTTTATTATATTGAAGGCGGGTTGCCTCGCGGGCGAGCTGTGAAGTTTATCAATGCTTTCGCGGCAGTGCTCAGACATACCAATTACAAGCCGCTTCTTGATATGTATTCGAGAAGCACAGCGAAATGCGCAAGGTGTACTGTCATGTGTCCCGTGCATGAAGCGACCGGCGATCCCCGGGATATACCCTGCTATCGTTCGCAACTCATTCTGGACATCTATAAAAAATACTTCACCGTGGGTGGCTGGTTCAAAACCCGTGTAATGGGTGAAGGGCATATTACAAACGACGACATCGACGAACTTGCCGAGTCGGTCTACCGTTGCACAGCCTGCAAACGGTGTTTATTGCAGTGTCCGATGGGTATCGACCATGCACTGGTCACCCACATTGCACGCTATGTTCTATCCGAGATCGGCATAGTGCCCAAGGCGCTAAGGGTTGCCACGAGGGAGCAACTCGAGGGCCCCTCGGCGAACACGTCGGCGATTCCCGTTGTCGCGCTCAGGGACACGCTCGAATTTCTCGAAGAAGAACTCCTCGAGATCACCGGACACGAGATAAAGTTCCCTGTAGATAAGGAAGGTGTGGATTTCGTGTTTTTCCCGGCAGTCTCCGACTACCTTCTCGAGGCCGAGACGCTTATGGGCAACGCCGCCGTCATGTATGCCACGGGCAACGCCGACAACTGGACTATCGGCACACAGAACTTCGACGGCATCAACTACGGCCTGTTCTACAGCGACTGGCATCTCGAAAACATCATCAAGAACGTGGTCAAAGAAACGAGAAGGCTTAAGGGAAAGTGCATCCTGATCGGCGAGTGCGGGCACGCCTCGCGCTCGGCCAAGCAGTTTGTCCCGGTGTTCGGCGGCAAGAACCCGCCTCCGGTCATCAACTGCATGGAATTCGCGCTGGACATGATGGAAGAGGGCAAGCTGAAGCTCAATCCCGACATTATTGATAAAAGCGCGACATATCACGACCCCTGCAACATAGCCCGTTCGGGCTGGATCGTCGAGCAGCCGCGCAAGATTATTAAATCTTTCATCAAGGATTTCGTCGAAATGACTCCCAACGGCGCTGAGAATTATTGTTGCGGCGGTGGCGGCGGTACCGTATCCATCGACGAGATGCACAAGTTCCGCATGGAGATAGGCGGTCTGAAAAAGGCCGAGCAGATACGCAACGCCGGTACGGACTATGTCATCGCTCCGTGCGCCAACTGCAAGAAACAACTCGGTGAAATCATCGAATATCACAAACTCGACAGCAAGCTTATCGGTCTTCACGATCTGATGCTGAAGGCAATCGAGTTTAAATGATGCGGTATAGCAATCTATTGCTTAATGTTACAGGATTCGAGTTGCGAAAGAGAAATTCCGGTTTGCGCAGAACCGGCTAAAAAAAATAAAAAGCATATTTTATAGAAAGAGGTGGCGGATTTGTTGACAGACTGGTTGGGTTTCGCGAGGGGGCCGCTGTTTATCATGTGCTTCCTGTTCATGTTGCTGGGACTACTCAGGCTGGTGGTTCTCGAACTTATCGGCTTTAAAAACGCTTACGCTAAAATCGAAGACAAAGATTTCCTGATATTCTCTCCACCCGAACAGACGGGAGATATCAGGGATAAGAAGTTCATCTCGAAAACATGGCTTGCGGGCATTATGGAATGGCTGATACCGGTTCGGCACATTTATAAGAGCAAACCGTTCTTCAGCATTGTGTCGATTATATTTCACATAGCGATTATAGTGACTCCGATATTCCTGATGCAGCACATACTTCTGTGGAAGCGGGGCGTGGGGGTCGGCTGGCCGGGTCTGCCGGGGCATCTGGCGGATGTGCTTACGGTTGTGGCGCTTGCCTCGATTATCATTCTTTTTCTTTACCGGCTTACGGATAAAGACGCGCGTGTCCTGAGTGGCACGGGCGACTATCTGCTGCTCGCGCTGATATTCGTGATATTCGGGACGGGGCTTCTGGCCGCGCACCCGGCTATGAGCCCTGTAAACTACAGTCTCACCATGTTGATTCATGTTCTCGCGGGCAATCTTTCTTTTGTTCTCCTGCCTCTGAGCAAGCTGGCGCATGTTGTCCTCTTCCCGTTCAACAGGGTTTCCTCGGACTTCTTCTGGAGACTGCCTCCGGGCATGGGAGATAAAGTCGCGCACGAACTTCATGGCGAGGAGGCGAAAGTGTGATCCTGCGGAGACCGGCACTTCGAGCCGGTCATTCTCCATGCAATCAGCAGGATTCACGCGGAGGAATGCTCAATGAAAAGTTTTCACAATAAAAATATACTTGCCGTCGTTTCAGCCGTTATCGTTTCCATAGCCTGCGGCGGCGCGGCGCGCGCGCAGAGTCTGACGGATTTTCTGAACTCGGACACGCCGAAAAATGTCGCATACTTGAACTTTACATTTGTCTTTCTCGGGGTCATCACGCTGATACTCATAGCGGCGGCAATTCTTGAGATCGTTTTCTCGATCAGGCGCGACACGCAGGCCGGCGGCCTGATGCTTACAGATGACGACATCGAACCGGGGCAATCGCTCGTTTCAATGCTGTTCGGCGACACCGGCGTGCGTCTCAGTATGCTCGCTGTGTTTATTGTTGTTCTTATCACGGGCATGGTAGTAACCGCCGATTCGATCGACAATGCTGTTGTCGAACATAATGACAGGGTGGACTCCCCGATAGGGCTTACTGCGAACAGGGCGGTCCTGCGCATCGACGGCGACAGGAATGGCCTGTATGTGGATTTCAAACACGATATGCACAAAAAGATGCTGGGCGGAGTAAACTCGTGCGACACCTGCCATCACCTGCACAGCCCCACAGATAAAACAATGCAATGCTGGAAGTGCCACTCGCTGATGCACAATTCGTCTTCGATATTCGACCACTCGCTGCACGAAAAGGCGCTGGGCGGCAACACAGCCTGCGATAAGTGCCATAAACAGGGTGTGCCCAAAACCCGTGAAAGCGCGAAGCCATGCGCGGAATGCCATGCGGCCAATATGAATATGGATGCCGAACTCGACAACAACGGGCGTTTCGATTTCCACGCGATGTCTTATGAGAACGCCATGCACACACTGTGCGTCGGATGTCACAAGAGCCGCGCCGAACAGGTTGGCCGGCCCGCGCTCGGCAACTGCAATACCTGCCACCCGAACATCGAACCGCCCGGTTCAACCTTGAAGTAAATCTGACACCTCCAGACCCGGCATTAGAAACCACAGTGGGGGTACTATCTCAGAGAGGGACCAGTGATAAATGAGTGGCGGCGATGTGTTGAAAAAAAACAAAATTATGGTGGTCGACGACGAGCAGGACATCGTCGATTATCTTTCGATCTTTCTTGATGATAATGATTACCAAGTGGCGAGTGCGACAGACACAGACGAAGTGATGCCGCTTGTCGAGAAGTTCAAACCGGATCTTATGCTTCTTGATATTGTCATGCCGAAGAAAACGGGATTTGCCATTTATAAGGGATTGAAGGAAGACCCCTGTTTCAGCGATATGCCGATACTTATCGTCAGTGCCTTCAGCAAAACACGGGATTTTCCACAGGTGGAATTCGACCGGATGATAAAAGAAAACAACTTGCCCCGGCCGGGCGGCTACGTCGAGAAACCCATCGACCGCAAGCGGCTTTTAGAACTGATAAAGTCTCAACTCGGAGAGAACGATCGTAATGTCGACAATGGACATTAAAGAGGTCAGAGAGTGGGTTTGCAGCGAACTCTACGAGCAGATGCCCGTGAGTGTCGCGGTAATCGACTCCGACTTCAAAATCGTCGATGCAAACAATACGTTCGTGCAGACATTCGGCGAAATGAAAGGCAGAAGTTGCCACGAAGCAATAAAACGGAGCCGGTTGTACTGCGAAGAATGTGAGGCCGGCAAGACTTTTGTTGATGGCAAAGTACGCATAAATAAAGTCAGCGGTATCGACCGCTTTGGAAATAAGATCAGTTACCTCATACATCTCTTTCCTCTCGTCGCCGAGGACGGCAGCATACCCTACATCATCGAGATGGCCGCCGACTCGACACTCATTGACGAATTGCAGGAAAGATACGAACTTCTTTTCGACAAGACGCCCTGTTATATATGTATCATCGACAGGCAGTTCCAGGTGATACAGACAAACCGGAAGTTCCGCGACACATTCGGCGAGCCCGGCGGCCGCTACTGCCACCAGGTCTACAAGCAGAGCCCGAATATATGCGAAGAATGTCCCGCCGTCAGGGTATTCCAGACTGGCGCCGAGCACTCTACACGACAACGCGGTGTAGACGTTCACGGCAACACAACTTATTACATGGTCACCGCCGCGCCTCTTATAAAAGGACCGGACGGTACCGTCGAGACGGTCATGGAAATCGCGTTCGACGTTTCCCGCATCGTCGAACTCGAAGAACAGATAAAAGAGCTGTTCGACATTCAGGAGTTTGTCATCGCAAGTTCGATGGACGCCCTTATAGTTACAGACTTCAAGGACAGGATAATAATATTCAACAGGTCCGCGGAAAAACTTTTCGGTTATTCGGCGATGGACGTTATCGGCAAACGTGGTTTCTTCAACGAGATTCTGCCCGGTGAATTCACGGGGTTGCTGAAAGACAACGGCGGCCCGAAACAGATTCGGGAAACAACAATAAAAAACAGGGACGGCGAGTCGATTCCTGTCAGGATATCAGGGAGCTGCCTGTCGAGCGAAGACAAGTTCCTCGGCCATGCCGCGTTTTTGCAGGATTTAAGAAAGATCAAACAGCTCGAGGACGAGAAACTAAGCGCCGAGCGGCTTGCGGCTGTAGGCCAGACCGTTGCGGGCCTGGCACACGGCATAAAAAACATCATCACAGGGCTCGAAGGCGGTCTCTATGTGATGAAAACAGGTATGCGCAAGAGTGATGTCGAGACCATCGGCAAGGGCCTCACTATGCTCGACAGCAACATCCGGCGCATATCACACTTCGTCAGGGAGTTCCTCAGTTTCGCGCGGGGCAAAGTTCCTGAAGTCGATATGACAGAACCTGTAAGTATCGCTGCCGAGGTTTTCGAGTTGTACAAATACGCCGCGCAGCAGGAAGGCATCGAGATCGTTACCGATTTCCAGGACGGTGTACCGCCTGCGCCTATGGATCGGGAAGCAATCCATACGTGCATTTCCAACCTCGTGTCAAATGCGATCGACGCTTGCCAGATGAGCGACAAAGATAGTAAAGTAATTACCATAAGGGCATACGAAGAGAATGAAACAATAATATATGAAGTCTCGGATAACGGGATCGGGATGGATTATGACGTTAAAAAGAAGGTGTTCACAAGTTTCTTCAGCACCAAGGGGTCACATCAGGGGACAGGACTCGGGCTTCTGCTCACTAAAAAGACGGTGCAGGAACACGGCGGGCAGGTAAGACTGGATTCGGAACCTGAAGAAGGCGCGACCTTCCGACTCGAGTTTCCACGAAACCGGCTGCCGAAACCCGGTGGAGAGGAACATGTCGACAGTTAGGCGACGGCTCAATACATATCAGAAAAGGAGTTTGCCAATGGAAGGACATCTCAACAAAACAATACTCGTAGTGGACGACGAACCTGACGTGCGAACATTTTTTGAAACGGCCCTTAAGGATGCCGGTTTCACTGTTGTGACGGCAGGCGATGGGGAGGCCGCCCGGAAGGCACTTGATGAGAGAAAGCCCGACCTGGTTTCCCTGGACCTTGTCATGCCGAAAAAGTCGGGCGTGAAACTATACCATGAGATCAGGCGCGATAAGGAGTTGAGAAAGATTCCGGTGATAGTC
>JAJRTR010000145.1 GCA_024278215.1 bacterium
ACATCGCTTCACAATTGCACGGCGAATATCAGCAACTGGCTAACGAACTGCTCGACCCGTTCAGTGGAATAAAAAAAATAAGCATTGCCCAAAGGCAACTCATCAACTCGTACTCTTCAGTTTTCAGGCAGTTCGACATAACGCTCAGAACGCGATATTCGAAACTTGAAAAGGCCGATCTCGGAAAGCTGTTGTGGGCTTTCCGCGAGGTTGTGCTCGCGACCGCACTTGTCGACATGCCGCCCGACTTATACGTGAGCGGCGATTCCGACGGGGACGGTACGCCGGACAATGCGGAGAGAGTCATGGGAACAAACCCGGCGGACGCCGGTTCTGCTCCCGCGCGCGTGCTGTCGACAACACCCCGCAGCATGTTGCCCTCCGCGCTCCGTGACTCGGACGGCGACGGCTTTACAGACATTGTTGAAAACATGATCGGCACGGACTCCGGCACGGCGGCTTCGGCCCCGATGCCCGGAGAGATGAAGTTCTGCGGCATGGCTGTTGCTTATTGTCTTCCGGATATTGATCGGGCGGCGACCGGTACAGTTGTAATGAGAACACTGTCCGGGGAAGTCGTTTTCGGCGGCGAAACTGTTGGTGGAGTGACGGCAGGATTATACGAGCACCCCGACTTTATAGGGCGTACACCGGAATTCGTGGCGGGAGCAACTACCGGAAACGACGGGATGTTCAGCATCGAATGTGAAAGTGGAAAGCGATATTTCGTAGTGGGATTTGTCGACAGAAACGGGGACGGCGCACCATCGACGGGAGAACCGGCGGGCTACCTGGGGCATTCGCTGCCTGTGCGAGTGATGGTAGGCGCGGGCCCGGCAGGCGCGGGCGGCCCCGTCGATATAAAAGGTATTATCGGTGGCGGGCGTTGCGAACCGTCGCAACACTTCGACCCCGCCACGCGGCAGTGTGTCGCGGAATGCACAGGTGGCATGGCACCCCGCGCGCTCACGGGCGAGTGCGGCTGTCCGGCAGATGAACTGTTTGTAGATACACGGGGCGTGTGTGCACATGTGTGTCCGCCCGGCACAGCGACAGACACTATCCGCGGCGGCTGCTTCTGTCCCGAGGGAGCGGTGGCGGACCGCGAAGCGGGCGAGTGTGTATGCCCCGGCTCGATGGTGCTCGACACCGACGCCGCGGAATGCCGCTGCATCGAAGGTTACCTGCTCGAACAGTTGTTTGCGTGCGTGGAGTCGTGTCCCGACACGTTCATCGCCGACGATGAGCTCCGAAAATGCTCATGCCCGGCAGGCACCGCCTTCGACGATACGCTTTCGGAATGCCTGTGCACATCCGGCCTTTATGATCCTTTCGCAGCCGAATGTGTTCCGACTTGCCCCGGCGGCATGGAACCGGATGGAACCGGCGTGAAGTGCGAATGTCCGCGCAGGGAAAGATTCGATGCCGCGCGCCAGGAGTGCGTATGCGAGGAAGGACTCGAACGCAATGCGCAGGGGCAGTGCGAATCATTCATTGTAAAGCCTGCGCCGCAGACCGGCCGTGCGACCGGTGAAGTCCGACCGCCGCACAAAAGGGACTGACTGACGCCGCCGCATGGAGATGGTCCTGAACCGTGCGAAAGCATTTTGGAGTGCGGCGATACATCGCCTCTTCGACCGTTTACACCGGGGACTATTTCCCGGCCTCGAAAGCAACAATGAAATGTCGCACTCCAGAGGAGCAGTTGCCATAGTTTTATACACAAGTCGAGTGTGGTACATACCCTGTCGGCATTATATAATGGGGGTGTTGCATGTAAGGTTATAGTCAGAATATTCATGTGTTTGTAACGACACTTGTGCGATACCCGTAAAACGGGATACTTCAATTCGTTCGGTCAGACGATCACCTGTGTGAAAAAAGGTGTGTCATTCCGGGTCGGAACCGGAGAATATCTATCATGTACTTGATATTTCTGTAAAAACGTACAATATTCAGATATTATTCCGGTTGTTTTTGGTCGACATGAAAAACTACGAGGAGGCCCGTTGAAAAATGGGGAAAGTGGGGATAAGAGCGCTTTTAGTTGCGATGACAATGACGTTGCTTGTTGTTTCGAGCGCTGCAACTCGTGCCGAAGATGGAAGAAAGTATATCTTCGGCATAATGGTCAGCTCCAGCAAGCAGGACGCCCAGTTGAAACAGATATTTACGGATGTGATAGATTTTGTCGCCGCGGCGCAGGGCGTTGATATAGAAACAAGATGGTACACCAAAGGCGAAGAGTTTCTTGCCGCTGCAAAGAATAAAGAACTCGATTTCGCATATACAAAGCTCTACGACCCATTTGTCGATCTTGTATTCAAGTACAATTATATCCCCATTTCTTCCATATCTGTTTTCGGCAAAAAAACAATGAGAATATGCCTTTATGTGCCGGCTGAGATGGACGTGAAATCGGTAGATGATCTCAAGGGCAAAAGGCTGATAACATACGCCAGGAAAGACGGCTATTATCCTGTCAGGGGTCTGCTGGGTGAAAAACCGCAGGATTTCTTCAGCGAGATAGGAGTGTCGAACGGCGGGAATTATGCTATCGAAAAGATGCTCAAAGGTGAGACGGATGCTGTAATGGCATACGACATCAACGTGGATTTTCTTGGTATGTCGAACCCGGCAGTGGCAAAAAAAATAAAGGAAGTCTTCTGCTCGCGGGAACTTGTGAATACTGCCATCACACATGCGGAGGGGGTGCCGGATGCGATGCTGATGCAGCTTATAGATATTATGAAACACGCACGCAGGCATGAGGCGCTCAAACGATACCGCCCGCTGATGGCGGCCACTAAAATCGGATTTTTTCCTGTGAAAAAAAAGAATTATTATGGCGTCAGGGATTTCTATAAAAAGGGGAAAGACGCTGGTTGGGACAAAGAGTTCGAGAAATGGTATGATGATATGGGACGCCCCGAACAATAAGGTTCGAAATATAGCGGGTTTTTGTTTTAGATACATGTGCATTGAGGTATATATAAGATGCGGGGCGTATAACAGACCCGTGCTGAAGGGACTTGATACCATGAAGAAGATTATTGGCACAATATCTGCTGTGTTGCTGGTAGTTTCGTTGTTTGCGGTCGCCGCGTCCGCAGACAACGGCAAGTTTTCTTTCGGTATGTACATGAGTGCCTCGCCCCAGGATCAGAGCCTGAAACAAGTGTTCTCCGACCTCGTAAACTATCTGGGAGCGATGGAAGGAGTGGATGTTGAATTAAAGTGGTTTGTCGATAAAGATAAATTCATGACCGCGGCGGCAAACAAAGAGCTGGATTTCGTGTATACGAAAAATTACGGATTGCTTCCCGATCTGATACTGAAGGACAAGTATGTTCCGTTCGCGGCGGCGTCGCTCTTCGGGAAAAAGAAGATGCGAACCTGTCTGTTCACGCGCAATGATGTGAAAATTTCCGGAGTGGAAGACATGCGCGGCAAATCGCTGATTACCTACGGCGAGCCCGATGGTTATTATCCTTTAATCCAGATAACGGGTGAAAAACCCGAAGAATTTTTCGGAACAATCGAACAGAGCCTGACAGGGCAGCATTCCCTTAAAAAGCTTATCGCCGGCGATGTGGATATCGCCCTGGCTTACAATTCGAATATCAACGCGCTGAAAATGGGGAACCCGTCCGTCGTTAAAAAAATCAAAGAATTGTATTGCACCTATGAATTCTATAACACGCCTATCATGTCTTCCGAAGAAGTCCCCGAAGACCTCATGAAAGGATTGCTTGGAATACTGAAAAAGGGCTCGAAACATGAGGCCCTGAAGAAATACAGGCCCATGATGATGGCTACGAAAATCAGGTTTTTCCCTGTCACCCCCAGGGAATACCAGCCCGTTATAGATGCTTTCGAAAAAGCCAAAGAAGAAGGCTGGCACAAAGACTTCGTAAAATGGATGGCAAGCTACAAGTGATCCGCACCCGCACCCATCGTATCCGGATTTCTTTGTGAGCAATCAGGGATAACCGTTATTTCGACATTGACACGACACGATAGCTCGACGGTGTCAACGGATTCAGACAGAGAATATCAGACCCGCATTTATCGCCAATGGGTGAGAGAGCCGCATGTCGGAAGCAATGGATGGAAAATCACAATTATATCAGAAAAGTACTGCTTGTCCTGCTCCTGTCGAGCCTGTGCGTCGTATATCTTTTCTGCGGCGGCGGCGGTGGCGGCACGCAAGTAACCAGTGTTCAGACATATGAAATATCCGGCATAGTCAGCCTGCCGTCGGGCATCTCCGCTTCCAAGACGGCAGCAAGGCTCTCGGAGGTCGACGGACTCAACAAGATCGGTGGCGCGACAGTGCAGGTGTTCTATGTGGATGCGGCTGGAGAACAAAGCGGTCCGACACTCGGCGAAGCTGTCACCGACGCCGGCGGTTACTATCGTCTCGAACTCGATCAACAGATACAGCCGGTGGGCAATCTGGTCGCGTGCGTCACAGTCGGCACGGAAAAGATGCGGGCAATCGTCTACGCCCCTTCACCCATAGACATAAATCCCGTAAGCGAAATGATATTCTCCGACATCGTTGCCGGCGATTACGCCCTGACGTCGTTCAGCACGGAAGAATTGTCGAATATTCACAAGACCGTCATGTATGACGCCGGGTATTTCTCTTTTGATACTTACACCACCATCGCCGCCGCTGTCGACGCGCTCGGAGCCGAAGAAATCGGCGAAAACGCAGAGTTGATCATCGGCGAGATCGGGAGCGGCACATACAGCGGGAGCGTGTGCGGAAACGATATCCACGAATACGGCGAAGAATGCGACTATGGCAGCGACGCCACGGACACAGCCTGCATACCTTCGTACAACAGCAGTCCGTGCAATTACTGCACGACGGAATGCGAATACAAAACGGTCTGGGGCGAGTATTGCGGGGACGGCGTCGTGCAGAGCGCCTACGGCGAAGAATGTGACGACGGCAACACGACAGACGGCGACGAGTGCGACAGCAACTGTTTGCTCGAATGCGGCAACGGCGAATTGGATGGAGATGAAGAATGCGACGATGGAAACATAGTAACCGAAACCTGCGATTACAACGAATCTTCATGTACTATATGTGACGCGACCTGCAAGGAAGGCGCGGGGGTAACTATATATTGCGGAGACGGAGTCCTCGACACCGGCAACGGCGAAGTGTGCGATGACGGGAATACATCGGACGGTGACGGCTGTTCTTCGACATGTACCTGCGAAACAGTAACCTGCGGAGACGGCAATTATGTAGCTGAATGTGTAACAGGAGGAGAAGAAGAATGTGACGACGGCAACACAGTCACAGAAACATGCGATTATGGTGAAACATCTTGCACCGTCTGCGATGAGACTTGCATGGAGACCGCCGGGCCTACTGAATATTGCGGCGATGGAGTGCTCCAGAGCGCCGACGGCGAAGAATGCGACGACGGCAACACGACAGACAACGACAAATGCAGTTCCGAATGCAAGGTCGAGTACGACAACGGCTCACTCGGGATTACCAATAGCTGCACAAGCACACTGACAATATCAATCGACGGGATCGAACAGGGTGATATCGCCGCGTCGGGTTATGACGTCTATGTACTGACCCCGGTTGTACATTCAGTGGAATATTGCGAGGGCTCTACATGCGGCACATCTTCACAGGATATCAATCCCAATACCCTTTCAACAGTTAGTTTTTCCTGCCCCTGAATATTTTACTAACTCGCACTGGTGAAATATGCGGCCTTAGCCGCCCTGGAGTGCGACAATTTATTGTCGCTTTCGTCGCCGGGAATAATTCCCGGCGCGGGAGAAACAGCAAAAAACGAAGATGCGTCAGGCAAAGCGGCGATGAATCGCCGCACTAGAAGCAGGACGCTTCGTGCCTCTCATGTCGCATGTTGCCCTAACCCGGCAAAGCCGGAACCAAACAGGCTGCATTTTCGTGCCCAAACAAATGCGGTTTGAGCACGGCACACAGAGTTTCATCGTTCCCAAGGTCTACCTTGGAAACGCCTGTAACTGGAAGCTCCAGCTTTCACCGATCTCTTTTCAGCATTTCTTTACCATCCTGCGTAGCATTTCAGTCGTAAGATACTATGATAATCAGTCCTTCTGCAATGAGTCTTGATCAACTTTTTTGGATTGTACTCCCTTTATTTGAATTGAATGCTCTCAACGTATAAAATATCAGTCTACTGTTCAACAAGGACAGTTTGCGGACATGAAGAAGCCGATGCGCAAAAGCAACATATCGCATGGTTGCATACTCAGAGTATTACATTATAAAAGGAAGAGGTGTGGATATGGACCCGCTGTTCCAGCCGATTGTTATCAACAAAAGTGAGATCAAAAACAGGTTTTATATGGTGACTATGCACCTTAACATGTGCATGAACTACGAGGTGAGCGACCGGATTGTCGAATTCTACGCGGAGCGCGCGAAGGGCGGTTGCGGCGCGGTCTGTGTCGGATTCTGCTCGATCAACCGTATCGGCAGTATGCCGCTGAATATCGGCGCGCACGACGATAACTACATCCCCGGCCTCGCAAAACTTGCCGCAGGCATAAACGACAATGGCGGTTTCTCCATCGCCCAGATCAACCACACCGGGCGCAACGGCTACAGCATGGCGCTGCCCAAAGGCGAGTCGCCCGTGGCACCTTCGGCAGTTCCGTCGCGGCTCACCGGCGACACGCCGCGCGAGCTCACGCACGATGAGATACTTCAGATTATCGACGACTTCGCGCAGGCGGCGCGGCGACTGCGGGAAGCCGGGTTCGGCGGCGTCGAGATTCTTTGCGGCACGGGCTACCTTATCTCGAATTTTCTCACTCCTTTCACCAATCTTCGTGATGACGAGTGGGGCGGCTCGGAAGAAAACAGGATGCGGTTCGGCATCGAGGTTTTCAAGGCCGTAAGAAATATCTGCGGCGACGACTACCCGATCATCGGCCGGCTCAACGGCAACGACATGCTCGAGAACGGGCTGCGCGGCGACGACCTGCGCAGGTTCGCGAAAGCGCTCGAGGGTGCCGGCGCGGACGCCTTCTGCATCAACGTCGGCTGGCACGAAGCGCGCATCCCGCAGATCACTATGGGTGTGCCGCGCGCGAACTTCGCCTATCTCGCCCGCGGCATGAAACAGGCTCTCACAAAACCGGTTATCGCCAGTCACCGCATAAACGATGTAGACGACATGCGAATGCTGCTCGAGGAAGGTTTCTGCGACATGATCGGCACGGGCCGCGGGCTGATCGCCGACCCGCAAATGCCTCTGAAGGCGTTGCAGGACCGCGAGGAGGAGATCATTCATTGCATCGCCTGCGGCCAGGGTTGCTTCGACCACGTGTTCACACTCCAGCCAGTCGAGTGTATGGTCAACCCCGAGGCGGGCCACGAGTTCGAGGGCGCTATCGTCGAAGCGGATGAGAAAAAGAAATTGGCGGTCGTAGGCGGCGGCCCGGCGGGCATGGCGGCGGCGATGGCTGCGCGGAAACGCGGCCACGATGTGACGCTGTTCGAGAGAAGCGAGATGGTCGGAGGTCAGCTCTGGCTCGCCGGAGCGCCCCCCGGACGCGAGGAGTTCCTCGAGATGATATACGATTACGAAACGCAGCTCGCCGTTCTGGATGTGGACGTCAAGACCAATATCGAAGTGTCGGCTACCGATCTCGAAGCAGGCGGATTCGACGCCGTGATACTCGCCACCGGCGGCGAACCCATCGCACCGCCGATACCCGGCGCGGACAATCCCAACGTCATTCAGGCCTGGGATTTCCTCGAAGGCTTCGAGCCTGTCGACCACAATGTCGTCATAGTCGGCGGCGGCGCGGTAGGCGTCGAGACTGCGCTGGCTATTGCCGAAATAGGCACGATGCCCGCTGAAACGATCAAGTTTCTCCTCATCGAGAAAGCCGAAGCCCCGGATACACTCAGGGAACTCGCGATGAAAGGCTCGAAGAACGTCACGCTCGTCGAGATGCTGCCAAGGATAGGAAAAGATATAGGGAAATCAACAAGATGGACGATGATGAAAGACCTGTCGGAGTATGGCGTCGATGTGCGCGTAAAGCAAAAAGTGCTCGAAATCAACGCCGCCGGTGTTGTGCTCGAGACGGAGAGCGGGAAAGAGACAATCCCGGCTGATACCGTCGTGCTTGCCATCGGCACAAAACCTTATAACCCGCTGGAGGAAGCGTTGAAAGAAAGCAGTATGGAAGTGAAAGTGGTGGGCGACGCGAATAAAATCGCCACGGCGTTCGAGGCGGTTCACTCGGGCTACAGGGCAGGCAGATCGCTGTGATCTTACTTATGGAGAAAACGGTGCAATAAATGGACAACTGGAAATCAGAGCTCGATTGCGTGTTCAACCCGCGTAATATAGCATTTATCGGCGCGTCGAAAAATGTCACCAAATGGGGACATATTATCCTGGGCAACATTGTCGCAGGGCAGTTCAAAGGCGACATCTTCCCCGTCAATCCCCGTGAAGAATGGATAATGGAGCGAAAAGTCTACCGGACGGTGGGCGAAATACCTGCCGACGAGATAGACCTCGCGGTGATCGTAGTGCCTTCGAAAGTAGTGCCGGGCATACTGCGCGAGTGTGCCGATAAAGGCGTCAAAGGCGCGATTGTCGTGCCCGGCGGATTCAGCGAAGAAGGCGGCGAAGGCATCGAGATCGAGCGCGAACTCGCCGTCATCGCCGAAGACGCGGGGATGCGGCTGGTCGGCCCCAACACGATGGGCGTCTACTGCGGGCGTTCGAGTCTCTATGCCATGATGCCGCCCGTGCGGCCCAAACCCGGCCCTGTCGCATTCGTCGCCCAGAGCGGCAACCTCGGCACACAGATGATGAGCATCGGACAGCGAAAAGAAATAGGGTTCAGCAAATTCGCCGCCAGCGGCAACGAGGCCGCGACAGCGGCGAGTGATTATCTTAAATACTTCGGCAGAGACCCCGACACTAAAGTGCTGCTCGCATATATAGAGGGACTCAAGGACGGGCGTGAATTCATTGATGCAGCAAGCGAGATCACCCGCGAAAAACCGCTGATCGTTTTCAAGGGCGGCCAGACGGCGGCAGGGATGAAAGCGGCAAGTTCGCACACAGGCGCGATGGCGGGTTCCGCGCAAATTTATAACGCGGCGTTTAAGCAATGCGGGGCGGTGATCGCATCCACGCCAAACGAGATGCTCGATCTCGCCTGGGCGTTCGCCGAACTGCCGCTACCGCGGTCCAACCGGGTCGGCATCCTTACATGGGGCGGCGGCTGGGGTGTCGTCACAGCGGACGCCTGCGAAAAGGCCGGGCTTGCGATACCGCCACTTTCCGAAAACACCATCGCTGCCATCGACAAACTCCTGCCGCCGTACTGGAGCCGCAACAACCCCATAGACCTTGTCGGCACGCTCGACAGGGACAACCACATAAAATGCCTCGAAGCGCTTCTGGCGGACGACGGCATCGACGCCGCAATCGTACTGGGCGTTGTCGGCGGCTCGACACTCGTCACGGCGCATGTCGAGACAATGATGGGCGCGCCCGCCGCGGTGCAGGCTTTTGTCGAACATTTCAAAGAGGTGGACAGGCAGATAGAAACCCGCCTGCTCGAACTCACGGAACAGTATAAAAAGCCGATTATCGGTGTTGCAGTTGCTTCGGACTACAAACCGTGTCATACCGAAAAAGGACGCATCGTGGCTGCGCCGACCCCGCACATGGCGGTCAGGATGCTCGCCGGGATGGTCGACTATAATAAATACAGGGATTCGCTGGAAGAGGATTGACTATGAGCAACAACATTATTGATAAAGCGGTGGCCGAAGGCAGAAAAACACTGTCCGAATATGAATCGAAAAAACTGCTGGCGGACTATGGAGTGCCGATCGTCGCCGAAGATATTGCCGGTTCTGTGAACGATGCGGCGGCAATCGCCGAAAACATTGGCTGGCCCGTGGCCATGAAAGCCTGCGGCACAGGAATCACACACAAAACAGAAAAAAAACTCATCGAACTTAATATCGATTCGCCCCAGAAAGTTGCTGCGGCCTATGCAGCGCTCGCCGAACGTGCCGGAGAAGGGCTCGAAGGTGTGCTCGTGCAGGAAATGATCCCCGCGGGCCGCGAACTTGTCGTGGGGCTTATCCGCGACAAAACATTCGGACCCTGTGTCATGTTCGGCATCGGCGGCATCTATACCGAAGTATTCAGGGACGTCACATTTCGCGTCGCGCCGCTCGAAAAACGCGACGCGTCGGAGATGATCGGAGAAATAAGGGGCGCGGCCATTCTCGGCGCTTTCCGCGGCATGCCCGAAGTGGATCGCGGCCTTCTCGCTGAGATTCTCATCGGCATAGGACGCATCGGCATCGAGCAGGATAAGATAAATGAGATCGACATCAACCCGCTCATAATCGACCCCGTCGGCGCTCCCGTCGCTGTCGACGCTCTCGTCGCTGTCAAACAGTCGTCTGCGACGGGATGTTGTCGATAGAGGAAGCTTGAAACGTATCATGGAATTTAGTATCTTGCGATTGAAATGCTACGCGGGATGGTAAAGAAATGCCGAAAAGAGATCGGTGGAAGCTGAAGATTCCCGTTACAGACGTTTCCAAGGTAGACCTTGGGAACGAGGAAACTCTGTGTGCCGTGCTCAAACTATAGACCGTGTGCCGTGCTCAAACCGCATTTGTTTGGGCACGAAAATGCGGCCTGTTCGGTTCCGGCTTTGCCGGGTTAGGAATATTTAATTCTGTGAACCCGATCCGGAATTAGCGAGCAAATGCTGTTCATAACCCCGAAATTTACACATAATAACGAAAAACGCACAAGATCAGTTATATTCTTGTGTTATGGTCAGCAGGCGCGGGAATGTGTAGACTATGTAATCTGAAAAAAGCAGCGGCGGTCCGGATGTAAGAATGGCGGCGGATATAAGAACAAGAGCAGAAATGAAACCGCGCATGAAAAAAAAGCGCATTATTCGCGTGGGCGAAAACGGCAGGACCGAGCGCGACCAGCCACTGGCGGACGAGGCGACTATCGAACTCTATATAAACGGCAAATATGTCGCGGGGCTTGTCTGCACTATGGAAAAGGTTAAAGAACTCATCGTCGGTTTTCTTTTTTCCGAGGGCATCATCACTGCGCTGGGCGAGTTGCGGCATGTCGACACGCCTGACGGATTCCGGTATGCGGCGACTGTGGAAAAAGCCGAAGGCGCAAAACCGAAGATAGAAAAGTCCATTCTCGCTTCGGGCTGCGGCCACACTATTGTGCTCGACGGCGAACTCCCCGTCGAAATATGCCACAAGGAGATAGACCACGAAAGAACTTATACAAGAGAAGATATTGTACAGGCCAGCAGGATTCTTATACGAAGCGGCGAGATACATAAGAAAACACGGGGCACACACGGCGCGGCGATTCTCGACGGCACTGCACTCGTCGCATCCGCCGAGGACATCAGCAGACACAACGCTGTAGACAAAGTGATCGGTCGCTGCCGCCTCGACAGGATACCTCTTCGCGATAAGGTCCTCGCAACTACGGGCAGGGTTTCCTCCGAGATCGTAAGGAAAATGGTGCGTAACCGGATGGGCATTATCGTTTCTCGAACTGTGCCGACAGCGACCGCCGTCGAACTCGCCGACCACTTCCTCATTACTATTATCGGCACTATGTCCGGCAGTTCATTCTCCATCTATTCGCAGCCTTTCAGGATTTCCGTGTAGTTTTCAGGCGGGCATGTGCCTGTAGAATCTGCACGATCAGGCGGTTCGAGACACTTTTTCTTTTATCCGGGGATATTATATCAACTGCGCCGGGTTGACCGGCACGGTTGTGATGTGTTTTAATTTGTATGGATTTTCCGCAGCAGAGAAAGTGGGGGAAGTTCAATATTGCATGAGCCAATTGCAAAATTATGATTTTGCTGCGGTCGGCTGCAATTGTCCATAGCTGCGTTGTCGGCGCGAAATCGTCCTCGACGTACTTTACAAGTACGCCTGCGAGGATTTTACACCTCCGCCTTGCTCTGGAACAATTTCGCTCGACCTCGCTACGAACATAATTTTGCAATTGGCTCGTGTGATAGAATTTCCAGGAAGGTTGAGATCAGATATGAAAAAAGCATGGATGACAGCAATAATAGTCGTTGCGAACCTGCTGGCGGCATCGCTGCCCGCGGCGGCGGGCGAAGGCCGTGATGTAACAAGATTCTATGTCTTCACAGGCATAGAGAGCCACAGCAAGGTGCGGGGCATCGACGGTGAATTCGGCGGCGAGACTTATGTAAACACGATGCTCTCCCTGTCTCGAAAGCTGCAGAAAGATGTCTACGGCAATATCTACTACCTGCACAGCTATAGTGTGGACGACGGAGACACCGCGAAACACGCCGCCGGCGCAAATGTGACGCGCATTTTGAATAAACATCTCCTGTGGTCTGTTTCATACAGTTTCACGGACAGCCCGGAACGCGGGGTCGTCGTCACGTTTCCCGAGTCGGATAACGACAGGTTCTCGACCAACCTGGTGTACACATTCAATCCCGAAGAGAAAGAAGGAGTCCGCTATATTTCAACAACACGCCTGAGCACGGTCTCTAATTTCAGTGACCAGCAGGCAGTCTCGGAAAAGATTGCGATGAGAGCCCCCCTCTCCAGAAGATTTGACGGCGAACTCAGCTACAGGTTCAGCTACAGCCTCGACAACAGCGAACAGTTGACAAACCAGTTCGGAGGCAAGCTGAAATATAAGTGGACAAAAAGAAACAGGCTGGCCCTTGATGTACTGTTTATCGACAATGTATACGAAAACAACGCAGGCGACGACACTATGGTGCTGTTCTCGATGTTGTCGATGATAGACTGAGCTGAAAACCGACTGGCTGGAGGATCAATGATGAACACAAAAATATTTAAAAAGGCGGCAGCGGGTGCGGTATTTGCATTTGCCCTGGTTATATGTACGGCAGCTATGGCGCAGACTGCGGCGACTCTTGGGGATGTGCGCGGCGATGTGCGCGTACGGAGTTCATCCGATGCACAATGGAAAACAGCGGCAGGCGGCGAAAAACTCGCACAGGGCGCTTCCATACGTACCGGCACCGATGGTCAGGCTGTCCTCAGGTGGGGACAGGACAATGCGGTGAAAGTTTTCCCTCTGAGCAATGTCGGCATCACCGAACTTCTTGCAAAGGGAAACGTCGGGCGCACAAAATTCGCTCTTCAAAACGGACGCCTGCTGGCAAAGGCGTCGAAACTTAAAACACATGATTCTACTTTCGAGATCAGAACACCCACGGCGATTGCCGCGGTAAGGGGCACGGCATTCGACGTTTCGATGTCGCCGCAGGCCGACAGGACGTCCATCGCTGTTGTCGAGGGCAGCCTGTATGTCTCGGCAGGCGATGAAGTGCTTATCGTGTCCGCCGGATTCGAGACTGTTGCTGAGAAAGACGCGGCACCTTCGAGGCCTGCTCCGATACCACCGGCGCAACTCCTGAAACTCAAAGAGGAAGCCGTTTCCATTGGCGCAGCAATCGGTGCTGTGCCCGGCGAAAAGAAACATGAAAAAGCCGAAGCAGTAAAAAATATGCCCAGCGAAAAAGCAGCGGAAACGGCGGTCGAAACAGCGGTCGATGTCGGCGAAGTATCAGACGATATTGTTATCGACAATCTCGACGACGCTTACGATGAAGTCGCTGTCCAGGACACTATTCTGGACGAGGCGCATACAGATATTCCGTGTGAAGATGGCGGATGTATCTCAGGTACAATCGAATTTTAAACTGAACTTCCCAACGGAAAAACACAATAAAGCCAGTGTTTATCGGGATATATCGGTTATCAATAGTGTCTTACGACTGAAATGCTATGCAGGATGGTAAAGAAATGCCGAAAAAGAGATCGGTGAACGTGGGGCAGAGCTGATACGGTATTGATGATCGGCGGATTGTTCGATGAAGGCGGGACGGAGCTCCGAAACGAGGAAAACGGGTCCGGCCTATTCATTGATTCCACGCCTGCTCTTTATTGTCCAGGCCAGATTTCCAATTACCACGAATCGATTTTGGCCATTTATTCAATTGCCGTTTCTATTATAATACCTTTCTGTGAACGGCTACGTATTCGGACTTTTCCGGGAAGTCAACCAGTATTCGATAAGGCTGTCGTCGAAGTCATCCATTGTCGCATTTATGGGATCGGTTGCGATGACGCTTCCGGTGACGGCTTCTATGGTTTTCAGTCCGTTACCGGTGATGAATGCGACAGTTGTTTCTTTTTTGTCGATTACGCCCTGCGCCGCCAGTTTTTTCAGGACGGCGATTGTGACACCGCCGGCGGTTTCGGTGAAAACGCCTTCGGTCCGTGCAAGCAATTCGATGCCTTCTACGATTTCCTTGTCGGAAGCGGATTCAGCCGCGCCGCCGGTTTCATTTATCGTCTTCCAGGCATAGTAGCCGTCTGCCGGATTGCCGATTGCGAGCGACTTTGCGATTGTGTCGGGTCTGACTGGTTTTATGATGTCTGTTTTTTCTTTAAACGCGGTGACGATGGGGCAGCAGCCGAGTCCCTGGCCGCCGGACACGCGAACAGGGTGTTTGCCTATTATTCCAAGTTTCTGGAATTCGATGATTCCTTTATGAATTTTTGTAAGCAGAGAACCTGAAGCCATGGGCACCACGACATGATCGGGTGCGCGCCAGCCGAGTTGTTCGGCTACTTCGTATCCAAGCGTTTTCGATCCTTCCGAATAGAATGATCTGATGTTAATGTTGACAAAAGCCCATTTCATGCGCTCGCTGATTTCACTGCACAGGCGATTTACGTCATCATAGGAGCCTTTGACGCGAACCAGGAATGGTTTGTAAATGCCCGCGCCTATGACTTTGCCGAGTTCAAGGTCATGGGGGATAAATATAAACGTCTGCATACCTGCTACAGCGCCGTAGGCGGAAACGGCACAAGCAAGATTCCCGGTGGATGGGCAGGCGATCTTCCTGAAACCGAATTCGCGGGCTTTTGTAGTTGCGACCGTCACGACCCGGTCCTTGAATGAGTAGGTGGGGTTGACGGCGTCGTTTTTTATGTAAAGATTATCCAGTCCGAGTTCTTTCCCCAGTCTTTCAGCTTTAAGTAGTGGTGTGAAGCCCTCCTGCAGTGTGACCACGTCGCGGGTTTCCACCGGGAGCAGGTCCCAGTAGCGCCAGAGCGAAAGGGGACCGGACTCGATTTTCTCTCTTGATATGTTGCTTCGTATAATATCGTAGTCGTATGCGACTTCGAGCGGCCCGAAACACTCGCTGCAATAGTGTTTCGGCTGAATGTCGTATTCAGCCCCGCATTCCTTGCATACGAGGTTCATAAGTTTATTCTTCACACCGGCACTTTTCATTGTTTCAGCCTTCCTGTTTCTTTCGTATGATAATCTTCCAGTCGGATGCTGTTTCCTGCCTGACCAACACTATTTCATGGCCTTCGTTTTCCATACTTCGCGGCACATTCTCGACAGCGGGAAGGTGGTTTACCGTCACTTCCAGCAACTGGCCGCCTTGAATTTCCTCTATAGCCAGTTTCGATTTTATAAATGTGTAAGGGCAGATTTCTCCCCGGATGTCAATCTTTTTTTTCGCTTCTATTTTGTCTTCACTCATGGCGCAGACTCCTTTCGAGCTCATTGTGAAATTCTGATTCTGCCGCGGTCGGCTGATAGTACAATCGCCTGTTTATGCGTCCAGCACTCCGGCCAGTTCGCGGAAGGCGTCGAGCACCTTTTTTCGTTCATCGTCGGTCAATCCATACACGGACATTTTGACGTGTTTGCTCATACCGCGATGAAGTCCCACGATACCGTTCCTGATCATGAACTTCGCGATAAAGAAACCTTTTTCTCTTTTGTTTTTTGATAGTTCCCAGAAGCGCGGTGTCTCGAAATGGAGCAGGTGGTGGCGATGCGGCCTCTGGCCCAGCAGCATAATGTCTCCGATGTCTTCGAGCTTATCAGCGAAATCATTAGTTTTAGTTAATTCTTCATCCCAGTTTTTTATCCTTTTTTCCACGAAGGGAAAGGAAAACATGCCGCTGATGAGTGGAAGCCCGCCAACGCTGCAACCGAAGATATTGGGTATCTTTTTGCCGAAGGAGCGTCCTGTCCACGAACCTACAGTCCGGGATGTTGAAAACAGGCGGTCGGTCCATTCATACGTCGTCGCGACATATCCGAGCGGGGCGAGCGACATCATGGATTTGTGCGCGGAGAGAGTGAGAAACGACGCGCCGATCTCTTTCATGTTTACAGGCGCCACGCCGCCTGTGTACGCGGCATTCACCATAAGGGGAACACCTTTGTCCTGACATATTTTCCCGATGTCTTCGACCGGCGCGATGTTGCCGTAATACGGGTCTGCGTGAGTGACGACCGCGAGGGCGGGCAATTTCCCGGTGTCCGCTTTAACTTTTTCGATCTGCTCGGCGTAGGCTTCGGCAGGGAAAGTGTAAGTGGGATAACCGTCGTGAGGGAACTCGACGACTCTGAAACTATTCATTTCAGCGGCGATATTCGTGCTGTAGTGACTATTGGGATCGGTAACAATTATGTCCGCATAGTTGCCGTCCATATCACAGAATTCACGAACGGCCCGCAACACGGCGAACTGTGCGGCGCGGCATCCGAAGGTATGCTCGGCTGCGTCGGCTCCGAAAAATGCGGCAATCCGGGAAAGAAACTTCCGCACAGGCGGCTTACTGCAAAGCGAAGACCTGCCTTCAAGGCAGTCGTAACACGCCACATATCCGAGGTCGCCCCACTGATCGTATAGTCGCTCCCTGATCTCGACAGGCAGTATCCCGCCCCGCATCAGGGCGTTTATAACTGTATGGTCTTTATAAGGATTATCAAACATAGTTTTCTTGTCCGCCAATCGACTTGCCGATGATATCGGAAATTACTTTCAGCATGGACTCACCGCCTGAATAGATGTCGATTCCCTCGGAACCGGTTTCCAGTACGGCATAAATATCCAGCCAGTTCTGCCTTGTGCGTGTCATGAAGGGAGGGCGAACTTCCGGCGGCTCGCCTTTAAGTTTTATCGGAATGTATACAGTAATCTGCTTGAGAGCGCCCTGATCGTTCTTGTTGATATACAGCCGGACATTGTAAGCGCCGATCTTTCCCATAAAGTAATCCGTACTCTTTTCAAAGCCGATACTTTTGAAATTCCGGACGACCTCCGGGGGCAGGTCTGAAACAAGGCAGCCGCAGAGAGCGCCGCCGCATTTCTGAAGCCTCGACACTTTTTCCTCTATCTTATCGACCATAAACGGCGGGACACCGACCACGAGTTCATTGTCCGTATATCCGCCGTACATTCTCGCCCCGTTGCACAGCGTAGTCATATTCGGGATGCCTTCCGCGATTACCATGGCTGTAGCCTCACCGCAGACAGCCACTTCTCCGCGAAACTCCGCGGACATGCCGCCAAGCAGAATCGATATATTCATGACCTGCCTGGGATTCAGCACGAACAGAATTACATCCGCGCCCTCGATAGGCCCGATGACCACTGCCCTGATTTTTTCTTTTATCAGGGTCGGCATATTCGAGTACTTCGGTTTGCGCAGCCCCAGGGCGAGTTCGGAATTAGGGCAGGCCATATCGTCGATTGTCGCGACACACTACTTGCCGCACGCTGCTTCTCTCACCATCCGGCAATACCAGTTGCGCCCGCCGGGCCGATCGCTTTTCGATACTTCCATACTTTCATCTTCTTCGGCTATCAGCTTTATACCCACCAGTTCGTGCTTCATTCCCAGATAGGCCCTGATCGCCTCATATCTTTTTTTCTTCTCAGAAATGGACATCGCAGAATTCCTCATAATCTATCAGTTCAGTGATTTCCGGGTTGTCGCCGCAGACGGGGCAGCCCACATCACGCCTGGTGTTTACGTAACGAAAATCCATGGCAAGCGCATCGTACAGCAGCAGCCGGTTCTTCAGCGTAGTGCCTATGCCGAGCAGTCGCTTGACCGCTTCGGTCGCCTGGATAAGCCCGACGACGCCCGGAAGCAGTCCGAGCACCCCTGCTTCCTGGCAACTCGGCACCATCCCGGCAGGCGGCGGCTCCGGGAAAATACATCTGTAGCACGGCCCTTCACCCGGCACGAACAGCGATACCTGCCCCTCGAAGCGGAATACGCTTCCATACACATCGGGTTTGCCCAGCAGGACACACGCGTCGTTGACCAGATAGCGCGTGGCGAAACTGTCGCAACCATCCACCACAAGGTCGTACTCCCGGATGATTTCCATCGCGTTTTCAGAAGTAATACGCTCCTTATAAATGACAATATTCACATCCGGGTTGATGTCGGACATAGTCTCCCGGGCGGATTCCACTTTAGGTATGCCCAGGTCCTTCGTACCGTGTATGACCTGTCGGTGCAGGTTGCTGATCTCGACAACATCGTCGTCGATTATCCCAATAGTGCCTATGCCGGCGGCCGCGAGATACAACGCGTTCGGCGTGCCGAGCCCGCCCGCGCCAACAAGCAACACCTTCGACTCGAGCAGCCTGCGCTGCCCCTTGCCGCCTATCTCGGGCAGGATAATCTGCCGCCCGTAGCGGCGAATGCTTTCATCGGAAAAACCACCAAAATCACTCATGTCAGCCTCCAGCTATCGAGGGAACTATTGAAATTTCCTTCCCCTCGGGCGTCTCCGTGTCGAGTCCGGAAAGAAACCTTATATCATCTCCGTCCAAATATATATTCACGAAGCGCCGCAATGCACCGCTATTGTCACAAATCTTCGCCCTGATACCGGGATGCTTCGTCTCGATGTCGTCGATTATCTCCCGGATATTACTACCTTTCGCTTCAACAAATTCCTGACCTCCCGTGAACTTTCTCAGTGCTGTCGGAATCCTTACCTTTGATCCCATGCCTGCATACCTCCCTTGCGAGATTACGGCAATCTGCGCCGATTAGTCTTTGTTTCCGCCTCTTATCCTGTTCTGTGCCGACCTTCTTCATGCTCCGATCAACTCACTTACCGCCTCGACGAACTTTTCAGGCGCGATCGGTTTGTCGATGAACCTCTCAGGCCTGATGCCGCCGCCTTCACGGTACCTGCCTACCAGTTTTTCCATCTTCTCAAGAAAGTAGTCCTTCATCTGTTCGAATAATTCGTCCTCGGATTTATCCCTGCTGTCCTCTATTATCTCGCTTATCGCCGTGAGCATAATTATAGGAATGTTTTTTAACTCCTCATTCTTTTTCAAACTGACAAAAACATTAAACCCGCTTTTCCTGGGCATCATAACGTCGAGAACGATCAGGTCGGGCTTCTCTTGTCCGGCCACAGCCAGACCCTCCACGCCGTCGTATGCCACAAGCGGCGTGTATCCGTTTTCTTTTAGAACCGTGGACAGATACTTGACGTTATTCACGTCGTCATCTACCAAAAGCACTCGTTTCGACATGTATATCCCCCTCTTTCGCAATGTGATGTTTATATCTGTTGTGAGCCCAATTGCAGGCTATATGGCTATATGTTTCCGATTCCCCGGTGGAGCACCTTTTTATGATCAGGCAAATAAAACCAACAAATCCGACTATTTAAGTCAACTAATACTAATTTAGTATTTAAGTACCAGTTTGTCAATATCGTGAAGGTAATTATATTGTCACAGCCACAATGACCGTTCAGTGAAGGAGCTTTTCAATCGCAAAGAATCCCTCTCACTTCAGTCCGAGGTGGTAAATTTCGCGGATTTTACGGTAGAATCCACTATTCTGCTTTCAGCCAGAGCTCGAGCTTTTCGGGGATAGCCTCATAAAGATTCTCCTGTTCGCACACGATGTCTGCACCCCCGATCGCTTCGATGCCTGCGACGCCCCGCCCTTTTGCCGCTATCCTGCATACTCGACCGCCGAGCGCTTCCATGTAGCCCGCTGCAAACGAAGACAATGCCACGGGGGGAGACGCTTCTTCGATATTCTCGTATATCGCAATACATGCCCCGCATCCGCGCAGATAGGTGACGAGATTCCAGTGTTCATCCTCGTGATATTTCCTGTCGGCGGCATGAAATCCGGCTTTTCCGTTTTTCGTGAGTGTGGAGCGAACAGCCTGCACCGCGCCCATTCCGCTGATACCTGTAATGAGAAAGTTCCGTTCAGGATTGGGATGTTCCGCGCTGAATTGGTTCAGGCTTTCCTTTATTTGCCATGGCACTGGTGTTTCTTTTTCCGCAGTCGGCTTTTTTGCGTCTTCCACGTTCTGTCTTGCCCTGTAATCCTGGAGGGCCGAATTGCGCGCCGTCTGGAACTTCCGCCGCAGAGCTTCCTCCGCCTCCATCGAGGTTTCCCACGGTACCGGTGTTGCATTGCGCGGTCCGCAAGCGAAGCTTTCCTCGATCACAATCTCTTCTATCTCGTGTATTCCCGCAAGCATCTCGACCTGTATCTGTTTGTGAATCCAGACAAGATCGGTGTCGTCTTTTTCGCCGCCGTCGGCCGCTGCTTTCGCATCGCAGACTTCGTTCAGCAGTTCTACCATGCGTTCGAGGCGCACATCGAGGCGTGCGAACAGTTCCTTGATGCGTGCTGCCGGGTCGGCGCAGGCATCGGGCTTCTCAGATGCCGATGTGCCGCACACTCCGAGTGATGCGCCTTTCTCCGCCACAAGCCTCTTCCTCGCCTCCGCCAGTACTTCGTTTCGTGCTTCATCATCTATCATTAAAAGAAACCCTCCATTGAGCCAATTGCAAAATTCTGATTCTGCTGCGGTCGGCTGCTACTGTCCATAGCTGCGTTGTCGGCACAAAATCGTCCTCGACGTACTCTAAAAGTACGCCTGCGAGGATTTTACACCTCCGCCTTGCTACGAACAATTTCGCTCGACCTCGCTACGAACATAATTTTGCACTTGGCTCCATTTTGTACTCGAAATGCTCTCTTCTTCTCACAAGAATTATAGCACCTGTCGGTTCACACAAGGAAGCGGCAACAGGTTATTGAATTCCTGGCCCGCATATTTCACCGATACGGGTTCAAAATCGAGAGAAAGCCTTATAATACAAGGCGCGGCAAGTGAATGGTGCGGGAGCAGCCGACCGCCGACGAATCAGAATTTTGCAATTGGCTCTTACGCGCGAATCATCGTTGACACGATAATATGATGATTGTGCTGTAGCGGGAATGGAGGCGGTTTGAAACAAGAGCCGGAAACGACAGGGGTTGCAAGCGGCAGCAGGCGCGGGGTTGCCGGTATTCTGCTGGCGGCACTTTTGTTCAGTGTCATGGCAGCGGGCGCGAAATTTGCTTCATTGCAGGGCGTGCCCTATGGAGAAGTGACGTTTTTTCGTTTCACAACAGGTTTTGTCGTGCTCGCCGCGCTGGCTCGCATGAGAGTGATCGAGTTCTGTCCGGGGAATTTCCCATGGCTGTTTCTGCGCGGGCTTGCGGGCGGTCTGGCGATATGCTGCTATTTCTTCGCGCTTTCCGGCGGCGCTCTCACCAACGCTGTTGTCCTCAACGCAAGCTACCCCATTTTTGTAGCTCTTTTTTCCGCTGCGTTTATCGGCGAACGGGTCAGGGGATTTGTCTACCCGATTCTTGTCGTTGCTTTTGCCGGTATATTGCTCGTCATCAGGCCGACTCCGCAGCATGTGAACACGGCAGACATTTTCGGTCTCGCATCCGGCGTCCTGGCGGCAATCGGCATTCTCACTCTCCGAAAACTTCGCGAGACTGAAAACGTATGGACGATACTCACATTTCTTAATGGTGTGGGAATGTTGATCGCGGCACCGTTTTTCTTCGCCCGTCCCGTGTGTCCCACACCGCTCGGCTGGGCCGCGCTTATCACCGTTTCGCTGGCAAGCAATTTCGCACAGGTGAGCCTCACTTATGCCTATAAATACATGCGTGCTTCCGAGGGCAGCATACTGATAAAAGTATCGGTGGTTATTTCCGCTTTCGTCGGCTATTTTGTATTCGGCGACAGGATCGACCTGCCGCTGGTAGTCGGCGCTGTGCTCATACTGGGCAGCGGCGCTGTGCTCACGGCCCTGATCCACCGCGCCGAAGCTAACCCGCATACTTCACAAATCCGGACTAATAAGTAATCGCCTTGCATTTTGCGGCAATCCTGTCTGTGCAAGCTCGCCGCGGACAGGAAAAAACTTGTTATTACAAGTATTTTATGGTATTTTCTATTCACACAATATTTCATCATGCAGAGCGGCCCTGCAGGCTGCGAATCCCGGAGGTTGCAAATGTTGAATTACGACTTGGCACCCGAACAGAATGTCATCAGGCAGAGTGTAAGAGAATTTGCGGAGCAGGAGATCGCGCCCCGCGCCCGCGAACTCGACCAGAACGAGAAATTCTCAGTCGAGCTTACCAAAAAGATGGGTAAGGAACTCGGCGTTTTCGGGATGTTCCTGCCTGAAAAATACGGCGGCGCGGGTATGGACTACATTTCGTACATAATCGCCGTCGAGGAAGTCGCCCGCGTGGACGGTTCGCAGGCTGCCACCATCGCCGCCGCCAACTCACTGGGCATCGGTCCCATATACAACTTCGGTACTGAAGAACAAAAAATGGAATGGCTGCCGCAACTGTGTTCCGGCGATGGACTCGCCGCTTTCGGACTCACCGAAGCCAACGCCGGTTCCGACGCACAGGCGTCCGTCACTTCGGCACGGCTCAAGGACGGCGAATGGACTATAAACGGCAGTAAAATCTTCATCACGAACGCCAGCACTTCAATGTCTGTAGTCTGCACTGTCCAGGCGATCACCGGCATTCGGCAGGACGGACATAACGAACTGAGCTGTATTCTCGTACCCAACGGCGTCGAGGGTTTCACCGCAAAGGTGATGAAGGGTAAAATGATGTGGCGCGCGTCGAACACCTCCGAACTCTATTTCGACGACTGCAAGGTACCGGAGGAAAACATGCTGGGAAACCGCGGCGACGGCTTTAAACAAATGCTCAAGACGCTCGATGCCGGCAGGCTCAGCATTGCCGCGATGGGGCTGGGCGGCGCGCAGGGTGCCTATGAAAAGGCGCTCCGGTACTCGCAGCAGCGCATACAGTTCGGGCGTCCTATCTCGCGTTTCCAGGCCACCGCGTTCAAACTCGCCGACTGCGCCATGGAGATCGAATGCGCCCGCAACCTGCTCTACAAAGCCTGCTGGTTCAAGATGCAGGGCCGTGAATACTCGAAACTTGCCGCAATGGCGAAGCTCTACTGCTCGGAAGTTATGAGCCGTGTCGTCAACCACGCCGTCCAGATACACGGCGGCTACGGCCTGATGAACGAATACGACGTCGAGCGTTTCTATCGTGACCAGAAACTCCTCGAGATCGGCGAAGGCACATCCGAAGTCCAGCGTATCATCATCTCCCGCCACATCGGTTGCAGATGATTTCATCAATACGGGAATGGCATTCCTGTTGGCTAATTATGGGGCGTATTGCGGGGCGACTGTATGACAGGCGGACAGACGTACCAGCCGTGTATCTTTTCGCCGCCGGGGCAGGGGACATCTAGTATGCGGTACGCGGACTCTACATTCTCCGAATAATATCCGGTGTATTCCTTTATCCTTTCATACCGCTCCTGCGCGATGCCGATGAATTCTTCGTTTGCGAGGAATGTCACGTGATATGCCGTCCAGTAGTCGGCAGTCGCGAGGCGTATATCATTTTTCACAAGGTAATTTGCCAGGTCGCGTTGCGGGTTCGGCGGGGTGGCGTTCCTGTATTCGCGCCAGAGCATCGCGCTGCCGTGCAGGTTTATAACAGCGATTGCGACGGCTGCCGCGCCGCACAGAATTTTGATCGCGCGGCTTCGCGATAAGCTGAAAACAAGCGTGGACGCACCGACTGGAATGAATACCGCCATAAGCGTGTAGCGCACGAGGACTTCCCTCTGTACATCCGCGCTGAAGACGATGTACGAAACGCACGCACTCGCTCCGGTGAGCACCAGAAACATCGGAAAATAGTGTTTGGGCGACAATCTCCTGAAAAGTTTTTCCCTGATAACAACATAAACGAAAAGCGCCGATAGAAGTGCGAAGCAGCCGATTGAAATATAGAACAATGGAGAATGATTTATCGTTATACCGCTCGAAATCGAGTAGTCACCCAATGAAACGCAGCCATAACCCATAATGGCGGACAGATTCTTGCTGAACAGGTATCCGAGATTGGAAATTATTTCCGCGGGCGGGTTTATCGCAAGCGCGGCGGCACTGGATTTTCCGAAATTATTCGGCGTGAAAAGAGAGATGACTTTGAGCGACGCCCATACAGAGCTGAATGCACCTGCCGCTGATACGGCGTATGTCGCGGTAAGTTTTCTCTCCAGCAGGCGAAAAACAAGCAGCCAGACAATGCCGTAGACGACAAACTCCCTGTTGAGAAATCCGAGTCCCGCAAGCGCGCCGCACAGCAGGGGGCGGTCACGCGCGGCCCACAGAAGCAGCACCCACAGGAGCGGTTCGACGTTGCCGCCGCCCGGCTCGACCATGAACGCGCACGCCACCGCACCCGGCGCGGCGACATACAGCAGTGAAAGAAAAGATTCCCTGCCGGACAGCTTCGACTCGCGCGTAAGAATGATTCCCGCAAGCGTGAAAATCGCTATATTGATGCAGAGCAAAGGTAGTTTCAGGAGAAAAACGGAAGGTTCGAAAGCCGCGAAAAGCGGTGCAGCGAGATATGCCTCCACGGCAAGCATATACTTCTGACCGTAAAGAAAAACCGGAAAATCTTTCAACTCGGCAATATGCTTCGCCATCAATCCTATACGCGCGTCGTCGGAGTTGAAATGAGCCTGCTCATAGACGAGGAACAGGAATCGGTCGAACGCAATAATGAGTAAGCCGGCGATGTAAAAGCACAAGCTTTTCATGCGTGGCCACGGGTCGGTTTTTCGGGATGTTATGTCTTCCTTTTTCGTCATAAGTCTTATGCGAAGCCGCTTGTCGCTCCAGCCGTTTATCACACCATAATACTGTTTTTTCGGCGAAATCATCATATAACTTAACGCGCCAATTTCAAAATTATGTTCGAAGAGAGGTCGAACGAAATTATTCAGAAGCAAGGCGGAGGTGCAAAATCAGCGCAGGCGTACTTGCAGAGTACGTTGAGGAAGATTTTGTGCCGACAACGCTGCTGTTGACAATTGCAGCCGACCGCAGCCGAATCAGAATTTCGCAAATGGCTCAAACAGCAACAACTTTTCAAACGGGGACTTTTGCCGGAGAATATATACTATCGGCGGGATGAGGACTGGTGCTGAACATGGCGGCAAGCGCTGCTTTTATTTCGGCAAAATCATCATATAATATGCTATGAATGAAATTCTTTCTTTAGTGCATGTTCCCGGACACAAAAAATTTCTTGATGTTTCGCGTATTCCTCTTTTTATAACATTGCTGTTGTGCGCTGTCTTCCCTGTGCGCATCGACGCGGCTGCATGGAGATGCAGAACTGCCGGGGATATAACAGCACCCAAGAGAACGGGAGATATATTCGCGGGGGGATGGCGCCTGGAGAAAGCGGAATGCTCGGAAACAGGTGTTTATTATTACAATTTCGTGCGTGCCGATAATGATAAGCTGACCATTGCCCTGAATCTTGGACCGGTCGAAAACCGTGATGCGGGAAACAAAAGAGATTACGAGATATATGTGGATGAAGCAAACGGAACGGATGCGATCACTCCGGATGTTATGGCTCTGAGAGATGAAATATCCGCAAGTGTCGAGAGATGGGAATCACGATGGCGATACAAGGACAAAGCTGCATGGGCGTTTTTCATAGCGATGATGGTCTTTTCGGTTATATTTATTACAGCTCTTGCGGAACGCGCGAAAAGAGGCGGTCCACGCCTGGCTGTGAATATGGGTGTGCTGTTTGCTTCCTTACTTTTCATTTTTTCGGTTGTCGAGCTGGGCTTCCGTTGTTTCGACATATCTTACGAGGATCCCGGACTTATGGGGTTTATGGACAGGGTGCGCGACCAGGCTGTTCTTCACGGCGGTTTTCGAAGGCTCGAAAAGACTGCGCCCGATGCTGCTGATGCGGCCGGGGAAGTCGACATGCTGGGCTACAGGGGCAATGGGCACGATACGAAAAAAAAATCCGGTGCGATGAGGATAGTGTGCGCCGGCGATTCTTTTATGTTCGGTATCGGTATCGGTTCGGAATGGACGTTCCCGGCGGCTCTTGCGAGAGAACTTTCCGGGATACCGGATTCGGGGAATGTGGAAATCCTGAATTACGGCATACCGGGCAGTTCAGCGGCGGATGTTTCATCCATACTTCTTACCGAGGCCGCAGCCTCGATGCCGGACGTTA
>JAJRTR010000146.1 GCA_024278215.1 bacterium
ACAAAATTGCTATCTACTTCCACTGCGGCGGTCTCAATCTTTATCCGGAAATAGCTCAATGAAAGGAATTATCATGCGCTCGGACTTGCACCACAACATCTTGTGGCTACCCACTCAAAACCCGGAAGCGCGAAATATAATATGAAAACAGGATTGTTGACACGTTATATATTTACAGCAACGCTGGCCGTGTTGCTGTTGTGTGGCGCGACGGCTCATGCGGAAAAAGAAGTGAAATTCGAGAAGGTCAGGGGAGCGGTCGTCAGATTTGACGGCGATGTGCGGATACTGACGGTAGTGCCCGAAGGGTGGCGCAAAACACCCGGCGAAGAGTGTATCGTGTCGCAAACAGGCAAGCGGCTATGTGTGCGAGTTGCCGCGGCATCCGGGATGACACCTTGCGAATGGGGTGAAGCAGCGGCTCGGCATGTCGATGCCCCCGGCGACTCGAAGGCGTCGATTACTGCAATTCCGCTGACAAATGAAGAAGTCTCCGAACGAGGCGCTTCCACCGGTTGTTTCCTTCGCATTATTTCACCTGAACTTCAATCCGTTGTATACAGGATCGTGTTTCAGCGTGGCGAACAGCTATATTTCTTTGTCACAAACCTGATGAAGTGGGGCACTGATCTGGACGAGGCAGGTATCGCGCAACTCGAGCGCGACATGCGAATCGTGGCGAACAGCGCATCGTTCGAAGGCTCCCTGGGCTATAAAAACCTCGAAGCTGTGAACCGGAAAAGATCGGGAAGGCCCGATTTCGATAAAATAAAGGCAGAGGCGGCGAATTACAAACCGAAGGTGCGGGCCGACGCATTGCTCGAAGCTGATTATATGCGCCTTACCGGCAAACTCGATGATGCGGAAAAAGCATATAAAAAGTTGATGCCCGACAATGAGTATGATGCGCTGGTGGGGCTGGGCGATGTGGCTATTTCACGCATGAACTATGAGGCCGCGTCAACCTTTTATACGAAGGCGAAGGAACTCGATCCGGAAAGGCCCGACGCATATAACGGAATCGGCTCGGTGGAACTTCTGAAGGGAAACACGGAAGAAGCGAAAAAATTATACTGGAAAGCGATGGAGAAGGACCCGCAGGACCCGAATAATTTAAGCAACCTGGGCTGGCTGGCATTCAGGCGCGGGCTGTGGAGCGATGCGGAATCCTATTTCATGAAGACGCTTGCGCGTGAGCCGGGACCCGACGCGGCTGTATCGGCGATAAACGGACTCACAGAAGTTTCCTTCCATTACGGTGAATATGAAAACGTTGTCGCATGGAACAAATCTATGCTGTCACATTTCCCCGAATACCCCGAAGGTCACGCGAACCTGCTGCGCGCGTATCTGGCGCTCGGGCAGGTTGATGACGCAGTCAGTGAAGCTGCGATAATAGAAAAGATCAGGCCGGGCGCGCGTGGAACGGCGATACTGGCGGGCAGGGCCTATTACGCAGCCGGCAGATACGGCGATGCCGCGGCAAGATTGTGTCCTTTCGTATCCGACGGCGGCACGGGGCTTGGGCTTGACGATACCGTCTTATGCGCGGAATCTCTGAAAAACACAGATCAGTTAAGTCCCGCCATCGCCATCATGACAAGGGCAATTGCCGCCCCGGACGCGAACTCTTCGCATTATATCCTGCTCGCACAATACCTTCAGGCGCAGGGTAACAGCAGCGACGCGATAAAAATCGTCAATCAGGGAATAATTCGATTTCCGGATAATATCGATTTGAAAAAAATGCGCGATTCATTAAACTGAGCTTCCTCCCTGAGAATGGCCGGATAATGACAACAAAGCCTGTAAACAAAATAATGTTTGATGAACTACAGTTGATATATGCACCCAAATACGTTTTCTTATTGGGAAGTTCCGGCTAATGGCAATACCGGTCACTTAAAGGGTCTGAATTGCCAATATACTTGATAGATACAGGCTTTTTTGTGCGTCATTGCTGCTAAAGCATTTCAGTCGTAAGACACTAATAGAAATTGTTACAATTATGGTTGAAAAAGTTTAGAAACGGAACGAGAATTGATGTTGGCAGCAACGGGAAGGGACAATTCCTGCTGCAGAGAACCAGCGTCTATGTGCGCTACCAATTCGTTCCCGCTCGGGTTTTGTTCTTTTCTTTTTGACACGACAGTAGTCTTCTACAATAGTCCATAATGGTAAGTACTATGTGTTGGGCCTGGTTGTGTCAAGTGCATACCCAACTGTCGTCTTTTGTCGAACCATCGAGACAGCAGGCCACCCCGATGCTCAATTTCCGAGCACATCCAGTGTGCGAAGCCATAGGGAAAGGTCGCGGTTAAAAGCGCTGTTGAACAGAATCACGCTCAGGTGGCCGTGCGAATAGCGCCGTATGGCCGGATGCCCCCACGCAGCCCAGAGTTCTTCGATAAGCGGTGGAGGCACCATGCCGTCGTAGAGCGCCTCGGCGATGAATATCTGATTTTTCGGCGTTATGGGCGTCATATTCTGCAAACCCAGACGCTCGAGCAGGTCGCTGTAAAGACGCAGCATACGCTCGGCGCGGGGATTCTCTTTTTCGAAGATGCGGCCAAGGCGGCTCGCGCTGAACATTTTGCTGAGGTCCACCGGCGGCGCCACCATTACGGCAATATCCGTCTGCGGCTCGAAACAAGCCAGCAGCCCTGTAAGAAACGCACCGAACGACACGCCCATTACGCAGAATCTTCTGATCCCTTTGTTCTCTCGTGCCCAGTTCATGATGCTCATTACATCGAACAGGGCCTGGCGCAGCGTTTCCATCGTATGAATAGCGTCATCGCGGAATGTGTATTCGCCGTCGAAAGAGCCGCGCGGCGTGCGGCGCATGTGATAGGGAAGGTCCGGCATAGCGCAGTTCAGCCCCTCGCTCACAAAAAGCCGCGCATAACGGTCGAACAGCATATATGTGTCCATGCGCCAGCCGTGCAGCAGTATGGCAAGCGGCGCGTCCGGCTCGCCATGGCGCTCGTAGTAACGGCCTCTGACTGTCTTGTTTTCGATGTGCTTCGTGTAGACAACGCTTTCAAACTTGAATTTCATCACATTGTAGCGTCGTCGCCGCACAGGATCGGAAATCGTTAAGGCCGGTACATAGCCCGGGTTGGCGAAGAACCTTGCCGGATCGTCCGCTCCTTCACTATCGAGATATTCCTGCAGGCTGCCTACAGCCGCCGCTGTTTTCGGCGGCGGGTTCTGAAGCGTCATATAGAGGAATGATATTTCATCGAGACTTCTTGCAAGGAGTTCCTGTAACATAAAATGGATTATAAGGCGGCGCGGAAAGCTTTGTCAAAGTCGAGCGTGTAATGTATAATTTTGAATGATGGCGCTGTGTAAACAGCACGACAGTTGTGCATGAACGGAAAACCATATGCAGTCCAGAGAAAAAATCGCGTGCCCATTCTGCAATTTCAAAACCAGCTATCCCGAATACGGCCGTGTGCACGACTGCCAGGGCGAATGCTACGCAACATACATACTGGTACCGGTAGAACGCGACGAAGAAAAAACAAAGATGCGCCTCGTGGAGATTTTCTTTCTCGACGATGAGTATAACCTGCGCCTGTCTCCGCACGAGATTGATAAGAAATGCGAATTCAGAACATTGCCCTCACGCGAACCCGGCGAAGAGATTGTATTCGCGCGGCAGAAGCGTGTTATTGAAGAGGACATCGAACTGCTGAAAGAGGCGACCGACCGGGAGATCGAAATCGGTGTCGGCACACTCGAACGTCTGAAAACATCACTGGCAAGATTCGAGCGCAACCTTCAGGATAACGACTATCCGCGCAACAAACTTATCAATGAAATAAAAGTCGTGGAAACAATCGCGAAAATGATAAAGCAGAAACTCGAACTAAGCCGGGATTGACCGACTGTATTATTCACGGATATAAAATCACTACCTGTGGCGCCAATTGCTTTTCCGGCACCGGTCCTGCACAATTACAAAAGGGAGTTTCCTCATGGCTGACAAGAGCGATAGAATGATCGCCTGTTGTGGTCTTGTATGCACAGAATGCCCGGCATACCTTGCAACAAAGGAAAACGATGAAAAGAAAGTTGCAGAAATTGCGCAGCAGTGGTCAAAAGAATATGGCGCAGACGTGCAACCCGAAAGTGTGTGGTGCGACGGCTGCCTCGTGGACGGAAAGAAATGCGCCCACTGCTTCGAGTGTGAGATCCGAGCCTGCGCCCGGGAGCGCGGCCACGCCAACTGCGGCCTGTGCGGCGAACTCGATACCTGTAGCAAGATTCAGGATTTCTTCAAGATGGCTCCACCCGCAAAAGAAATGATCGATAGTATTCGCAACCGGAATAACAACTGAATTCCTTAAAACGGTTTCATATTATCACCGGGATCAAGTGCTCGTTCCCACCGTCCACCCCGGGAACGATGAAACCCTGTGTGACGTGTTCGAACCGCGTTTGTCTGGGCGCGAAAATGCGACCTGTTTGGTTCCGGCTTTGCCGGGTCAGGGCTACTACTTCAAAATCACATCTTTGACAATTAAAAGAATACACACACCGAGCAGCACAAATCCGAAAACATACTTTATGGATTTTGACTGCATTTTACGGGCCATAAGGCGCGAGCCCGCCTGGCTGCCGAGAAAAACGGCGGCGACGCTCATGCCCCACACCGGCCAGTCCGGCCGCGCCGCAGTCGCAATGTGAGAGATGAAACTCGATGTGCCGGAAAATGTTACGATCATTGCCGAACTGGCCGCCGCAATCCTTGGTGCGAGGCCCGCCATGTACAGCAGGGGCACCACGAAGCTGCCGCCGCCGCGTCCGATCAAACCCGCGAAAAATCCAAGCAGCACACCCGCTATGATACCCAGTTTCAGTCTTCCGCGGCTACCCATGTCGATCGTTTCAGGTTTCCAGCCGCTTAACATCAGAATCGCCGCCAGACCGGTGAATACGGCAAACGCAAGAATTACCGGCCCGGTCGGCAGACTGATATTCGCCAATGTGCCCAGTGGCGCAAATACTATCATGGCAAGTCCAAAAGGCAGGGCTACCTTCCAGTCGATCAATTTCTCTCTGCCGTACGTGACTGCCGCGGACGACGAGTTGACCACGTTCAGCAACATGCCAAGCGGTATCGCCTGTGTCTTGAAATCCATTCCCAGCCAGTACAATACTGGAATATACAGTTGCGAACCACCCATCCCCAGCATTGAAAAGACAAATGCTATAATGAAAAATACCGGTGGTATTATATATATTGTATTCATCGCTCTTTCCCTCTCACTTCATTCTCGCCTGTCCCCGATCCCTGTATTCACACTGCCTGCCTCGCTGCGCCGGCATAAGCTTACAATTCGCTCGCAACATTATTGACAACTTGCCGGCTGCTATCTATTCGCGCTGCTTGCGCAGGCAGGACACACGAGCCCTTCGCCGCCGGCGGTGAGTTTGTCGACAAATGTCATCTCACCGCATTTCGAGCAGCGTTTCGCCTCGAAAACGCCTCCGCCACGCTTAAGCTCATACGACTCGACCGGGCCAATATCGAGAAATTTCTCCACGGGCATGGCCATCACTTTTTCAACCAGCGGATCGGCGATTTCAGGCGCTATGTCCTGCGGCGGCACGCCTTTTTTGCGCTCTTCAACAAATGGCGACTCGAGCATTTTCTCGAAAAAACCGGGCTTCAGCGAAACCCGCACCGCGCGCTGCCCGGCCACGTCCACAACTGTGAAAGCCATCTTGTTGTAGTACAGTTTCTCGATGTTCGATTTACCGTAGGTGCATCCTGTGACGGCCATCATCCCATCCAGGAAGCACCCCGCGGCATGGCCCTTGCCCGTCTCGGAAATAACGTGCAGTTCCTTGTCCTGCGCCCTCTCAACACCCAGCGCGTTCATAGCGGCGGCCCCAGCCCGCAGCCCCAGCGGCATCGCAGGGCATTTGTGCCCGTGAAACGCCATTCCCAACTCAAGATAATCTTTTGCTTCCATCATTGTCATACACCTCTTTCTCTTTTCTTCTGTTTTCCCGCCCAGCGGCAGTAAATCCTATTTCCAGCCGGTCACCTGTGTTCATATGACGGCATTGAACAGGAAGCCCACCACCAGAATACCTGTCCCGACAACAGCGATGAACACCGCTATCAGACGCGGTTTGAGAACTTTACGCAGAATGACGAACTCGGGCAGCGACAGCGCTATGACCGACATCATGAACGCAAGCACCGTGCCCAGCGCCGCGCCTTTCTCAAGAAGCGCCTGCACTATGGGAATGATTCCCGCGGCATTCGAGTACATCGGGATACCAATCAATACCGCCGTCGGCACCGACCACCACGCGCCTTTGCCCATGATTGATGCCATGAAATTTTCAGGGACATATCCGTGAATACCGGCTCCCACTGCTATGCCTGCAAGAACGAACGGCCATACTTTTCCTACGATTTCCTTCACGGCGTTCAGCCCGTAACGAATCCGGGCGGCCCAATCGAGTCGTTCATCAACTGCCGCTTCTCCCATCTGCGACTCGAACACCCAGTCCTCGATTCCCTTCTCCATGTGCAGCCGCCCTATGATCCATCCCGCGAACATGGCTATGAATAATCCTGTGCCCATATAAAGCGCTGCCGTCTTCCAGCCGAATAAACCGTATAGAAGAACCAGCGCTATTTCATTTACCATCGGCGCGGATATCAGAAATGAAAACGTGACGCCAAGCGGCACCCCGGTAGTGACGAAACCGATAAACAGCGGAACTGCCGAACAGGAGCAGAACGGTGTAACGATACCCAGCAGGGCTGCAAGCACGTTGCCCGCAGACTCACGTTTGCCCTGAAGAATCCGTCGAGTGCGCTCCGGGGTGAAAAACGACCTTACGACCCCTACCCCGAACACAACCAGAGCCAGAAGCAGCAACACTTTTGGCGTCTCGAACAGAAAGAACTCGAATGACGAAGCGATCCCCGTCCCTGCTTTCAGTTGGAACAGGTGGTATGTAAACCACTGGGAAATGGGCTCCAGTTCGCGGTACAAAAGCCACCATACAAAAAGCGCCGGAATAATCAGCAGAAGTTGTTTGTCAGTCGTGCGTTTGCCTGCGATTTCAGGAGTGTCGGAAACTTGCTTTTCTCCAGCACGACATGAACACGCACACGCGGCCTGTTCATTTGAATTCGTTTTCATAATGGTATCCTCTCGAAAACTGAGCTTTATTGGCATATCCGCCAATTACATCGTTAAAAAACGTTAGTCAGGCTCCTGCTCATTTTCATCGTCGACACGCCCCCGACATTTCCACCTGTCTCAGAGCGGAATCCTTCAGGACCGCCTCGATACATCCGAAAAAAGTAAGAACGCACGGAATGCTCAATGTATAATAAACCTGCGTGCCTCGTTTTTCGTCGGAGACAAGCCCCGCGCCTTTTAGAATTGAAAGGTGTTTCGACACAGTAGACATATCCGCTCCTATTTTCTCCGTCAACTCGCACACGCATTTTTCGCCTTCCGTGAGCATATCCACAATATAAAGTCTTGACGGGTGCGCCAGTGCCTTGATGATCTTCGCACGGGCATCATACTTCGCCTTTGTCTTCGCGTCCATCTCCGATCACTCCCTTTTCCATATATTTGGCATTATAGCCAAGTATTAAAGATTTTCAAGAGTCTTTGGCCCTTATCGTGCTGTATTGGTGAAATATGCGGGCTAAGCAGATAAAAAAGCGGGGTGGACGAGTGTGAGTGCGATAATCCTGGGAATTATGAAACTTTGTGTGCCGTGCTCAAACCACATTCGTTTGGGCACGAAAATGCGACCTTTTGGGTTCCGGCGGTACCGGGTCAGAAAAGTATTACGAGAAAATATCGACAAGTGTATCTGCTGTTATGTGGTGCTTTCGGTGCAATAAGAGTCCGGGGAAATATTCAGAGGTGCCGATTGCAGCCGACCGCATCAGAATCAGCCTTTTTCAATCGGCTCAGAGGTGTTCTTTAACTACTTCGATTATCTCGTCCGCATATTTGCGTATACGTGCGCCGCCGAGCCATTCGATCTGCTGGAGTTCCTGCACAGTGCGTGGTTTTTTGCGTGATATTTCGATCAGTGTATGACCGGGCAGAACGGCGAGCGGGTGGATTTCAAGTTTCTCCGCGCGATCATGCCGCCATTTCTTAAGGGCGTCCGCAAGTTCCTGATCGTTCCAGTGTATGGACCTTCTGCCATTCATCTTTTCTTTCGGTTTCGGTGGTGTCCAGCCTGCTTTTCTGCTCTTTCCTTTAGCTACCGCGCGCAGGAGAAACTTCCCGTAGCGCCGCCACACATTCGGTGTAATTCCTTTTATATCGAGCAGTTCCGCCTTATTGCCGGGTTGCTCGTTTGCGATAGTGATTATTGTTTTATTATTCATCACTTTGAAGGGTGGAACATTCCTTCTTTTCGCCTGATGTTTGCGCCATTTGTAAAGTTCATAAGCGGCGGGAATCTTGTCGATATCCAGCCCCTTGACACCCTTTATGTCCCACATCGTCTGGTTCTTGTAAGACGGTTCGATGGGAGTGCGGGTTTCAAGATGCGCGAAATCCGTTTTTGCTTCGTCCAGCAGATTTTTTTCAGCGAGTTGTTTGTAAAGCCATTCGCGCAGGCCGATAAGATACTGAGTATCCTGGCACAGGTAGACTATTTTATCTATGGAGAGCGGACGGCTCGCCCAGTCGCACTTGGTGTACTTCTTCTCCAGCTTAATCTCGTAGCACTCTTCCACCAGATCGGCCATCCCGATCTTTTCCTTGTTCAGGTACTGCGCAGCCAGCATCGTGTCAAAAAGCGTTTTGAATACGAATCCGAAATCCCTCTTGAGGAGTCCCACATCGTAGTCTGCACCGTGGAATATCTTTTCGACACGCGGGTTACTGAAAACTTGTGCAAGTTGTGAAAGATCGTCGAGCCTGATAGGGTCGAAGATGTAATTTGCGCGCGTATTGGAAACCTGGACCATGCAGACCTGCTCGGCAAAAGCGTGGAGGCTGTTGCCCTCCGTGTCCACGCCGATCCTGCGGCTTCTCGCAATGTCCTCCACCGCCGCGCCCACATCCCCGGGGGTGTCTATGAGGTAGGTTGGTTTTGAAAACTGTTTCCCGTTTATTCTCATTGTGTTCCGAACTTATTCTATTGCTTGAATTTATCAAGTCAATAGTTCACGGATATATCCCGAACCTGTCTTTTCAGGTATTCAATATTGCACATATTCCCCTGTGTTGCCGGATGGTGACTTATGTCTGCTTTACGGTTAGAGCAATATTTCCTGCTTGTTATAAATGTTTACGGCGGTGACGCACTCTGCCCGGATTTCTCACAAAAGAATCCGGCTTATTTGTCCGCGTCCCATTCATCTTCAACAATGCCGAGTTTGCGCTTGATCTGGTATATATCGACAGTAATCTTCTGCGCTGTCGGCGAATCATAAGGGATGCTTTTATAAAGGTCTTTGAGAATCTGCAACTGCTGCTCGGGAGTACGATGCTTGCTGATAAAGTCGAAATACCAATCATAAACAAGCGGCTGTCCAGGGTCCATCTCGAGCGAAGTGCGCAGCAATTTGATACCTTTCTCGAAGTGTCCGAGCTTGTATTCAGCAAGGCCCATGTGCAGCCATCCGCCGGGGTTCAGGTCGTCGATCTCGACAGCTTTCTTGCTGACTTCGAGCGCCTTTTCCGGCTGCTCGAGTTTCAGGTACATCGTTGCCTGGGCGATAAGTTTGTCGTCCTGGAGTGTTTCATCCTTCATGTTCTCGACTGTCTTGATCGCTTTTTCATATTGCCCCCGTCGATAATATACTTCGGACAGCTTGTACCACGCCATATCATAGGAAGGGTCTTTGTCGAGGACAAACTGAAAAGTGGATTCCGCTTCATCGAGCTTGTTCGCCATTATAAGCATCGAGCCGAGCAGGTAATGGAGATCGAGATCGTCCGGATAGTCCTTCACCAGCGCACGGTATGCGTCCAGAGCTTCCACTGCCGAAGCATAGGTCTGGTCGAATGGATGCGCGGTCGCTTCGACAGGCGCCACAACTGCGGCTAAACAAATCGAAAGCCACAGCGCAATGAATATTATTGCCGTTTTCTTCATACATTTATTATATTACTTTCCGGTCCTTATGTCTTACAGTTCCAACTCATCCATATCCAGCCAGTTGGGACCGGCCTTCACGTCGGTCTCGAGTTCGACATCGAACTTCACCCAGTCGTCGGCGCAGTGTTCCATAGCATTTTTGACTTGTCGGGCGACAGTTGTCAACTTGTCTTTTCCGACTTCAAACACAAGCTCGTCATGAACCTGGAGCAGCAGCGCCGCATCCAGCGCGCCCTCGAGAATCAGGTCGTAGACTTTTATCATCGCAAGCTTCATTACATCCGCCGCGGTGCCCTGAATACGCGTGTTTACAGCCGCGCGGAAACCCGACTCCTGTTCCATCCTGTTGCGGGACGTCGCCTCGCGGATGTACCTGCGGCGTCCGAACAGCGTAGTGACAATCCCGTCTTTCGCGACCTGTTCCTTTGTCGTTTCTATGAACTCGAGCACCTTCGGGTAGCGCGCGAAATAGCGCTCCTTGAACGCGGCCGCTTCCTTGCGCTCGATGTCCAGTTCCTGTGCCAGGCCGTAATCGGTTTTTCCATAGATGATGCCGAAGTTTATCGATTTCGCATATCTTCGCTGGTCGCGCGTTACTTCCGACTGCTCGATTCCGAACACCTCCGCCGCAGTCCGTCTGTGTATGTCCTCGTGGTTCCTGAACGCTTCCGTAAGTGTCGGGTCCCCGCAAATATGAGCGAGGATTCTCACTTCGATCTGCGAGTAATCGGCGGAGAGCAGCAAGTCGAATCCGGGACCGGGAACAAAAGCACGCCTTATTTTTTTGCCGATTTCCGTGCGGATCGGGATATTCTGAAGATTAGGATCACTGCTGGAAAGCCGGCCCGTGGCGGTAAGTGTCTGATTGAAAGACGTATGTATGCGACCTGTTTTCTTTTTAATTTTTGAGGGCAGGGCATCGACGTAAGTGCCGCGCAGTTTTGCTATCTGCCGGAACTCGATTATCAGAGGCACGACAGGATGTTCGCCCGCCAGTTTCTCCAGCACGCTTATGTCGGTCGAGCGTTTGCTTTTTTTCGGCAGGCCGAGTTTGTCGAAAAGCAACTCGGCCACCTGTTTCGGAGACTTGGGGTTCACTTCGCATCCGCCCAGGCGGCATATCTCCCCGCGCAGTTCAGTTTCTCGCACCGTCAGTTCGCGCGATAGTTCCGCGAGCACGGCAGTGTCGACGGCGACGCCATTCCATTCCATCTCCGCCAGCACCGCGACAAGCGGCAATTCGATCCTGTCGAACACCTCGTACAATCCGTTTTCTCTCATTGTCGCCGAAAGCGCCGGTTCGATGCGCAGTACAGTATCTACATCGGCGCAGGCATAATCGACCGCTGTCTCCAGGGGTACTTTCGAGAATGTGATCATATCTTTTCCGCTGCCGGCAACATCCGTAAATTTCCGCAACCGTATATTCAGCATCCTGCCCGCAAGTGGTTTGAGCCCGTAGCCGCGCACGGAAGGATCGATTATGTAAGCGGCGAGAAAACTGTCGTAGGCGACACGTCCGAAGCGCGCGCCTTCCTGGCGCAGCATCAGCATGTCGAACTTGAGATTATGGCCCCAGAGACCGATCCGCGGGTCTTCTATCACAGGTTTGATCAGTTCGAGAGCGCGCCGCGGCGGAATCTGGCCGCCTGCGGTTTCAGGAGCAACTTCAAAGAAAAGTTCGCCGGGGCGCGCGTCGGCCTGCCCGCATTTTTCGCCGTCCTCATTTTCGTCGGCGTCGGACTCGTGCCTCACCGGTACATAAATCGCCTCGCCGGGTTCGACAGCCAGCGAGTAGCCTACGATCGGGTGATCGAAAAAATCAAGGCCCATCGTTTCCAGGTCGATGCACAGACGTTTCTTTTCTTTTGCCTTGCGCAGCATTTCCACAAGCTGCGTCTCGTCGGTACATAAACTGTATTTCGAGCCAAGCTGTTCGGCCACCGTTTTCTCCGGCTCCTCTTCTATTTCGATACCGAGTTCATTAAGAAGCGACTTGAACGAATATTTCATGAGGACCTTGCCGAGCGCGCGGCGGTCGAAATCCTTGAACCGGAAATCCTCGATATCCTGATCGAGCTCCACATCGGTAACAATCGTCGCGAGCCATTTGCTCAGGAAAGCCTGTTCGCGGTTCTCCTCGAGCTTTTTTCTCTGCGATTTCGATTTTACTTTGTCCAGCGATTCGTAGAGTCTCTCGAGTGTGCCGAATTCATCGAGCAGTTTGCGTGCCGTTTTGTCGCCGATTCCCGGCACTCCCGGAATATTATCCGACGAATCGCCCTCGAGACCCTTCTTGTCTATCACCTGTTCGGGATACACGCCGAGCACTTCTTTCACCGCGTCGCGGTCACATGTGTTATAATCGCTTACACCCTTTTTCGTCAGCAGGATACGCACGTTGTCGTCCACGAGCTGGAGCAGGTCCCTGTCGCCTGTGATAACCCTGACATCGAGATTTTCCCGCGAACCGGCCTTCGAGAGTGTGCCGATAATGTCGTCCGCCTCGAAGCCGTCCTTCCACGCGGGAACAAGCCCCATCGCCTCGAAAAGTTCCTCGACAATAGGCAACTGGCTTACAAGATCGTCGGGAATCTTATCACGGTGCGCTTTGTACCTGTCGTACTTGTCATGCCGGAAAGTCGGGATGCGCGACTCCATAGTAACGACGAGATAGTCAGGCCGCATCTCGTCCGCTATTTTAATCAGCACGCGCGCGAGCCCGTATACGGCATGGGTCGGCTGCCCGTCCGCGGTGCTCATCCTGGGCATTGTAAAATAAAATTTATACAGCAGCCCGAATGTATCAATCATTAGCAGTGTTTTTCTATCTTCCGTCATATTCGTTCCTTTCGGTTCAGAGCATTGTTTTAAGATCACGGTCTTTGTATAAATAACCGCTATAAACCGAACACAATGGGTTATCATATCCACACAGAAGCCGCAAACACTACATGCCCGCGCCGCAGTGCGGCCCGACAATGAATTATAGTTTAATCACGGTATATTTTCCTGTTGTGGAGATATTACATATTCATGCGGCTGATCTCCCACTCGATGCGCGCAACGTCTTCGGGAGCGTCGACGCCGATGCCTGTATAATCTGTTTCGATCATGTCGATGCGTATCCCGTTTTCGAGAGCGCGAAGCTGTTCGAGACATTCGGTCTGCTCGAGCGGAGTCGGCTCCATCGCGGGATACGCGAGCAGGAAATCTTTCTGATACACATAGAATCCGATATGCTGGTAGACAGGCAGCAGGGTGCGTTTGCGCCTGTATGGAACGGGGAATCTCGTAAAGTAGAGCGCCTGGTTGTTCCTGCCAACGACAACTTTTACAACATTCGGATTCTGGACATCCTCGTCGTTTTCGATTGCAGTCATAGCGCTTCCGAATTTAAAATCTGGGATGGCGCTGAAAGTTTCCACAGAACGATCAATAAGCTTCGGGTCCATCAGCGGTTCGTCACCCTGCACATTTACTATGAGATCGCACTCGACTCGCGCCGCGACTTCCGCGATGCGGTCGGTTCCCGTCGGGTGGTCGGGTTTCGTCATGATCGCTTTGCCGCCGAAACCTTCCACCGTTTCAAGTATTCGCATGTCGTCGGTAGCGACAATAATGTCCGACAGATTTTCGGCCAGTGCGCAGCGGTCCACAACATGTTGTATCAGGGGTTTGCCGGCTATAGGGAAAAGAGGTTTACCCGGAAATCGCGACGCCTCATATCTCGCCGGAATTATTCCAATCGCTGTTACGCCGCTCATCTGCCGCCTCCGTAATATTTTATTCTCCGTGCTCTTAATCATCGCCGTTCTGCAATGTCAGGTCGTACAATCTCCGGTATGCGCCGTTATACTCGTAAAGTTCATCGTGTCGGCCGCGCTCGACAATGCGTCCGTTTTCCATCACGAGGATAATATCCGCATCCCGGATTGTCGTCAGCCTGTGAGCAATGACAAAAGTCGTGCGCGATTCCATGAGTTTTTCGAGCGCTTTCTGGATATACTTCTCGGAAATGTTGTCCACGTTGGAGGTTGCCTCGTCGAGTATGAGAATCCTGGGGTCCTTGAGTATGGCGCGGGCGATGGCGATGCGCTGACGCTGACCGCCGCTGACAGTCACCCCGCGCTCGCCGACCATCGTATCGTAGCCCTCCGGCATTTCCATAATAAAATCATGTGCATAAGCGGCCTTCGCAGCCTCGTATATTTCTTCGTCGGAGGCCCCGATACGACCGTAAGCGATATTTTCCTTTATTGTTGCGCAGAAGAGAATAGTATCCTGCGGCACCATGCCCATCTGCGGCCTGTATGACGCTATCTTCGCGTCGCGAATGTCCACTCCTTCTATCGTAACACTTCCGGAGTCAACGTCATAAAAACGCGGCAGCAGTTTTGCGAATGTGCTTTTTCCAGAACCGCTCGATCCCACGAGCGCGACTACCATGCCCGGCTCGACCTTCACATTTATATCGTGCAGCACCACCTCGTCCGGGTTGTATGAAAAGAACACATTTTTAAACTCAATGTTTCCCATTATCTCGGGAATTACCACGGCATTGTGCTTTTCCCGGATGTCCGGTTTCATGTCTATTATTTCAAATGTTCTTTCCGCCGCAGCGAAAGCGTGCTGGAGCGACAGGTTGACATGATTGATCCTGTTTACCTGCGTGAATATCTGCTGGAGCACAATGAATATTCCGAGCAGGGCGCCCGTTGTCAGCGGCTTGCCGGAAATAGGATTTATCGCGCCGTTTATAATGTCTTTGCCTCCGACCCATAAGATAAAGGCCAACCCGCACGCGCCGAGCAGTTCCACCATCGGACTGTATAGCGCCCTGATTTTTACTTGCGTCAGAGTCGTCTCCACGGTCAGGTTGTTCTCTTTTGCGAACCTCTCTATTTCATATTCTTCCATCGAGAATGATTTTACAATGTGCATGGACGACAGTATTTCCGTAAGAATGACATTGAGAGAAGCGATCTGTTCCTGGAGAATGATGCTTGCATTTTTCATCATCTTCCCTGCAATCGCCACAACACCGGCAATAGCTGGAAGAACGATAAAGGCATATAATGTCAGTTTCGGACTCATGTATATCGCGATGCCGAGGCCGCTGATGATGGCGATCGGTATCCTGAACGCTTCGCTGACGCCGGACGTAACGAACATCTGGACGACACCGGTATCGTTGCTGATGCGTGACACGAGTTCACCGACGCGACGGTTCTCGAAAAAGCCGAACGACATACCCTGCAAACTTGTATAGCATTTATTGCGGAGTTCCTCGACAACTTTCAGACCGCCGAGTGTTGTCAGATATGTGGCGAAGTAGGCAAACACCCAGCGTACTGCGAATATCGCGACCATCAGCCACGAATAGAAAACAAGCTTCTCAATATTTTTCGCGCCGAGAGCATCGTCGATGAAGTTCTTGACAATCAGCGCCGACGCATTGAACATCAGGGTCATAAAAACAGAACAGACCATTCCGCCTATAAGCGTTTTCTTGTAGCGCCAAACTTGCGCGAGCAGCTTTTTGCCGGCCTTTTTAGACGATTCGGTCAGGCCGATTTTTTCTGTTATCAGTATATCTTCCATTTGTTCTCATTTCTCAGGCGGTTTCTTCGCTGCCATAAAGCATGTTCAGTACGGAATCCGCCGCTCGCGCGGCCACACCGGGCTCGCCGAGCCGCTCTCTTACAATATCCAGAATTTCAGTAATTCTGTATCTTATATTTTCGTCGCTCAACATTTCTATCGTCTGCGACGCCACATTCACCGCCGTGCAATCCTCCTGCACAAGCTCGGGGATCACCTTCTCGCCATATATAATGTTCGGCATCCCGATCATCGGCGGATCGACCGTCCTGCGTATCAGCCAGGCCGTCAGCGGTGAGACCTTGTAGGCTATGATCATAGGCGTGCCCACGAGCGCCGCCTCGTGGGTCGCTGTGCCCGAGCACAGTATCAGCACATCGCACATTTTCATAAAATCATATACTTTTTCATCAATTATCCGCACGGGCGCTCCGCCCAGCCTTTTTTCGATCAGCGGCCCCATAGCATCAGACGCGCGGAAAAGCGCGAACTGTATCCTGGGATTCCCCGCGCGCATCATATTCACCGCGTCCCTGAAGACCGGAGTGAGGCGGCCTACCTCCTGGAACCGGCTGCCCGGCATAAGTCCGACTATTGGCCTGTACGTGTTGAATCCGAAATAACTCGCGGATTCCTTTTTGCTCATAGTCGGTATCGCCGCGTCGATAATCGGGTGTCCGATGTATTCATAAGGTATGCCGGCTTTCTTATATTGATCGAGTGAAAACGGCAACGCCACCAGCGCGAGGTCCACCATGTTTTTCATCATCTCAAACCGCTTGCCGCCAGTACCGAACCAGCTTACGGGCGCAAAGTAATATACGACTTTTATGCCGGCTCTCTTCGCCACGGCAGCGCATTTCATGCTGAAAAAACGGTAGTCTACAGGGATATACAGATCAGGTTTTTCCTGTTTGAAATAGGCGCCCATTCTCCGCAGAGTGGGATATACGGAAAAGAACCTCGCCGCGCCCTCGAGGATGCCGATGCTGCCCCACGTCGTGCTGTCCGCGAGCAGCCTCACGCCCGCCGCCTTCATCTTCGGACCGCCCACGCCCACAAACTCGACCGCAGCATCCTTTTCACAAACGGCATCAACGAGCAAAGACGCGTTCAGGTCGCCGGAAAGTTCGCCCGCTGTTATGAATATCTTTTTGCTCATCGTTTATCGGCAACCGTTCACGGACCGGCACACAAAACAGGTTTTCGATCTCCAGGCAGCAGCTCTTTTTGTATTTTCCGTGAACGGGCGCTCGTCTCTTCAGCAATAAAAAAGGGTCTCAGCTCGTTTGCGCCGGACCCTCCGGGTTCCAATCAACTCGTATATTCAAGCAACTATTTATGTATCACACGCAGGGGCGAAACCCTTGGCGAATGTGTTTCGGCAATGCTGGGCAAGCGCACCTTCATGAGACGGTCAGCACGATATGATTCCACGGCAGTGAGTGCAACGGCCAGCGCGTGCAGGCTGTCCTCACCACTGACGATTGGTGATTCACTGTTGCAGATCAAGTTGATAAAATGACGCAATTCGTTGCGCAACGGCTCCTTGCGCTCGACGTTTGCTTCGCGAGCCCAGTCTTTATCATACACAATAACTTTTTGTTCGATGAAATCAAGCGACGCGACACCGGCCTCACCGACGACATTCAGCATGCGCACCCTGTGTGGCGGCAGCCAGCTTGTTTCGATGACACCGGCTGTTCCACGATGGAATCTCAGCATCAGCGTTGCATGATCTTCCTGACTGTGAAAAGCCTTTCCGGCAATTGTGTAAACTTCCTTAACCCTGTCATTGTAAAGATACGAGATCACATCGATGTCGTGCGGCGCGAGGTCGAGGATGATGCCGCAATCTGTTATCCGCGGACTGTACGGTCCTACTCTTTTCGAGGAGATCGACACAACATTACCAAGAACTCCGTCGTCTACAATCTCCTTGAGGATATTCACCGCCGGGTTGAAACGCTCGACATGTCCCACCAGCAGTTTCTTTTGATATTTGTTCGCCTCAGCGATCATTTCCCTGCCTTCATCCACCGTTGCGGAAATAGGTTTTTCCACCAGCACGTGGCATCCGGCGCGAATAGAATTGATCGCGACTTCCTTATGCAGTGTCGTGGGTACGACAATACTTACGGCATCAAGATTTTCTCCGATCAGGTCTTTGTAATCAAGATAGGGCCTGGTTGAATATTCCCCGGCAATATCTCTGACAACTTCCTCATTTATGTCGGCGACTCCGACGAGGTCCACGTTCTTCATGCTGCTGAATATCTTGACGTGGTTCCTTCCCATTTTCCCTGTTCCGATAACACCGATCCGGACCATATTATGCTCCTGTACATATCTTTTCGAAGTGTAAATGTCGCTTCATCTTCCGCTGCTTATACCTCTATCCGTGTTCTCAAGGAAGTTGACTATATTCTTCATTTCCCGCGTCTCAGGCAACTCGTTTTTGAGCTTCTCAATTGCCTCCACAGTGCGCAGACCCTGTTTGAAAATTATGCGGTAAGCTTTTTTCATCAGGCTTCTGGCTTCCGGACTGAATCCTGCTCTTGTGAGTCCTATCGTGTTGAGCCCCACAACCACCGGCCTGTAACCACCCGCCGCTGTCATGTACGGCGGCACATCTTCAAGCACTATCGAGCCTCCGCCCAGCATTGCAAACGAGCCGATCCTGACAAACTGATGTATCGCCGCCAGGCCTCCCAGAAATGCCCTCTCGCCCACTTGGACAAACCCGCCAAGCGTCGATAGATTCGCCATTGTAACGCCGTCCCCGATATTGCAGTTGTGCGCTATATGGCTGTTTGCCATCAACATGCAGTTCGCACCGATCACCGTACTTTCGCCTTCTCCGTCCGCCCTGTGTGCAGTTACGTATTCACGGATCACGGTATTACTCCCGATTTTAAGGTAACTTTCCTCCCCTTCGAACTTTACGTCCTGTGGCTCACCGCCCAGAATCGCGCCATGATAAATCATGCACCCGGGGCCGATATGCGTACCGCGCCGGATAATCGCGTTGCCCAGCACTTCTGAGCCATCGCCGATCCGGGCGCCGTTTTCGATGTGAACGAACGGCCCGATCTTTACATTTTCGCCCAGTTCAGCTCCCTTTTCTATAACTGCTGTTTCATGTATGTGCATACTTAATTAATTACTAACACGTAATTTTCATTAATATCCCGTAAAATCTTCTTATCTATAACTATGATATTGCAAGGTTATTGCTGAAACAGGACGTTATACGCTGATATATAGGTATATTTTCCACCATTAGCTTTTTTTATATCAGATACGTCGTCTTGTGGCTGCATTTCAGGGTTATACGCAATAATCCTGCCGCACGACAGAAGTAGCCGTAAAAACGGCCGATATAGATATACCATTCAGGGCGAATTCGCGACAATGTGTTGTCGCGAAAAACTTCTTTGCTGAAAGCCGGTGCTTTCAGTTGCGGCGTTCCCGGAGCGAACCCCGTGAACGAAACCTGAACCTCAGTTTAGTTCCGGTTATACCGTGTTCAGGTGTCGTTCGCCTGTCACTTATAAGCGTGAGTACCCATTACCACGGGGACTCCAAACTTCTCCGTAATCATTCCTGAAATTTCTTTCATGTCCAGATGAGGACAACCGGGTTTTGCGCCTGCCATGCAGCTTGTCAGGTGTATGGCGTCCGGCTTGATGCCGGAGAGTTTTATCGCCATGCCGATGTTGGACAGAAGGGGTCTGCCCGGACACTCGCATTTCACAAACGCGATCACCGATACCGATTCGTCGAACTTGCCTTCCCCGAGCGCGGCCGCTTTGAGACATCTCCATTCGCCCGGACATCCATAACCCGAATCCATGTAATGACCGCATCCTACCAGCAAAACCTTCTTCATACCTTAACTACCTCCGTTTTACACTGTTTTCCGACATTATACAGCTTTCCTTCGTTCAGTATATAGCAGCTTACGGCCCGGCACAATGCGCTGACAGCAAGTATGGAACAGCGCTTGTCCGATATGCCGGACAGTTCTTCGCATCGGCCCGGCCTTAAGATTAGATAAACAGTGTAATTCTCGAATCAGCAGCGTCCGCCAGATATGTCGCCACACCACCATATTCAATGCCGTCTATAAGTTCATCCTCTCTGATACCCATGATATCCATCGACATCTGACAGGCAACCATACGCAGTTCCAGATCACGCGCGAGCGCTATAAGCTCGGGAAGCGACTGAACATTTTTCTGTTCCATAACCATTTTGAAAAATTTCGGGCCGAATCCCATCATATTCATTTTCGATGTACCCACCTTGTCCGGGCCGCCGGGAAGCATGACGGACATCATTTTTTCCACCACCGGCTTCCCGCTGTAAACAGTTTGTTTTTTCAAGGCGGTGATGCCCCAGAAAGTGAAGAACATCGACACTTCCATGTCCATAGCGGCGGCCCCGACCGCGATAATGAACGCCGCCATCAGCTTGTCCATATCGCCGCTGAATACAACTATCGTGGCGCGGTCACTAATACCCACCTTCTCCGCGTCGCTCTTTTCGAGTAACCCCGAAAGCTGTTCGTTTACCGGTTTAAGACTTTCCTGCACTTTCTCTTCGACCATGGTCCGGATAAGTTTTTCCAGGTTCGGATCGATTGAATTTGTGTTTTCCATGCTTGTATCCTCCATAATGTGTGCTGACTCATGCTGCAATAAACAGACCGTTGTGTTATCCAAATAAAACGTCGCAGCCCTGTGTCGGGGCGACGGTCATTGAATGCGAATCACACCATCTGGTCGCGCCTATGCCGTGTGCGACCGGAAGTTTATCCCGCACATTTCGCCGATGCGGGTTATCCGTTTGTCTTCCCGAGTGCGTCGAGCAACTGTTTTTTAAGACGCTGCATCGTTACTGCCACCGGCTCTACCGGTATCTGCATCCAGTCGCCGAATTCAAGTAATATTTCAGGGCTGGTCATGGCAATATCATTGAAGAAATCCAGAGCATCCAGCAGAAGCGCCGCCTCGTGCCTCGGGAATGTTTCATTAGCCTTGCCCTGGTCCCAGTCGCCGAATATGCTTTCGCGTTCAAGCATCCAGCCGGGGGTTATCCAGTAAACTGTCCGTTTTTCTTCTGTTTCCCTACGCATCTGCTTATCGGAAAGCATGTCGATACAATCGTCGGCATCCACGCGCACCGCTTCTATACCAGTCTCCCGGATCAGATCATCGATAGTTTTCTCCGGTGTGTTAGTGTTGAAGTAGCACTTCTTTCCGAGCGCCACGATTATCCTTTTGCTTTTTTCCGCCGCCTCTTTCAGCTTTTCCGGCAGTTCTCTCTCCATGTCCCAGGGTTTCTCGTGGTTCCCGGCAGTCGTGAACAGAACGGCATCGGCATCGAGGAAACCTTCTTCTTCGAGCCGCTCCATTTCTTTTCTCATAACCGCGCAGGTCACTATTATCGTTCCCTCAAAAGAATTGTTCTCACTCATTGCTGTCCCTCCCTGTCGATCAAAACGTTCTTTTTCATCACCCTGAATTTTCCCCTAACCCAGCACAGCCGGAACCCAAAAGATCGCATTTCGTGCCCAAACAAATTCGGTTTGAGCACGGCACACAGAGTTTCACTGTTCCCAAGGTCTACCTTGGGAACGCCTGGAACTGGAAGCTCCAGCTTCCACCGATCTCTTTTCAACATTGTCTTTACCACAACACACAAGTTCATTTCCCTCTTCAAACATCTTCATTTTCGTGTTCGCAACGACTTTTTCCGTGGCTCTTTCATCGCTGTGTCGATAGCTTCCGAGAGCACCTGCAACGATTGCAGGCCGACAAAACGCCGAATCTCTTTACCGTTCCTGAAGATCACAAGTGTGGGAACACCTGTAATGCCGAGTTCGGCAGCGAGTTCTTTGTTTTCGCTCAAGTTCAACTTGCCCACTACAGCTTTGCCTTCAAATTTTTCCGCCAGTTTATCCACTATCGGCACTTGTAACCGACATGATGCTCCCCAGGGCAGAAAAAAGTGGACAAGAACAACTCCATCTCCTATCGCTTTTTCAAACTCGAGTTTGCTCATTATTCTTTTCACCCTTACTTGAGCAATACCGATAAGCTCCCATCTCTTTTCATAGTTCAAAAATCATACCGTTTAAGTGAAAAGCTCGGTATACAAGGTAAGAATCTTAAAAAATGCTTGAAAACCGGCATTTTTTTATTTCAGAAAAACTGAAGCAAATATTTGATACATCCGGTTGCGTTACTTATAATGGGTGTAACGTTAACGGTAACGTACCGGGCTCCGGAAAGGGGAGAGCTATTTACAGGATTGCCTTTTACACACTATATCGCCATACCTTGCAAATTATTACAAAGGAAGCCATCGCATGAAAGAAGAAGAAACATGGGAGAGTGAAAATATTCATCTCCTTCTCGATTCGTTATCAGACGGTGTTTTTACGGTAAGCCGCCAGGGCAGAATCACATCATGGAACAGAGCCATGGAGATTATCACGGGGCACAGGAAAGAGGACGTTTTAAACGGCCCCTGTTCGATACTCAATTTGAGTTCATGCTCCGGCGGATTCTGCCCGGAGAATCCGTCTGACTGTGAGGTGTTCAGTAAAGGGGAAGTTATTTCCAAAGAATGTTTACTCAGGCACAAAGACGGACATGATGTGCCGATCTTAAAAAATGCGAATGTGCTCAAGAAACATGATGGAGAAGTTATAGGCGCAGTCGAAACAATAACGGACCTGACTGAAATGATAAAGGCGCGCAGGAAAGCGGACGAGGCGCTGCTCAAGCTGGAGGAAGTCCATCAATTCGGAAATATAATCGGAAAAAGCAAAGAGATGAGAGATGTGTTCACGGCGATAAAACAGGCGGCGGCCACCAGCGCTACAATTCTGATCCAGGGCGAAAGCGGCACCGGAAAAGAGCTGGCGGCGGGTGCCATCCATTACAACAGCGACAGGGCGGATAAGCTGATGGTGGTAGTAAACTGTTCTGCCCTGTCTGAATCGTTGCTTGAAAGCGAGTTGTTCGGACATGTGCGAGGCGCGTTCACAGGCGCGGTGCGCGATCGTATCGGCAGGTTCGAGGAAGCCGACGGCGGCACGGTTTTCCTCGATGAAATAGGAGAGATCAGTCCTCTGATCCAGGTAAAACTTCTGAGAGTGCTCCAGGAACACGAGATCGAGCGTGTAGGTGAATCCAGGAAACGGAAAACGGACATAAGAGTTGTCGCGGCTACTCACAGGAATCTCATCGAGCGTGTAAATGAAGGCGCATTCCGCGAAGACCTGTACTACAGGCTGAAAGTTTTCCCGATCAATATGCCTCCGCTTCGCTCACATAAAAAGGATATTCCTCTGCTTGTAAGCCACTTTATAAAATCACATAATAAAAAGACGGGAAAGAGCATAGACGGTGTTACCAGTTCCGCGATGCGCATCCTGATGGATTACAACTGGCCTGGAAATGTAAGAGAGCTCGAGAATGCTGTCGAGCACGCCTTCGTCGTGTGCACAAGGAATAAGATAGACAGTTTCGATCTACCGGTGGAGGTCAGGAGACTCGAGTATCAGCCTGCTCACGCGGATAGTCCGCCGGGAACGCAAAAGAACATATTACGACCGAAACTTACGCGGGAGAAGTTGATTGAGTTGCTCGATGACTGCGACTGGAACAAAGCCGAGGCCGGGCGGCGGCTCGATGTAAGCCGCACTGCAATCTGGAAATACATGAGGAAATGGGATATCCCTCTGAAAAAAGATGCCGTGAAATAGCGGCCGGTCAACTTTGTGCCGATGTATAAAGTGAATGGGACGAGAACACCGACATCCCGCCTCAACCTGTGCCTGTATGAGAGTTTCGAGTATGATAAATAACATAACACAGAGAGCACAGAGTTTTTGAGAACACAGAGAAAAAATAAAGAATATTTGTAATTACAAGTAGAGTTGAAGTGATTCATTCTCCGTTCTCTCTGTTGCTCCGTGCTCTCTGTGTTGAAATGCCTTTACCATCCTGCGCAGAGTATTTCAGTCATAAGATACGGTTAGAAAGTGAGCGTAATATCCGCGCCTTCGGCATCCATGAGAAACGCCGGCCCTTTTTTGATGACGATGCGGTCGTCACGCAGGTCTTCCGGCTTTATGCCTTTGCTTTCGATGGAAAGCTCGCAGAAGATGACCTCGCTGCCTTCATCCATAATCGTGTTGAAGAGATCGACAGGATTCGGGAGTCCCTTCGGTGTACCGATCTTCTCGAGTTCGCCTTTGACAAGCGCCTGAGCCGCGCCGGGGCAGAAAAACATAATCAACTTATTATCGATCGCGACACCCGACGATGCCAGGATCAGCGCCGGCATTATCTGTGACGGCTCCGCACTGTTGCAAACAACTACCATCTTACCCATAATCTTAAGTCTCCTTTATGTGATATTTTATTAAATTCCTTCTCATTCCATACATTTCATAATCAGGCTCGAGAGGTCTTCGACATCGGCGCCTGCTTTTCGCAGGTTGCCCAGGCAAATCGGGCACATGGCGATGATCTGCTTGCCGGTTTCCTGTAGTTCGGCGACTCTGCGTTCGACGATTTCGGCGGAAAGTTTCGGCGAGATCGATTCCGCCGGACCGCCGCAGCAACTTGTGTAGAGTCCCGAGTTCCGCGCGGGCACACATTCCACGCCAAGCTTTCCGAGCGCTTTAACGGGCACATCGGAGAGTTCGAGATACCTGCCGTAGAAGCACGGATCGTGCAGTGTCACCTGGTGACAGCCGTTTTTCGAGTGAAGATTTATAAGCTCGAAATATGTTTTCACTTCGAAGCTTATGCCCGTGTATTTCGGAAAAAGTATTTTCAGCGCGTAAGTCGTGTGCGGATCGACAGTGATTATTTTTTTGACGCCTTTGGCTTTTAGCTTTTCAGCGACATATTTCGCGTGGCGCACGAATTCGTCCTGGGCGCCGAGGTCGTAGAGCAGGATTCCGCTGTAGTCGTCGAGAGAGGGATCGTAGTGGAAGTCTACGCCGGATTTCGTGAGTATTGTTGAAATGTTCCTGAGAATATTCGTAAATTTAAGTTTTTCGTCAAGTGGCGTAATCGCCGCGAGCCCAAGGCTCGTCAGTGTTTTCGGGACGAGTTTACCGTATCGGGCATATCCGGCCCATTTCGAGTCTTCGTAGCTTTCAAGGTAGGCTGTCGTTTTTTCGATGTAGGGCATGAACTGGTACATCAGGCCGGTGAAAAGCAGGGAGCCGCCCTGTCTGGGGATGTCAAATTTTTTCCACCAGCCGTTCAGCCAGTATTTTGAGATGCCGAACGGGTTCCTCGTTTTTGCGACGTTGTCGGCCAGCAGGTCTATGATGTCCTTGGGGTCATACATATCAAGACTTCCTCCAGTTTGCCGTTACATAACGTTTCAGGCCCAGGATCACTTCTCCGGGGTCGGCGCCGCGCGGACATGTCTGTGTGCATAGTCCGCAGTGAAGACAGCGCCACAATTCCGCGGGCTCTTCGAGAATCTTCTCTTTTGCACCCAGTTGTATGTAACGCAACATGCGGCGCGGGAAATGTTCGTATATGAGCGGGCATATCGCGGCGCAGGTGCCGCAGTTGAAACATTCCATGGCAGTGTCGCTGCCGTGTGCTGCAAGTTCTTCAGCAAAATCAGGTTTCACTAAAAGCATTTTTTCCTCCGGGGGCGATATTTCACTGCCCGGCGTGGACGGTCGGACAGCGCATCCGCCCCGTTTCATACGGCTTCTTCAGACGCTTCTTTTGCTACAAGTTCGTATTTGAAATAATCGCCGGCTTTTTCCGCCTCGACCAGTTCGCCGTATTTCTTAAGTGATGCGACATACCACATCACATCCGCTGTACTCATCGTTACAGCCTGCGCAATTTCCGGAACTGTCATCTGTTGATTCGACATGACATCCTTTATCAATTTGATCGCTTTTTTGTGCTTTCTCATTTTCTCCGTAGCAGCTTTAATAAACGGTTTTCTGCTTTCGCGTAGTTTCTTCATCGCTTCTTTGTCAATCGTATTTTCATGTTCATTCGAACCCATAATGTCCTCCGTATACTTCAGAGCCGATTGCATAATTCCGATTCTGCCGCGGGCGGCTGCAATTGATCCTTCAGGTTGATACTTGTCGCCCGGCGTCAAACAGCGGCGGTGCAATCATTTGATATCCGCTACTATCCAGTCGACCATAGCTTCGTACTGTTCGAGTGTCCAGCCACTGATGTCGATCGCATTATCGGGGCAGACAGCTACACACGCCCCGCAGCCTGTGCACATGGCAGGCTCCACCCTGGCGATCTGTTTTTTCTCGCCGTCCTCTGTTTCATAATCCGCCATCCCGAGCGCGCCTTCCACGAGACAGGCTTTCACACATTCGCCGGTGCCTTTGCACTTGTCCGCGTCGACACTGGCGACAAAGGGATCGAGATCGACGTGCCCTTTGCCCAGCAGAGACGCGGCTTTAGCGGCGGCGGCGCCTGCCGCGTTCGACACTTCGCCCGTGTCCATGGGTGCCTGGCAGGTGCCGGCGAGATAGATACCCGCTTTGGGCAGTTCCACAGGGCGCAGCTTGGGATGCACTTCCTGCAGGAATCTGTCCGCGCCCACGGGCAGTTTCATCATTGTCACCAGATCGGATATAGCGGCGGGTTCCATGCCGGTCGCCAGCACGACGAGGTCGACAGGCACTGCGACTTCCTCGCCGAATGTCAGCGTATCTTTCGCCCTGACAAGCAGTGGATAATCGCCGGGCGCTTCTTTCGAGGTGACTTCCGGGCCGGCGTCGGCCTCGAAACGAATGAAGACGACTTTGTTTTTCGACGCGCGGCTGTAGAGTTCCTCCTGGCCGCGGCCATAGGTTCTTATGTCGCGATAGAACTCATATATGCTTGTGCCGGGATGCGCTTCTTTGATATTGTTGGCCGCGTTCAGCGTGGCAGCGCAGCATGTGCGCGAGCAATACTCGTTGAGATTACCTGCTTCATCCTCTGTGTGTATGCCGGGTATGTGCCTGCTGCCGACACAATGAATCATCGCCATGCTTCTTATTTCACGACCGTTGACAACAAGGCGGTCACCGCTGTTTTTCCCTGTTGCCATCAATTGGATGAGTTCCGGCAGTGTGATTACTTCCGGGTAGTCGCTGTAACCATATTCGCCGTTCCGCGGAGTGTACGGCTTAAAGCCTGTAGCAAGGATGATAACTCCGGCATCAATGGTTATGTTTTCTTCGGAGGAAGGCGGTGCATCCGGCAGCACACCGGCGAACGGAATATAAGCGCCTGTTTTCATACCGGACGTAACATTTCGAGAGCAGCCGTCTTTGTCGGTGCCGGTATCCGGCGGACATTTTTTTATGCCCAGTTTGAAATTGCCGACGTAACCTTCGTAACTTTGTACAGTCGAGCAACTATGCACGGTTATCAATGGATTGGCCAGCACGTTCGTGGCGAGAGATGTCAGGAGATCAGCGGCTTTCGTATTTGAAGGTGCAAGGCGGTCGAGTTTTGCAACATTGCCGCCGAGGAAGGGTGATTTTTCGATTATGGTGACTTTAACGCCTTTGTCGGCCAGGTCTGTTGCGGCCTTCATGCCTGCCATGCCGCCACCGATGACGGCGGCATGAGCTATCGCATCGACGCGGATGGGTTCGAGCGGTTCGAGCAGGTTGGCTTTCGCGACTGCCGCCGACACCAGCCGGGCGGCCTTTTCCGTAGCGGAATCGCCGTTATGCACCCAACTGACGTGCTCCCGGATGTTGGCGTGTTCATATATGTAGGGGTTGAAACCAGCGCGTTTTACCGCGTTGCGGAAAGTGGTCTGGTGGAGACTCGGAGCGCATGAAGCAACTACGACACGGTCCACAGCGCCGCTCTTGAGGTCTTCCATTATCATCTCCTGGCCGGGATCGGAACACATGAACATGTTGGTCCTGGCCACGGAAACCAATGGCATTTTCTCTACGCTTTCACGGACTTTCTCGACATATACATGGTCGGAAATATTACCTCCGCAATAGCAAATATATACGCCGACTTTTCTTTGCTTTTCGCCGGTTGCTTCATTTTTCATGTCATCGCCCATACCTGGAACTCCCAATAATGGAATCTGATATTTCAATTATTGCCTTTCGACAACAGGCACGTCTCATTTGTATTCGCCGCCGCAGATTCAGGCGGGCACTCTGCCGGATTCGGATTTTGCCGCCATATACTTCGCGGCTTCCATTGCAGCCGAACCGGATTCGGCGATGGAATCAACAATATCTTTCGGGCCGGCGGCTGCGCCCGTGACGAACACGCCTTCCATATCCGTGACCGTCGGCGCTATCCACGGATGCGCGGATTTTATAAAGTTGTCCGTATCCACCGGAACGGGACATGTGCCCGCCGGGTTCCAGCCCGGTATCATTCCCATGGACAGCACGACAAGATCGTGGCTCGCGCTTATCCGGCCCTCTCCGTCCTGCGCTTCATAGATAATCGTCACGCTCCCGTTTTCGCCCTTATCGACCATCGCTACTTTGCCCTTGATGAATTCGATTCCCATAGCTTTAGCGTTCTGGTAGAACTGCTCGTAGCCTTTGCCGAACGCTCGTATGTCCATGTAGTAGATAGTGATATCCGCAAGCGGCAACGAACCCGACAGAAGCATCGCCTGCTTTATCGCGTACATGCAGCAGACCCGCGAGCAGTAGGAAACCCCCATGCTCCTGTCACGCGACCCGGCGCATTGCACATAGGCGATCGAGTCGGGCGCCATGCCGTCGGAAGGGCGCAACACCCTGTTGTACGGCCCATGCGGAGCCAGCAGCCGCTCCATCTGCATCGACGTAATGACATTTGGGATATTCCCGTTGCCGTATTGGTGCTTGTTCTCG
>JAJRTR010000147.1 GCA_024278215.1 bacterium
AAACGAGAATACGACGTCTGCAGGCGGCGATAATAGAGCTTACGACAGATAAAAACATACTTGTAAAAGACACATCAATTGCGGTGCAGACTGCTATGCGGATCGCCGCGAAAGCACTGGATGTCGAGAGGGCGAGTGTGTGGTTGCTGAACGAGGACCATACAGAACTCGAGTGTATCGAATTGTATGAATTATGTCTGGACTGCCACTCGTGCGGAATAGTACTGAATGCCGCGGATTATCCCGATTATTTCAGAGCGATTGAATTGCAGCGTGCCGTCGATGCGCATGACGCGAGGAATGACAGTAGAACAAAGGAATTCGCAGAAGCTTATCTGGAACCGCTGGGAATAACATCCATGCTGGATTCTGCAATCCGGCGGCAAGGTAGAGTGATAGGCGTTGTTTGTTTCGAGCACACGGGACCGATACGCACATGGACGATGGATGAAGTGTCGTTCGCGGGTGAGATCGGTGATTTCATAGATTATGTGCTTCTGACGGGAGAACAACGTAAAGCTGAGCAGGCTTTACGTGAAAATGAGGAAAGGCTCGAACTTGCTCTTCAGGGCGCGCAGCTTGCGACGTGGGACTGGAATCTGAAAAACGGCGAAGTCAAATTCGACAGAAGATGGGCGAAAATGCTTGGCTACTCTTATGAGGAACTTGGAGACCACCAGGAGATATGGCTGAAAACAATCCATCCCGATGATTCCGATTATGTTATATCGAAGATGAAGAAACATCTCGCGGGAGAACTTGATCTGTGCGAGACGGAACAACGGTTGAGAGCGAAAAACGGCAGATGGAAATGGGTGCATAACAGAGGGCGGATTGTGGAGTGGGATGAGGACGGAAAGCCTGTCAGGGTAGCCGGAATGCACCTTGATATTACAGAGCGAAAAGAAGCCGGCGAAATGCTCAGGCTTACACAGATGGCTGTCGATAATGCGTCCGACAGTGTTTTCTGGACAAAAAAAGATGGCAGTCTGTTTTATGTTAACGACATGGCCTGTCGCACACTGGGCTATTCACGGGAAGAACTGCTCGAAAAGAAGATTTATGATATTGATGTCGATTATCCTGAAGCCTCCTGGACGCAGAGATGGGAAGTTCTGAAATCTCATGGCTCGATGGCCGGATATTCGAGATACAAGACAAAAGAAGGTCTCATTTTCCCTGTCGAAGTGACGGGCACCTATGTCGAGTATCTCGATAAGGAATTGGTTATTGCTTTTGTTCGCGACATATCGGAACGCAGAATAGCAGAGGAAGCGTTGAAGCGAAGCGAAGAAAAATATCGCAGGCTTGTCGACAATTCTCCGCTTCCTATCCTCATACACTGTGAAGAGAAAATAGTATTTGTGAACAGGGAAGCCGCGTCTGTTCTCGGTGCTGACCGTCCCGAAGACATTGTTGGTAAAACGATGTGGATGTTCCTGCCGGAGAATTATCACAAAGAAGTGCGAAAGAGAGTTGACATCTTGTACAGAGGGAAAAAGCCGGCGGAAGTTTTTGAACGAAAGTATTTAAGGCTCGATGGAGAATTAATAGATGTCGATGTTATTTCAACACCGATCGAATACGAAGGTAAACCTGCGGCACAGGTGGTTTTTAAGGATATTACAGATAAAAAAAGGGCGGAAAGGGAACTTGAGAAATACAGGCACGGACTCGAAGAACTTGTAAGGGAAAGAACGCATGATCTGGAAAAGGCACAGGAGATGCTTATACAGTCCGAGCGGCTTGCGGTTCTCGGCCAGTTTGCCGGCAGCATCGCCCACGAGATACGCAATCCACTTGCGGTTATCTCGAACGCTGCATTTTTCCTGAAGAAAAAAGCAGCCGCCCTCGATGATAAAAAATTCGAGTATTATCTCGGCAAGATCGATTCACAGATAAAAAGAACGACTGATATTATCGACAGTATCATGCGCCTCACACGCATGGAATCTCCGCAGCTTGAAGCAGTGGAACTGAACGGTTTCATTGCGATGAACGTGAACCTGCTCGATATTCCGACCGGGATTAACATTACTATAGATACTTCAGAGGAGGAAATAACAGTTAAACTTGATAAGAAGCAGTTTGCCATTGTGATCGAGAATATTATTAAGAATTCATGTCAGGCGATGGAAGACGGCGGAGAGATAGCTATTGCTGTAAGGCCGCCGGACGGTTCGGTCAGGAGATGTGCCGGACTGTTTTTCAAAGATACCGGCTGCGGTATTGAAAAGGAACATATCGAAAAGGTTTTCAATCCAATGTTTACCACGAAAAACTATGGAATCGGTTTCGGGTTATCCATTGTCAAGATGATTGTCGAAAAACATGGTGGAACAATAGAAGTGGTGTCCGAACCTGGAGTGGGAACCGTGTTTGAAATGAAATTACGTGTAATAAACCGATGACTGTCGCACACCCGCAGGGGACTATGTCGTTGAAATTGATGGGCTTTACCGATATACTCAATAATGTTACAAAGGGAACGGTAATGAATAATCTATATCGGATACAACATTTATAATTGGAATAATAAATACATTATGATGGGGGCGAACTGAATGAACCTTAGTTTTCAATACAAAAATGAAGATGGGTATATGTTGCTGACGGTTAAAGGAGAGATTGATCTTTACAACGCAAAACAGCTGAAAGAAAAAGTTGGATATGTAACAGAGGATACCGATGCGGCGAATCTCGTGCTGGACATAAGGAATGTAAAATATATAGATAGTACCGGCCTCGGCATCCTGATAGGAATTAAAAGACGGATAGCCGAAGGCGGCGGAAGACTGATACTTGTGTTGACATCCGAAAGGATAATAAAGCTGTTTTCAATTACGGGACTGAGCAATATTTTCACAATTGCGGAAAACAAGGAAGCTGCTCTGAAAAAACTCGAGCAGTGACAATCATTAGGGGGTAAGTCGATGTCGGATCAGAAAAAAGATACCCTCGTGGAGATAAATATTCCGGGCAACCCGGAGTTCCTGAGGGTGGTCAGGCTGCTTGTATCGGGCTATGCTTCAAATCATCCGATTCCTCTCGACGAGGTGGAAGACATAAAGGTTGCAGTGTCGGAAGCCTGCAACAACGCCATCCAGAAATCTGAAAGAGCAGGCTACAGCGGTTCGATAAAAATCTCCTGCTGGCTGGAAGACAGTTTTGTGTTTTTCAAGATAGAAGACAACATCTCGGAAACAGGTGGCGAAGAGCCCGACGAGACCGACGATATCGAGCGCGGCCTGGGATTCCTGCTGATACAGACTCTAATGGACGAAGTGGATGTCGATTCCGACCCGGATACCGGAACCAGAATTCTTATGAAAAAGAAAATCGATGTAGCCTGAGGCAATTGCGTTTTGACAACGAACGATTTTAATAAAATACCAAAAGAACAGCTTCGAGAAATGCTGGCGGACTATGCGGAGACCGGAGATAGCGAAATCCGCAACAGGATAATCGAATCGCACCTTGGCATGGCGCGGTTTTTCGCAAAAAGATTCGGCGCGAGAAGCGAACAATATGAAGACCTGCTTCAGGTGGCGACACTTGGTCTGATAAACTCTGTAGACAGGTACGATGACGGGCACGGCGCGGAATTCGCCACTTTCGCGACTGTCACCATACTCGGCGAAATTAAAAGATATTTTCGTGACAAAACATGGGGTATAAAAGTGCCGCGCCGCATTAAAGATCTGAATGTAGCGGTGAAACAGACTATTGAAAGACTGACAAAGGAAAACGACAAACATCCCACTTATGAGGAAGTCGCAAGTGAGATAGGCTGCACTGTCGAAGAGGTGATCGAATCGCGCGAAGCCGTGATGTCTTATAAGCTGGTTTCGCTTGATAAAGAGCTTGAAGGCAACGTGGGCGATCAGTCGTCAAGGCTCATGGATATGATCGGAAATTTCGACAAGAAAATTGAACAGATCAGTGACAGACTTTCTCTCCAGAGCAGCCTCAAACAACTGAGCGACGATGAGAAATTTGTTGTCTACAACAGGTACTACAACAACATGTCGCAGGCTCAAATTGCAAAGATGATGAATGTTTCGCAGATGCAGATTTCGCGTATACAGTCCGCGGCTCTGGAGAAGCTCAAAAGGATAATGAGCAAGTAGCGGCCCCGGTCGACAACCGGATTGTTCATGCACACTATATTGAAACACTTTCGTGCATGGCGCACTATGATGATGTTTGATAAATTGGATTTCAATTCACGCCCTTCTTTAAACGGAAGGGCGTTTGTGTAAAAATATCTTCGTGTATTTTTGCAACCTGTTCAGCAAGTGAAAGGAAAAAGATAAATGAAAGCAGACGAAATTCGCGAACGGTTCCTGTCATTCTTCGAGAGCAAGGGATGCCGCAGGCATCCTAGTTCATCGCTGGTGCCGGACGACCCGACTTTACTTACAACTTCCGCCGGAATGGTGCAGTTTAAACCATACTTCCTCGGTCTTAAAAAACCACCACACACACGGCTGACTACTTCACAGAAATGTCTGCGGGCCGTGGACATTGGCGAAGTGGGCCGCACTCCCCGCCACCACACGTTTTTCGAGATGCTCGGCAACTTCTCTTTCGGCGACTACTTCAAGCATGAGGCTATAACCTGGGCGTGGGAACTCCTGACGGAGGGCTTCGGGATACCCGCGGACAGGCTGAAAATATCAGTTTATAAGGACGACGAGGACGCTGCAAAGATATGGCTCGGGGAGGTGGGCATACAAAAAGATCGACTTTATTACCTCGGCGAAAAAGACAATTACTGGCCATCGAGTTGCCCGTCGAAAGGCCCCGACGGCCCCTGCGGCCCCTGCTCGGAGATATTCTATGACTTCGGCGAAGAGCGCGGTTGCGGGAAACCCGGGTGCGATGTCACCTGCGATTGCGGCAGGTATATCGAGTTGTGGAATCTCGTCTTCATGCAGTACGAGCGCCACGACGGTGGCAGGCTCACACCTCTGCCGATGCAGAACATCGACACAGGCAGCGGCCTCGAGCGTGTGGCATCAGTACTCCAGGGTACACCCACAAATTTTGAAACAGACCTTTTGTTTCCCATAATTCAGAAAATCGAATCCATAGCTTCTGTCCCTTACAAGGATAATCTCATGCCTATGCGTGTTATCGCCGACCACATACGCGGCTGCACATTCCTTGTTGCCGACGGCGTGTTTCCATCCAACGAGGGGCGCGGCTACCTGCTTCGCAAAGTGCTGCGAAGAGCCTGCACTTACGGCCGTGAGATCGGCATCGAAAAACCGTTCCTGTACACACTCGCCGAAGTTGTCAATGATATTCTCGGACACCAGTATTCGGAGCTTATCGAAAAGCGCGAACTTGTAGAAAACATAATACATAAAGAAGAAGAGCAGTTTGCCGACGCGCTCGCACAGGGCCGCATGTTCGTGATGAATCATAAGAAAGAAATGGCGGGCGGCGAAGAGCCGCCGGCCGGTCTCGCTGACGGCGCGATTGTATTCACTGCTTATGACACCTACGGCCTGCCTGTCGAAGAAACCGAGAAGATCGTGAAAGAACTGGGATTCGACGGGGTAGATGTCGCGAGTTTCAAAAAAGCGATGGATGAACAGAAAGAGCGCTCACGCAGGGGTAGCAAGATGGACGGAAGTGTTTTCGTCGAGGACCTTGAAAAAGTGTACCGTGACGCGGCATCCGACGCGGCTGGTGTATTCGACGGATATGAGAGTATGGAAATGGAGACAAAAGTTGTGTCTCTGATTAAAGACGGCGCGTCTATCGAAGAAGCCGAAGCAGGCAGCGAAGTGGATGTAATCACGCTGAAATCGCCTTTCTACGGAGAGATGGGCGGCCAGGTGGGCGACATGGGCGAAGCGCAGTTCGACGGCGGCCGACTTGATGTGACTGATACTTTCATGGCGGACGGCAATATCGTTGTTCACAGGTCAAAGATCATCGAGGGTACACTGAAAACCGGCGCTTCGATTACCCTCAAAGTCCTCGCCGGTCGGCGCGAAGCGATCATGCGTCACCACACAGCAACTCACCTCCTGCACGCCGCGCTTCGTTCCGTGCTCGGTTCGCATGTAGCGCAGTCGGGTTCGTATGTCGGCCCCGATAAACTACGTTTCGACTTCACTCACCACAAGGCGGTCACACCTGAAGAACTTAAGAAAGTGGAAGGACTCGTAAACCGCAAAGTGCTCGAGGGGCTGCCTGTCGAAACATCGGAAAAATCGTTCGAGGAAGCGAAGAAGGAAGGGGCTATTGCGCTGTTCGGTGAGAAATACGGAGATGTGGTGCGCAGGGTGAAAGCAGGCGATTTCAGCATGGAACTTTGCGGGGGCACACATGTTGCCAACACGGCACAGGTCGGTATTGTAAAAATAACGGAGGAACGGTCGATAGGGAGCAGTCTGCGGCGTATCGAAGCGGTAGCGGGTGAAGTCGCTCTGGATTATATCGACAAGAAACTCGACGTGATAAAACAAGCGGCAGAGTTGCTGAACGCGCAGGAGATCGACCTGCTGAAATCAATCGAGTCGCTGAAAAGCGAACGTGACAGGCTGAAAAAGGCGGCAAAGAAAGCGGGACGTGGACAACTTAAGGACGCGGGCCGCGGCTTACTGGATGCTGCCGAAGTCGTCGACGGAGTGACTGTCGTTGCGGCCTCCGTCGAAGGGATCGACGCAAAATCTTTAAGAAATCTATACGATGAGCTAAAAGTCAAACTCGATTCGTATGTTGTGCTTCTCGGCTCGAATCCCGGTGGTAAGGTGGCTCTTTTACTTGCCTTCTCCGACGATGTTGTGGCCAGGGGACTTAACGCGGGAAAGATGATCAAGGATATAGCTAAACATGCGGGCGGCGGTGGTGGCGGATCGCCGAAACTGGGCCAGGCGGGTGGCAGGGACGGCTCGAAAATCGCCGGGGCTGTCGCTGAAGGCGCGGAGTTGCTGAAAGAAAAATTGAGGGCGTAAAAACAAAGGTGAAGTCGCGTATTGGATAAGATTGAAGACCTTATTGATGCTTTTCTCGACTATCTCACAGTCGAGCGCGGATGCTCGCCCAATACCCTGGATGCTTACTCGAATGACCTGTTGCAGTTCTTTGATTTTCTGAACGAAGATTATCCGGGCGATTCGACCGAACTGTCTGCCGTGGAAGTGAGCGCATTCAGCAAACACCTCGCCGAAGAACATGGTTTCACAAAGTCAACGATCGCACGGAAGATCGCCTGTCTGCGCAAATTCATACGTTTCCTTGAACGCGAAGATAATCTCACGCAGGGCACCGCCGACGAAGTGCATACAGTGAAACGTGACCGCGCACTCCCGAAAACACTATCGCGCGAGGATGTGGAACAGATTATTGAATCTATTCCTTCTGACACACCGGAGCAGATTCGCGACCGCACAATGATCGAACTGTTGTATGCGACCGGTATGCGTGTGAGTGAGTTGACGGAGGCGCGCATGGCGGACCTGAATATCGACGAAGGTTTTATACGCTGCCGCGGTAAGGGGGCGAAGCAGCGTATGGTGCCCGTCGGCTCGAAAGCGCGAGACTGGCTGATAAGATATCTCGATGATGTGCGCCCGGCATGGTCTGCAAAAAAACGATCCAATTACCTTATGATAAATGCACGCGGCAAACCTTTATCGAGGCAGGCTGTATGGAAAACAGTCAAAAAAGTTGCGCATGAAGCGGGTATCGTCAGCAATGTTTCGCCTCATGTTTTCAGACATTCTTTCGCAACACACATGATGGAAAACGGCGCAGACCTCAGGGCTGTTCAGGAAATGCTCGGACATGTGGACATATCGACGACGCAGGTTTACACGCATGTCACATCCGAGCGATTGCGGGAAGTATTCAAGAAATGCCATCCCAGGTCATAAGCAGTTGTCGAGGCGAGTGTATGTGGAGTAATAGAGATCGGGATTTCAGCAGTTTGATACTCGTACACTTGGAAAAAAGTTGTAATAAAGATAAAATGCAAGTCCCGGCGAGATGTTGCCGGATTTAAGCGCAAAGAATTCCAGGGGGACCACCGTCCAGGGGTAAAATGGATTCACGCTTTCGCGGGAATGACAGAAAGCGGGTGTCATTCCGGACAGAAACCCGGTATCCATAAGGAACAGGATGTAAGGGGTGGCTTTTGGGATAGAATGGTTTTGCCCCTTATACCGGATTACTTAAAGGACATCCGGAAAGCAGTATCCGAGCTAAGATGTGGTTTCGCTGAAAATGGAGCTACACCTTGAAATCATGGTAATAGGGAACGGCTTAATTACTGCTGGAACATATTCGATAGATTGTGATTGTCTGAAATTATTATATGAAAAACATATTTAAAAATAGTTTTTTTCCATTCATCATTGCTGCAATGATGCTTATTGTTTTGTGTCCGAACTCGTCACAGTCGCAGGAAAACGAAGGCGAGCGAACCCGGGACACTGAAACAATCCCCCTGGAAATTCGCACGGAATCGATGAACATGAACCTGGAATCTGACGTATGGAGAATCCCGGATGAAGTCGAAATAGAATACGAGACATTTATCGCAACAGGTGTGAACCTGATTTATGACATGAAAAAGAACCGTGGCACTCTTGACGGCAATCCGAAGATTACGGCAACCTACGGCACAGACACAAAAATAGACACAGGACACATCGATTTCGATCTTGACAGCGAACTGCTGACATTCTCCGGCGGCTGCAACTTTTTCAGAAAGAATGCTTCGGGGACTATCGAGTTCAATTCGGACAAATTGTTTTTTCAGATGAAAGAAGGCTGGCTGAGCTCACCCGGCCCGACTACACTGAATTACGAAGCGCCGGGGAAAGAGGGGGCCGCCCCGGACGGCACTGTCGAGGAAGTGCCGGAAGCAGATGAGGCCGATGCGCCTGCGAACAGGAAAATCAAAATAAACGCATTCGACATGACGACAGGACCGATGATATACATGAGTAAAGAAGAACAACTGAGCGCGTCAGGACCTGTGCGAATCGAGTTCGAGGAAGGTTACTTCGAAGCAGGCGGTGTGCGTGCCGACATGAAAAATGAGATTATGGATATTACCGGCGGCATAACGGGAAAGTTCAGGAAGAACAGCTTTTCTGCCGACTCGGCCCAACTCATGTACGGCGAAAAAGAACTCACTGCGACAGGCAGTGTCACTTTCGAGAAATTCGACACGGATGTCATGGTAACCGCAGACAAACTCTGGTATAAATTCAAAAAGGATGAGACGAAATTCGACCTTACCGGAAATGTCCACGCTAAAATGAATATCAAGAAAAAGAAGAGTGCGGAAGAAGGGGTAACAACGGGCGAAAAAGAAAAATCGGAAGGGAGCGCTCCCTGATGGACATGTACCTTAGAGGCGAAAACCTTGTGAAAAAATACAGGGGCCGTGTGGTCGTGCGAAGGGTCAATATCGAAGTGACGCCCGGCGAAATAGTCGGGCTGCTCGGCCCGAACGGAGCGGGGAAAACAACTACTTTCTACATGCTCACAGGTCTCGTGCCACCGAACGAAGGAAGAATATTCCTGAACGGAAAAGATGTAACAACTCAGCCGATGTACCTGCGTGCCCGCAACGGCATAGGCTATCTGCCACAGGAACCGTCGATATTCAGAAAACTTACCGTCGAAGAAAACCTGATGCTGATACTCGAAAACAGGAAAATCTCCAGAAAACAACAGATCGAGAAAACCAATGAGTTGATAGAGGAATTCGGAATATCTAAAATCAGAAAAAGCAAGGGATATGTCCTCTCGGGTGGTGAACGCCGACGCGTCGAGATAGCCAGATCGCTCTCCACGGACCCCACGTATCTGTTGCTGGATGAACCCTTCACCGGCATCGACCCGATTTCAGTCCAGGAACTACAGGAATTGATGATCAGGCTCAAAGAGCGCGGCATCGGCATTCTTATTACAGATCACAATGTCCGCGAAACACTCGATATCACCGACCGCTCGTACATTATGTACGACAGTTCCGTGCTGAAATCCGGGACATCCGCCGAAATACTCTCGGACCCACAGGCGCGAAAACTGTACCTCGGCGAGCGCTTCAGCATCGAATACGCTCAGAAACTCGCCGAAAAATTCAAAAAAGAAAAACCTGTCGCCGGCGAACCGGCTTCCGGGCAGGACACCGAATAAATGAAACTTACGGATCGTTTTATAATTTCAGAAATCGTGCCGATGTTCTTTTTCGGTGTGCTTGCTTTCACTGCCCTGATACTCGGAGCGGGTGTGCTCTATGAAATAATACGCACGGCATCGGACCTGAACGCAAATTTCTTTGTGGTGGCCCAGATATTCCTGCTGAGAATGCCGCAGGTGATCGCGTATACATTCCCTATGGCAACACTTTTCTGTATTCTGCTCGGATTCAACAGGATGTCCAGCGACTCCGAGATAACGGCATTCATGTCGTCCGGGGTGAGTTTTATCAGACTCATGGCCCCGGCGGTGGTCTTTGGTTTTGTCATAAGCCTGGGCACAGTGCTGCTCAATGAGATGGTAGTGCCACAATCCAACAGCAGGTTCAACTACCTGATGAACGAAATCCGGAATGACATAAAAGTAAATAATGTGATCGAGGCGAACCGGAGTGATGGAAAAGTGAGCAGCATACTATACGCGGAACGCGCGGAGGGAACACACTTTTACAACCTGAAATATACAGAACTGAAAGATGGTAAAATAGCGAGGGAAACACTCGCCGCGGAGGCGGTCTATCAGCGCACGCACTGGCTTTTCAAGAACGGCTACGAGATATTTTTCGACAATTCCGGGGAGCCGAAGGCGTTTGTAAAGTTTCCTGAAATGAATATAATATTTGATGAGGGACTGGAAGACATCGCGCGAGAGAAAATCAAGGTCGGTAATTATACATACCAGGAACTCAGAGAGAGGATTAAACTAAGAGAGAAGCAGGGCGAAGATCAGCGAATAATAAGGCGCTTGAAAGTTGATTTTTACAGCAAACTTTCAATACCTTTCGCCAGCCTGGCATTTGTGCTGATTGCAGCGCCGCTCGGTTTGAAACCACAGAGAACCGGGTCTTCGGTCGGTCTCGGTGTGAGCGTAATAATCATATTTCTTTATTACATCATACAGCAGACATTCCGGGGTCTTGGCCAGAGCGTAATGCCGCCCGTTATGGCTGCATGGCTGCCCAACATCCTTCTATGTGTGGTGGGCGTATGGCTCATTCGCAAAGCTTCAAGATAGAGAAACCTCTGAACAAAAATCCATTATCATCACGGAGGAAATTACATGAAAAACATGAAGATCATCATCAAAGGAAACAACATTAAAGTAAACGATTCGCTGAAAGAATATATCGACGAAAAAATCGGGCGGCTCACCAGGTATTATGATAAACTTCAGTCTGCTGAAGTCGAACTTCTAAAACAGGACAATCGGGCGGCCGAGGAGAGCAAGCGAGTGGAAGTGACACTGAGCGCAAACGGAACGATCTTTCGCTGCGAAGAAGCCTCCATCAGCATGTATGCTTCGATAGACATTGTGTCTGAAAAACTCGAACGGCAACTGACGCGATATAAACAGAAACAGGTCTCGCGAGGACGCAAAAACGCTATACACAAGGAGCCCTTTCAGGAAACCGTTCAGATCGCCGACGAACCGGACGCCGAAAGAGAATCAGAAATTGTCAAAGTGAAAAGGTTTGCCATCAAGCCTATGAATCCTGTGGAAGCCAGCCTCCAGATGGAAATGCTGAATCACAATTTCTTTGTTTTTCTTAATGACGATTCCGAGCAGGTAAGTGTCATATATAAAAGAACCGACGGCGATTACGGTCTCATCGAACCGGAATTATGAGGCGATTGTTCCCGCCTCATTGCTTTCGTGGACAAAAGTATCGGTTCAGAGATAGATGATTGTTCCTGTTAAATGTATTCATGAAGTCTTTGTCGCAGTCGGGAAAACAACGAACCCGTTAACGGGATGTATCAAAATGGTCTCAAATCGGTAATTTATGGACTGAAAATGGATTCCCGTTTTCACGGGAATCCATTTTAACGGCCCGCGAACGGGTGTACAACAAGAAATTATTCCAGCAACCGGAAACAACACGGCGGTAAGCTATGGCGAAAAAACCTGTAAAAAAAAAGATTGTCAAAAAGAAAGCGTCCACTGCAAAAAAGACAACTAAGAAAAAAGTTCCTGTAAAACGAACAGTCAAAAAAAAACGAACAGTCAAAAAAAAGGTAACAAAAGCGGTAAAAAAAACGCCTCGGAAAACAGGCGGCTGCATGAACTCGTGCTTCACGGTAATGGCAGTGATAATGGTTATTATTATAGTTTCGCTGCTGACTGTTTCGGCTGCGACAATTTCTCTTATTTCCAAATATACCAACGAACTTCCCAACCTCGACGCGGTTTCCATACCGGTGCCAAAAGAGAAAACAAAAGTATATGACTCGAGCGGACATATTATTGCCGAACTTTATTTTGAAAATCGCGAATTCGCCAACTCACAGGAAATCCCCGACATAGTAAAACTCGCTTTTATAGCTATTGAAGACGAGCGTTTCTACAAACACCACGGTGTGGACTTCGAAGGTATCGCAAGAAGTGTTTTCGTAGCGATAAAAACCCGGGGAAGAGCTGTGCATGGTGCCAGCACTATCACACAACAACTGGCGCGGCATATTTACCTGAACGAATACCGGGAAGAAGGCACCGGCAGATACGAAGCAACCCTTATACGGAAGCTGAAGGAAGCTATACTTGCTATAGCGCTGGAGAAAAAATACTCGAAGGACGAGATACTTGCACACTATTTAAATCTCATCAGCTACGGACACGGCGCTTATGGCATAAAAACCGCAACGAAAACTTTTTTCAAGAAAAAGCTCAGCGAGCTCACACTCGATGAGGCCGCCCTGCTCGCTGCCGTTATCAATGCGCCGAGCAGGTATTCTCCCTACTATCGACCGACAAATGCCATAAACAGACGCAATCTCGTACTGGGTAAAATGCTCGAACTTCATTTTATATCGAAGGGCGAGTATGAAACCGCTGTCAGGCGGCCACTGAACCTTGCCGAACTCAAGGGGCCCGCACACGAGAATTATAAGGCTCCCTACTTCATCACATACGTAATAGACCAACTAGAACATGAGGATTTCCCATATCCGATCGACAGCAAATCACTATTCTCGGACGGCTACAGGATTTACACGACACTTGACCTGAAGAAAAACCGGATCGCCGAAGAAGCCTTGAAATACGGCATGAAAATGGCGGCGGATAGAAAAGCGAATGTGAAGCAGGGCGCTATTATCGCCATCGAACCGCAGACCGGCAGAATTATCGTGATGGTAGGCGGTACTGATTTCAAAAAATCGAAATTCAACCGCACGTGGCAGGCCATGCGCCAGCCGGGTTCGGCGTTCAAGCCGTTCGTCTACATTACCGCCATCAGGCAGGGATACTCGATGGAAAGCACGCTGCTTGATGAAAAAGTCTGCTTTGACGTTTATCCCGAAGAGTATTGCCCCAACAACTACGACCACAAATATAAAGGGCTCGTTACCCTGCACACCGCAATGAAGTTTTCGAGAAACATACCTGCCGTAAAAGTAGGCAACCTTGTGCGTCCCGAAAATATAATCAAGACAGCCCGCGACATGGGCATTAAAAGCAAAATGTCACCTATGCTTTCATTGCCACTGGGCACTTTCGAAGTTACCGTTATAGAGATGGCATCGGCCTACGCGGTCCTGGCGAACGGCGGCAGATATGTCGAACCTGTTGCCATCGAGAGAATCGAGGATTCACATGGAATAGTGCTCTACCAGAAGAAATATCGTGCGGGTCGCAAGATTCTCGAAGACAATACAATCGCCCGAATTGTTCCCGTCATGGAAGACATAATTCAGGGCGGAACCGGCACAAGGGCGAAAATCAGAACGAAAAAAGGTATCAGACCCGCCGCAGGCAAAACCGGCACCACGAGTGATTTCCGCGACGCGTGGTTTGTCGGTTTCACTCCGGGGCTCGCCACAGCAGTGTGGTTCGGCAACGACGATAATTCGCCTATGAGAAACATGTATAAAGGTCGTCCTGTCGGGAAAGGCGTTACAGGCGGTTCGATACCTGCTTCGACATGGGGCTATTTCATGAAAAAAGCACTGGCGGGAAAACCGATACGTTACTTCAAACTTCCACCGGCCAGTCCGATGAAAACCTACCAGATAGAGATTCCGGCAGCTTCTGAAACTGAAAAACTCATGAAAAGTCCGATGTCGGGCGCGGAAGGACGCAACTACAATTTCCAGGAGCCGGATGTGCTGGATTTCAGCAATGGCGGCAGGGATAAAATCCGTAAACCAGCGCACAAAACCCGCAGGCGTGAGACAGATATGGAAATGGAGTTTATCGAGCCTGATCGCAAGCAAAAGAAACCTTCAGACGTCGAGGAATTCTTCTGATCCGCCGACACCGCCGCGCCGCTTTTGCTTTAACAGTGAAATAGAAACAGGAAAGAGACTGATGCCTGGAATCAATATACTGGATTCTAAAACCGTAAGTAAAATAGCCGCGGGCGAGGTTGTCGAGCGCCCCCTTTCCGTGGTGAAGGAACTTGTCGAAAACGCAATAGACGCGGGCAGTACTGAAATATCGGTCGAACTCGAAGAGGGAGGCCATCGCCTCGTGCGCATCAGCGACAACGGGTGCGGCATGAGCCGCGAAGACGCCGTGTTATGCGTGCGAAGCCACACTACAAGTAAGCTCTCCGATATTCATGATCTCGAAAAAGTGATGACGATGGGCTTTCGGGGCGAGGCGTTGCACAGCATAGGCGCGGTTGCGCATCTTTCTATCACAACATTTGACGGCGAAGGCGATGTGGGCTGGAAGGTGCGTGTCGAAGGCGGCGACGAGCAGGAGCCGGAACCCGTGCCGCGCGTCAAAGGCACCACAGTGGAAGTGGAAAACATATTCTATAACGTACCGGCGCGCCGCAAGTTTCTGAAAACTCCACGCTCGGAAATCACTCAGATAAACAGCATTATGACCAGGTTCCTTGTATCCCATCCCGCTATTGGATTCAAACTTGACCACAATGGTAAAAATATGTTGAATGTGCGCCCATGCACTGACCGTATGGAACGCATAGAATATATCATGGGCGGCAACATAGCCCGCGAAGTGGTGAGAATGACGGCATCGCTGAAGAATCTCGGCCTTGACGCCTATTTCACTATGCCCGACATGACATTTCCAAATAGGAAATACCAATTGTTTTTCGTAAACGGGCGAGCCGTTCGCGACAGGAATATGACGGTGGCGGTCGACACTGCGTATAAAGGGCTCCTCGGAGGCGGTCGCTATGCGCTGGCAATACTTTTCCTCGACATTCCGTCCGACATGGTCGATGTCAATGTGCATCCCACAAAGAGCGAAGTCAGGTTCGTAAAACCTCACGACATCCATTCGCTGGTGTACAGAACACTACGCGGAAAATTTGTCGAACCCGAGGGCGCGGGCAGATTCACACTTGTGCAGAGCCGGAACGCCGGAGTGCAGACTCCCGCGCGGGACGGCGATGAAAAGGAACCGGAAGGCATGATGGATTTCGGACCGTCGAAGAAGAAACATGCCGACATTTTAAGCAGGGCTCTGCCGGTTCAGAAGGAAGCGGTTTTTACAACGTCTGAAAGTGTCGATAATGACGCGGCCACACACGAAGATATTGAAACCGACCCCGCGCTCGACCGTGATGAACCCTTCGCGGAGGCGGATCGCGAAAAGGGAGGCGTCGAGCAGAAAACAGATGCGGCACATGTCGCAACGGGCGAGGAAGAGTACCCGCGACAAATAAAAATACTCGGGCAGTTCTATGAAACATTCATAATGGCTGAAGTCGACGGTACTCCTGTATTTGTCGATCAGCACGTCGCGAGCGAGCGCATCATCTACAACCAGTTGAAGCGAAGGTCGATAGACCGCCACTCGCAATTGATGCTCATTTCAGAACCGGTGGAAGTGCCGCGAAATGTTTTCGACATACTGTCCGCCAACCTTGATAAGATCAAAAGTATCGGTGTCGGGATCGAAGTGTTCGGCGACCGCGCATTCGTCATTAGATCAGTAGTGCATAACGCGGGGCCGTTCGATCCGGTGGAATTACTTGTGGGTGTGGCGGAAGAGATATCGGCGCTGCCCGGGAAGGCGCCCGCGGATGTTCTTATGGATAAACTTTACGTTGTCGCTTCGTGCAAAATGGCCGTGAAGGCAGGACAGAAGCTAGAATTCGAGGAAATGCAGCAGCTTGTGACACAGCTTATGAAGGAAGAGTACAACCGAACCTGTCCGCATGGCAGACCCATTTTCCATGCTATCTCGCTTGAAAACCTCAAAACCTGGTTCAAACGCTGAAAGCGCCCCTCGCTATTCAACAGGCTAAGATAGAGGACCGCTGTGCCTGAAAATATATGTGTTGTAACAACACCACGCAAGAGAACTGATCTCGAACCGCGCGCTATCGAAACCGCCGTGCGCACAGGTCTGACATATATTCCCAGAAATGAGTATTCTTTCGTTAAAATATTCGAGAAAACCGGTGCTGCTGCGATATATGTCGAAGCGGACGACGCACCATTTATACAAACACAGAAGGGCCGGTTTTTCTATCATGAAAATACTGCCGGAATGCGCACGAAAAATGTGAGTGTTCCCGACCCTGTGATAAGGGCGCTCGATGTGCGGCCCGGAGACAGCATTATTGATGCTACGATGGGCCTCGGATGTGATTCTCTCGTGATCGCGACTGCGCTGGGCGGCGGTTCGTTGATCGGCATCGAGAGCAGCGTTCCCATAGCGGACATCGTCAAACGCGGATTGAATGATTATAGTTATACAAGCGACGCGCTTGCCGATGCCGCGAAAAAGATAACCGTTATACGCGCGGATAATATCGAGTACCTGAGAAAGTGCTCCGACTCGAGCGCAGACACAGTTTATTTCGACCCGATGTTCACCGATACCATTGAAACATCTTCGTCGATGCAGCGTTTAAAACAACTCGCGGACCACAGTCCGCTTACTACAGAAGTGATCGAAGAAGCGAGGCGTGTCGCGCGAAGGCGTGTCGCGGTGAAAACCCGCAGGGGCTCATTCGGCGCAATCGGGTTCACAGATGTGATACCATCCGGGAATACAATAATTTATGGCATTATCAGAATATAAAATACCGGTGATCACAGGGCCTACGGCGACCGGAAAAACAGGCGTTTCGCTGATAGTGGCGGATATCATAGACTGCGAGATCATCAACATGGACTCGCGTCAGGTATATCGCGGCATGGACATCGGAACGGCTAAACCATCGCGCGAGGAGCGCGACCGGGTTCAACACCACCTGATAGATGTGGTTGATCCCGGCGAAAGATTCACAGTCGCGGATTTCGTGGACATTTGCCGCACAAAAATTGAAGAGATACGCTCGAGGGACCGTCTTCCGGTGATAGTGGGCGGCACACCGTTTTATCTTTCGGCGCTTCTGGGCGGTCTTGACTTCTGTGAGGTAGACTGTGACGACGAATTCCGCAACAGGTTGCGCGAGCGCGCCGAAGCGGAGGGGAAGGAAAAACTTCATGACGAACTCCGCAGTATCGACCCTGTGTCTGCTGAAAAAATACATCCGAACGATCTTTTCAGAGTAATTCGGTCGCTTGAGATTTATCATGTCACGGGACATCCGTCATCGGAACGTAGAACAAAGCGTGTTCCCGAACATCGGGAGGTCAATAATAACACTGAAGTTTTTTCCATTTTTTCGCTTTACATGGAGCGAAAAAAGTTATACGATCTCATAGATAAGCGCACGGAACTCATGTTCGATGGAGGCTTTCTGGAAGAAACAGAGACCGTAGCGCGAAACTGGCCCGAAGCCGTTCCCTTTTTGAGAAAGACAATCGGCTACGGACAGGCTCTCGGGGTTAACAGGGGCGATGTGAGCCTTAAAGACGCAATCGACGAGACCGCGAAGCACACCCGGCGATATGCAAAACGCCAGATGACGTGGTTCAGGTCGATGGCCGGACTCGAATGGCTCGACAGGGAGGATAATACCGGAGAGCAGATTGCTGAAATAGTAGTTGAGACCGTAAAAAGTTAACACACTAACAAAGAATAATAAACTAAAAAATTAGAGAACTATTAGAGGAGGTCTCTCACAATGGCGGATATGATCAACATCCAGGATGATTTTTTGAAAAGAGCGAGGAACGATAAGGTATCGGTTATCGTCTTCCTGACGAACAAGGTTCAACTCCATGGACACATCACAGGATTCGACAGATACGTTGTATTGCTGGAATCCGCCGGCAAACAACAGATGGTATTCAAACATGCCATTACTACCATAACACCGTCATTCCCGCTTAACATCAAGATTCACAAACCCCCGCGGGAATAGTAATTCAGCTATTCTGATTGGCAGGTAAAAAATGCATTTTCTGAAAATGCACGGTCAGGGCAATGACTTTGTCGTACTCGGTTTTAAAGAGACGCCGGAGATGGACTTCCCTGCAATTGCCCGCAAAATGTGCAGGCGTAATTTTGGTGCGGGAGCCGACGGACTGATCGCGGTGCTGCCTTCTTCCATAGCGGATTTTAAAATGCGCGTTTTCAACCCGGACGGCTCGGAACCCGAAATGTGCGGCAACGGCATACGCTGTGCCGCCAAATATTTTATTGAACGTATGATGGTAAAATCCGCACCCGCACCCGAACCCGAAGGTGAAATCTCTGTCGATGTCGAAACACTTGCGGGCGTCCTGAAAACAATCGCAAGGTGTAAGGACGGAAGCGCAGAGGAAATGTCTGTTGACATGGGCGCGCCGATACTGGCTCCAGCGCGAATACCTGTACAGCATGATGCCGACATCGCAATCCGGATTCCGCTCGAAGCGGCGGGTAGAAAGATAAAAGCAACATGCGTTTCGATGGGCAACCCGCACGCAGTCATTTTTGTCGACAAAGAATTATCCGATGACGAGTTCCTCGCAACAGGTCCGGCTGTTGAAATTCACGCGGCGTTTCCCAACAGGACGAATGTCGAGTTCGTGCGGGTAATCAACAGGAATGAACTAAGAATGCGAGTGTGGGAACGCGGCGTCGGCGAAACGCTCGCGTGCGGCACGGGCGCGTGCGCCGCAACAGTAGCGGCATGTCTCAACGAATACTGCGACCGTGATGTTACAGTGCATCTCAAAGGCGGCGATCTTCGCGTCTCATGGACCGCCTCGGATAATATCATAATGACCGGTACGGCTGTCGTCGTATACGAAGGCGACTATCTTGATTTGTACTGAACTTGTTCGAATTCAGATTTCTTTTATGAATTTAGTATCTTACGACTGAAATGCTACGCAAGATGGTAAAGAAATGCTGAAAAGAGATCGGTGAAAGCTGGAGCTTCCAGTTACAGTCGTTTCCAATGTAGACCTTGGGAACGATGAAACTCTGTGTGCCGTGCTCAAACCGCATTTGTTTGGGCACGAAAATGCGGCCTGTTTGGTTCCCGCTTTGCCGGGTTAGGGGTCATGACTGGAATTTGCCCTTTAATTCAGGATGTCTCCAGGGAATTCTTCACTTGGCTGAAGTGTTACGAAGAATGATTTCGCGTGAAAATGATTTCGTATGCTTTGAAAGGAGTGTTCGAAGGTGAAATTTACAAAAAGAATAGATAAAATACCACCATACCCTTTCGCAATTCTCGATCAGAAAAAACAGGAAGCGATAGAGCGTGGACAAGACGTAATAAGTCTCGGCATAGGCGATCCCGACTTGCCGACACCGCAGAAGATCATCGATACGCTGTGCAAAGAGGCGGCGAACCCTGCGAATCACCAGTATCCATCTTATGAAGGAATGCCGGTTTTCAGGGAAACAGCCGCGGAATGGATGAAAAACAGGTTCGGGGTGGAGGCGGACCCGAAGAGCGAGATAATCTCACTCATAGGCTCCAAGGAAGGCATAGCGCATATATATCCCGCGTTTGTGCAACTCGGCGACATTTCACTCGTGCCGGCTCCCGCATATCCCGTATACAATGTCGCCACCATCCTTGCGGACGGCACACCTTATGTGATGCCGCTTAAACGGAGAAGCGGATTTCTGCCCGACTTTGATATCATATCAACTGAAGTACTGAAAAAAGCGCGGATAATGTTTATCAATTATCCGAATAATCCTACCGGCGCTGTAGCCTCGCTCGAGTTTTTCGAAAAAGCAGTAAAGTTTGCATGCGATAATGATATTATACTTTGCCACGACGCCGCATACACCGAACTTACTTTCGACGATTATGAAGCGCCCAGCATTCTGGAGGTAGACGGCGCAAAGGACGTTGCCGTCGAATTCCACTCGATGTCGAAAACATTCTGCATGACCGGATGGCGTGTAGGTTTTGTCGTCGGCAATAAGGACATAATCGCCGGGCTTTCCAGAGTAAAAACAAACATCGACTCGGGATTGTTCCAGGCGATACAGTATGCGGCGATAACGGCCATGAACGATGTTGTGGACGAGCAACTGGAGATAAGAAGCATCTTTCAGCAGCGCCGCGATATACTTGTCGACGGATTGAAGAGTCTGGGTTGGGACGTGGACCTGCCGAAGGCCACATTCTATCTATGGGCTCCGGTGCCTACCGATGAAACTTCCGTAGAATTCTGCTCGCGCGTGATAAAAGAAACCGGTGTCCTGATAACTCCCGGTGTCGGCTTCGGCGAAGAAGGCGAAGGCTTCTTCCGTATTTGCTTCACGCAATCCGTGGAGCGCATCGAAGAAGCTGTCGGCAGGCTCTCGAAAATGAAATTGTGAGATGGAACAGGCCACAGTTCGCAACCGGTGAAAATGTTGAAGGTGAGTATCAGGGGGGGCTTCTGAAGCCTTCAGTCTGTGTGTTCTCGTGTTGGCCCCCGGGGACGAGATGAATTTCCATAATCAACCCGAATTGACCGAATTCCGAACTTTGCCTGGTTCCGGCTATGCGGGATCAGGAATCGAGGAGATGGAGCGCGCCGGGGTCGAGTTGGAGTTTGACATCTGTGCCTTCCTGCAACATGCCTGCGACTTTCGGGTTGGGTGCCTGGACAAGTATCTTTTGACCGGCGGCGGTGAATGTGTACTCGATGTCACTGCCCATATAGACGGCGCGTGAAACGGTAGCGGGTATACCGTCCGCGTTTTCCGGCAGTATTTCGAGAGCCTCAGGCCGCAGGACCGCTTCCACCCGCCTGTCCAGCCTGATCTTATGTCCGGGTTGAATGATAGTGAATTCGCCGCCGAGTATTCTCGCTTTGATGTTGTCGCCGTCGATGGACTGGATTTCCGCTGGAACAAAGTTGACTTTGCCGAAGAATGAAGCGACGAAGCAGGAGGCGGGCCGCTCGTATATGTCGCGCGGCGTGCCGACCTGTTCGATAATTCCTTCGCGCATGACGACAATGCGGTCGGATATGCAGACGGCTTCTTCCTGGTCGTGTGTGACGTATATGCTGGTGATGCTCAGACTCTGCTGTATGCGACGTATTTCGTCGCGCATCTGCACCCTGAGCCGGGCATCGAGGTTGCTGAGTGGCTCGTCGAAGAGCAGTACGGAAGGTTCGTTGATGAGAGCGCGAGAGAGAGCCACACGTTGTTGCTGGCCGCCGGAAAGTTGTCCGGGCATGCGGTCTTCCATCCCTTCGAGTCCGACAGAAGCCATGATATTCACGACTTTATCTTTGATCTGCGCGCGAGGCATTTTCTTTTTTATGCGCAGACCATAGGCGATGTTGTTGAAGATCGTCATGTGAGGAAACAGCGCGTAGCTCTGGAACACCATCGATGTATTACGGCGGTTGGGCGGCAGGTATCCAACGGGGGCGCTGTCGATGAAAATCTCGCCCTTGGTCGGAATTTAGAATCCGCCGATCATCCGCAGTATTGTCGTTTTGCCGCAGCCAGAGGGGCCGAGAAGTGTGAATAATTCACCCTTTTTTACGGAAAACGAGACATCGTCGACGGCAACTACCGCCCTGTTCTGCTTGTCTTCGAAAATCTTTGTTATGTTTTTCAGTTCAAGTCCGGCTGAGGACATTTGCAACTCCTGTAACAGGTGTTATCTCGTTTTCGAGAACAATGATTTTTTCCACAGGTCGTAGCGGTCGAGATACCCGTTATCTTTGTACCATTCGATTGTTTCGCGCATACCTTCCAGCAGATCGGGATACAGAAATTCGTAGCCCAGCGACCTGAGTTTATCGTTGCTGAACGTATACACCGCTTTGAGATAGTAGACCATGTCTTTCTCGATGAAGGGGCGCGACCCTGTGATTTTCGACAGTGAGCGCGAGATGTCGGCCAACTGGTTGCCGAGGCTGAAAAATAAGTCGCGCGGTATGAAGATGGGCATCATTCGCACACCCATCAGCGGGCATACGAATTCCGCGAACTCACGCAATGTGTATCTCGTATTGTCGATTACGTTATAAGCTTCTCCGATTGCTTCTTTCCTGTCGGCGAGAAAATGCGCCGCGTTGCATACATCCCTGACATGTACGCCAACCATGTAGTTGTCGATGTTGACGGGGAACGGAAGTATCGGGAATTTCGCCATTAAGAACAGGATCGTGGCCATGCCGTAAGTGTTGCGCGGGCCGTAGACGGGCGCGGGTCTGACGATGCTGACCGGCAACCCTTTTTCAGTGTATTCGAGTCCGACTTCTTCCTGCATGAGTTTCGAGCGTTCGTAGTTTGTGCCGGGTCTCTTGGCGTTGTCCTCGACGACGGGCAGTTCGTCCGCTTCCGGGTAGCCGTAGACCGAAACGGTCGAGAAAAGCAGGAACCGCTTCACGCCGGCGTCGAGCGAGAAGTCGCAGATATTGCGCATGCCGAATACGTTGACCCTCTCGCACAGTTCCCAGGGAGCCTCGTAGTCGAATATCGCTGCCGGATGATAGACATAGTCTATTTTATTCGCAAAAAGTTTTTTAAGCGACTCGGTGTTTGTGATGTCCGCCGGGATGAAGTTGGCTTTCGCGTTGAGAAATTCGCGTGGAGCGGATTCAAGGTCTGTTGCGATTACGTTGTAGCCCTTTTCTATCAGCAGGTCGACCATGTGACCGCCGGCGAACCCGCACGCGCCTGTCACAAGTGTTGTCAGCTGCGCATTTGATTCGGCAGCTTTCTTTTTGGAAACAGTTTTTTTGCCGGACACAGTTTTTTTCGAAGATTTTTTCGCAGTCGCTTTCCTTGTTGTTGTCTTCTTAACTGGTTTTTTCTTTACAATCTTTTTCTTTGCCGCAGTCTTCTTTGCAGATTTCCCGGCAGTTGTTTTTTTCTTTGCCGCAGTCTTCTTTTTTGGGGCAGCTTTCTTTTTGGGTGCCGATTTTTTCTTAGCAGTTGTTTTTTTCTTTGCCATTGTCCTGTACCTCCACGGAATCGATATCATGCACCGTGCACAATCTTGACGAGTCGGTTTTTCGTGCGTAAAGAAAACACGTAAACCGCGCGATGAGGCGGTAATTACCAGACGGAGTTCCGAAGCGCAGGTTACGGAACAGACGATTCACAGGTTCTTACCGGTTCCCGCCGAATGTTGTGTTGCACACGGGCCGTGCTCCCGTCCTCTCTCTATATTTTCCGCAATTGCTTCCGAAATATTCTATCATTATCTGTTTCTATGCGCTAATACTCATAATAAAGTCTGCATCTGCGCCGCTTTCATATTGCGCTCGCCCATGCCTCTGACGAGGAGTTGGATCACGCCGAGAGCAACGAGAACGAACAGCATCAGGACAACACTGAGAGCGGCGGCCTGGCTGTAATCGCTGTTGTCTATAGCTTCGAGAATAGCGATTGTGATAAGAGGCAGGTTACCTGTTGAAAGAAAAATCACGGCGCTGATGGCCGTCATACATTTAACGAAACTGTAAGCGAGTCCGCTGAAAAAAGCCGGAGCGATGAGCGGCAGGGTAATATTGAAGAAAGTCTGGGCGCTCGATGCGCCGAGGTCGAGTGATGCTTCTTCGATGGAGTTGTCGATCTGTTGTATACTCGCGATTCCCGACCTGATGCCGACAGGCATATTCCTGAAAACGAAAAGCATAACGATGAGAAACGGCGAGCCGTAAAAAAGCAGGTCATGTATCTTTTCCGCCGTAATCGAACCGAAAACGCCTGTCATGAAAGCCGGTACTTTGTTGAATGCGAGTATGTAGCCTATGCCGACAAATGTGCCGGGTGTCGCGAAAGTCAGCATGGCAGTGAATTCCATAAGGCTGCGTCCGGGAAACCTGCGGCGCACGACAAGGAAGGCAATCATCATGCCGATCAGGCCTGTGATCGGTGTAGCCACGGCGGCAAGTTCCAGTGAGATGAGTATCGCCCGCAGGTAGTCGGAACCGCTTTCGAAAAGTTCGACATAATTCTTTATGGTCAGTGTGTTGTCCGCGCCCCACTGCTTTGTAAACGAACCGAAAACCACCATTCCGTAGAAAAGGAAAATCAGTCCCACGAAGAATAAGCAAGCAGCGAAAAAACCGGCTTTTGTCGGCAGAGAAACTTCCTTGATCGCGCCGCTGCCGGGTTTGCCTGTAACTGTCACAAACGATTTCTTCTCGAGCCAGTACTTTTGTATCATGAAAGCGAGGAGAGAGGGGATCAACAGCATGATGGCGAGCAGCGACGCGCCGGAAAGGTCGTGCAGTGCGCCGACAACGAGCAGGTACGCCTGTGTTGTGAGCACTTCGTAGTTGCCGGAAATCACCAGAGGCGTTCCGAAATCCGCCAGCGACTCGATGAACAGCAACAGCATTGAAGCCGCCACACCCGGCAGCGACAGCGGAAATGTGACTGTCCAGAACACACGCCAGCGCGACGCGCCAAGGTCCATCGCCGCTTCTTCAAGCGATGTATCTATCGCTCCCAGAACTCCCACCAGCAGCAGGAACGCCATAGGGAAATATGACAGCGTTTCGAATGTCACCAGTCCGTTGAATCCGAATATTTCGAATCCCATTTTGTAGATGTCGACGCTGTGTGCGTAGAGGAAATTTGTAATGCAGCCGTTGCGGCCAAGCAATAGAATGCCCGCCATAGCAACAACAAACGGCGGCGAAATTATAGGGAATGTTGCGACAACTCGGAAAAAACCCTGGCCGGGCATCCTGATGCGGGTCAGTGAATATGCGAAGATGTAGCCGACAAAGGTTCCGATCGAAGCAACCCAGAAGCCTACTTTTACGCTCCTGAGAAAAGGCCCGTAATAATATGATTTGGTAACTATATCGGCGATGGATGAAATCAGGGAGCGGTCTTCACGGAACAACCCAGTCGCCGCGACAAGATACAGCGGATAGACAACATAGACACCGAGCAGCGCAAAAATACCGATGATAATAATCAGCAACGCCGGCTCGGAAGCCAGTCTTCGCAGTTCGATAACTATTTCTTTGAGACGTTTCATTACCGGGTTTTTTCCAGGTTGCGTAAGCTGTATTCCGCTCACAGGTTGCAGTATCTCGCTTCACTGCCCCTACTATTATATATTAGACAAAAATACTTTGTAAAACAGCGTGGTTGTTCATGCACCGAAATGAAAATTGGAACAGGCCCTTAAGGGAAATCTCGCGACAACGCATTGTCGCGAAAATCAAGCAGCGATACCAAGGGGCTCAAAGATATCGAGCATCACATTGCGTAGTGAACGGTAATGGTCATCAATTACGCCGAGGTTATTAGTGTGGCCGCAGTCGGTGTGGGATGGGCCGACACCGGCAATGATAGGAATCAGAACTTTATCGCGCAATAAAATAAATGCGACCATGGATTTCAAACCCGAC
>JAJRTR010000148.1 GCA_024278215.1 bacterium
GGACCCGCTCACCGGCGAAGGTATTTATCATGCACAACGTACGGGGCACATCGCTTCGAGGGTGCTTCATAAATGCCTGCGCAGTCACACTCTCGACTCGGAATCCCTCGCCGAATACCAACGCAGGTGGCACAGGGCTATCGTTCTTTACGACACATGTTACAATAGGAAATCCGCGAAGTTTCTTTTCGACTGCCCACACCAGGACGCGGTCATCGACGCTATTCTTCATGTGTCGGACGGCAACGAAAAAGTACGCGAGGCGATGCTCTGGCTTTTCGCCGGCCTGAGATCGCAGAGAGAAGTGATGTTGTATGCCGCGAGCCCGAGACTGCTGTATAACATTATCCAGAAACTGTCTCTTCAAAAAGTTGCGCCCCTTATACCGCGCTTCCTCAAAACATACAGCATCTCCGATCTTTTGTAGGCCATTAAGAATGAAATCCGGCGCAAGGTGGTAAAGAAATGCTGAAAAGAGATCGGCAGGACGCAGGAGCTTCCAGTTCCAGGCGTTTACAGGGTAGACCCTGGGAACGATGAAACTCTGTGTGCAGTGCTAAAACCGCATTTGTTTGGGCACTAAAATACGACCTGTTTGGTTCCGGCTTTGCCGGGTCAGGATAAATGGGCATGGAAAGAAGGGAATGGAGAATATGACACACGATCACGATCACAAACACTGCCATGATGAACATCATCATAACAGCCACGATCACAGCCATGATCACGGCCACGGTGTTGAACTCGACGATACGGAAAAGCTGAAAATAAGGATTCAGCACTGGATCGGGCATAACATGCAACACCGTGATTCACTCGACGAGTGGAGCGACAGGGCCAGAGAATCCGGGTTGGAGAAGGTTGCCGACGCGCTGGACCGTTCATCACAAAAACTGTCCGATTCCGTCGACGAACTCGAGACCGCGCTGACGCTTTTTGATTAGCAGGCAGACAACTTGTATAATACGAACAATGACATTTTTATCCGGCATAGCGGCTTTTTCCGCAATGAACGGCGTAACCGCCGCCGCTGCAATAATCGGTGCGCGACGCATCGCTGGAACAAGAAAAGCTGATTTCGCACTTGCGGCAGGCGTATTGTTCTTCACACAGGTTGTTGTCACATGCGCTGTCGCCGGATTTACGGGAAATATTAACAGCAGTAGTTTTTATTTTATATGCCTGGCAGCCGCGACGGCGCTTATTTTGTTCTCAGGTTTTTCCGGTACTGGCGCTTCCGGCGTTCTCAGGATTCCGGCAGTCCCGATGAAACCTTTGCCCGTGGTTTTTTTTTTGCCTTTACGGCACTCGCTGTCACGTGCGTAATCATCTGGGGCATACTGACCCCGCCGCCGCCGGGCGGCGACCCGTTCATCTACAACCTGACATTTCCCGCAAGCTGGCTGAGCAGCGGCTCGATACATTATGTGCAGTTGCCTTTCGGCGCGCAGGCTGCTACGTACTATCCACTTAACACCGAGTTGTTTTATCTCTGGATCATAAAACCCTGGCATGAGGACTTCCTCGTGAACTGCGGCCAGACGCCATTCTGGATATTGAGCGGGCTGGCAGTAGCGGCGCTGGCGCGCGAGACCGGGGTGGGCAGGCCGGGCGCGGTAGTCGCGGGAACAGCCGCGATGCTTATTCCCGGAGTGATCCAGCAGGCGACGGTGGCGCGTGTCGATATAGCGATGTCCGCATGGCTTCTTATTTCAATATATTTCGCGTTGAGATGGTCAAAAACACGGCAGGCCGGACACCTGCTTTTGTTCGGTTTGTGTGTGGGACTGCTCGTGGGCACAAAATCAATCGGGATTCTCTATTCAGTGGTCCCCGGCCTGATCTTTCTAAACGGATTAAGAAAACGAAAACTTCGCGTGTTTTCAGATATTATTATTGTTGCCGCGCTTGCAGCCGCTACGGGCGGCTTCTGGTACATTCGCAACTGGATGATAACCGGCAATCCCCTGTTTCCACTTAATGTCGAACTCGCGGGCCGAACCGTCTTCGCCGGCGCTTACGGAAGCAGCGCGATGCAACTCTTCAGAGCCACGGACAATCTGGAGTTGTCCAGGATATTATCATTCTTTGTAGGGCTGCCGATGACGTTTCTGCTTACAGTTTCCTCAAGTGTCGCAATAGTGATGGTGCTGCTCAACAGGCGCGAAGGCAGCGGAAAGTTGTACCTGATGGCCGCTCCCTGGCTGCTCATAGCTCTTTTCTGGTTTATAAATCCTTACAACAATCTGACAAACGGACGTTTTCTTTTCCCCGCGTTTATGTTGTTGTGCTATTCTCTCGGAGTGATAGTGCATGACGGTAAGGGTGTGTTCACCGTATTCTGGGCTTTTGTCGCGGCGCTGTGCGTTGCGGCATCGAGCGCCATGCCGGGTTGCGACCATCTTCCACGTATGCTCTCGAACCTTCTTGGCGGCGCTGCCGCCGCGACCGGTGTCACAATCGGCGCGTTCCCGCTGTGGATAACCATAAGTATTTTCGCAGTCCTTATTTTAATTGCCGTATGGTTTCGCAACCGGGTTCCATATCTCGCTGCGGCGTCGGCCACGGCACTTGCGATGTTGTGCATCTGGACATTTACAGGTATCGGCATTACGCCGAACAGCCTGTTAAAACCTGCTCAGTCCGCACTTGTCATGCTCATCGGGGCCGCCGCAGCTTTCCTTGTCGCTTCTGTTGCACATAAGAGAAAACTTATTTCCATCACCGCCGCCACCGTTTCACTTATCCTGCTCGTTGCCGGAATAAACGGAGCTCTGGCATATCACAGAGAGCATAAGTACGACTGGTACAGGGCATTTCCGGTGGGCGCGGCATGGGCGCAACTGGATAAAATGACAGAGGGCGACTCCCTTACAATCGCTTCTGTCGGAAACGAACGCGCGTACGGACTTTTCGGCACGCGGCTGCGCCACAATGTTATTACGGTAAATGTCAGCGGAGGCAATGAACTGGGTTTTCACGACTACTGGCGGAGTGCGCGGCGCGAGGGGCTTGCGCCTGCGATCACGGACAGGCCGCAATGGCACCGCGAAAATGGAAATGCCGAAACATGGATCGCGAATCTGCGCGAGGCCGGTGTCGATCTCGTGTTCGCCACAACGCTCGAGCCCATGGCCCGCACCGTCATGGCTTATGATTCCCTGGGTTTCCCCCCGGAAGTGGGTTGGGCCGAATCCAGACCGGACATCTTCAGGATAAAATATGCCAACAGTCAGGTACGCATCTTCGCGTTAAAACCCGATGCCGCTGATAGATGAGAATGCTTACTGTTCAAACGAATCATTCTGAAATTACAAAAGCCGGAAGACGGGGAAAATTATGATGAAAAAATCTGCTCCTGCATTACTATTGCCCGTTTCCGTGTTATGTATTACAGGTATTGCATATATGTCTGCCGCCGATGAGCCGCAAACCGCAGAGAATTTCGAGATGTACATTGACAATGACACCGACCTTCTTCGGTCAAAATTACCACTTTCGCCGGAAAAGCTCGCAGTGCGCATCAACTGGAGACATTTACCGGACACTGGTTCCCGGTTTCATGCCATTGCCCATGAATCGGAATATCCCGCAGCCCGCCGCCAGGCAAATAAAGGGCATTATCGGATGTCGAAACATCGAGTAGCCGGTTATGCCGCCTGATAATGCAACAAAATAGAAAACTACCATTAAAACAATAATCAACAGTAATTTATTACTCATTGAATACGAACCGTGATTGATAACAGCATAAACACTCAGCAGCATAGGGAGATATAGAAAGATTGTAGTGTAACAAAGGCTGAAGATTGAGCGTGGACTGCCAAAAAGAGCGGCAATTTTTTTCCTGTCGTTTTTCACCGGACATTATTATCCCCAGAGGGCCGGGCAAATTCGATTTGCCGCCTGACATCCTGTTGAATTCCGATGTTCCCGGTTCAAGCAGTACAGCGACTATCCCCCTGAGGTACTGCTTCACAAATACCTTCTTGTTTTCCAGGATTATTTTCTTAGCTTCGCGGTGCATATAAGCATACTTTTTCACAACATCCGGCCCATGCGCCTTAGCTTTATCTGCAAAAATGCGTTGCTGCTTGGCAAAAGGGATATTGTTTTTTACGGCCATAATGGAAGCAGCCTGGTAATCGTAAAGGTTACTGTCGGAAATCGAACTGAACCCTTTATAGCCTGTCAACTCGAAGTTCCTGACGTGCCATGGGAATATCAATAGCACGCACAAAAGAAGAAAGTAAAATGAGGTTGCCACCGCAGCTGTAAATGACCTGCGTCGAAAAAGAAAGTACAAAAAAATGCCGAAGGCCACAAATATCGGAAGGAAATAACTTATCGGTCTCGTATAAATCGACGCAGTGAGCGCAAAGGCCGATAATATCAAATTCTGGAATTGTCTCCTGTCTAGATATTGTAGAAGGTAGTACAGAAACAACATAATAAAAAAAGCAAAAACTGTCTCGGATAGAAGCAGGCTGGAGTAAATTATCGACAGAGGCTCAAGCGAATACAAGCCGGCACCGGCCAATGCCGCGCGCCGGCTGTTAAAGATGATAATCGAACATTTATACACGAGAACTACCGTGAGGCAGCTGAGAATAATCTGGATGAATATCGTTACGGGTTCGACTTTACCCAAGGCAATACCAGGTATTAGAACGAGCGGATATAGCGGGGTTCTGTGTATTTCCGGCACGCCATCTATTGCAAAGGAACCAGTATTAAGGATGGCAGTCGCCGGTGCAATGTTGGTTTTGCTGTCAGATCTATAAAAAATAGTAGTGTCGCCGGAATCGTGATAAGCAATAAATGCAAATGCAATTCTGATGATAAAAGCAAATATAATAATGTGCCGAAGTCTTAAATTTTTCAATTTTAACAATATGTCATTCTATAGAGCCAATTGGCTCTATTATATGAACTGCTCGATAAAACAAATCTGAATGGATAGTGATCTATCTTCCGTAACTGTCTACATGTCCCACATTGGTGAAATATGCGGGACAACAGATATGGAAGCGGATACTACAGACATTCGTTCTATGACGCTATTCGCCGCCCTTGTTCATACTCTTCATGAATGTGCTGAAGAGGTCGATAGGAATGGGGAACAGGGTTGTAGAGTTGTTTTCGGCGGCGACTTCGACAAGTGTCTGGAGAAAACGGAGCTGGATGGTGATGGGCTCCTCGGCCATGATGGCGGCTGCTTCTGCGAGGCGTTTGGATGCCTGGAATTCACCTTCGGCTGATATGATCTTGGCCCGGCGTTCTCTTTCGGCTTCGGCCTGTCGTGCCATTGCGCGTTTCATGTCCTGGGGGAGTTCGACGTCTTTAACTTCGACGGTGGAGACTTTGATGCCCCAAGGATCGGTGTGGTCGTCGATGATTTCCTGGAGTTTACGGTTGATTTTTTCACGTTGTGAGAGTAGTTCGTCGAGTTCGGATTCGCCGAGCACGCTGCGGAGTGTAGTCTGCGCTATCTGTGAAGTAGCAGCGACAAAGTTTTCAACTTCTATGACTGATTTGTTGGGTTCCATGACGCGGAAGTATATTACGGCGTTGACCTTTACGGGCACGTTGTCGCGAGTGATGACTTCCTGTTCGGGTACATCCATGGTGATGGTACGCAGGTCAATCTTTATCATCTTATCAACGAACGGGATGATGATGATAAGTCCGGGGCCGCTGCCTCCGATAAGTGCTTTCGAGACGCGACCGAGTCTGAATATTACGGCGCGTTCATATTCGGACAGCACCTTTACTGCCGAGAAAAGAAACACAATGATGAGTACAACAATAAATACCAACTGTGAGGGAAGACCTTCCATAATATCACATCTCCTTTTTTAAGGCTGCAAGTAAAACCTTTTTATCACTGAGCCGATTGCAAAATTCTGATTCGGCTGCGGTCGGCTGCTATTGTCCATAGCTGCGTTGTCGGCACAAAATCGTCCTCGACGTACTCTACAAGTACGCCTGCGAGGATTTTACACCTCTGCCTTGCTCTGAACAATTTCGCTCGACCTCGCTACGAACATAATTTTGCAATTGGCTCCACTGATGTTTTCAGTGCCGGAATTATAACAGACAACCGTTGTTATGTCATCAATCTGACAATAATCTCCATTCCGTCAACTGAAACTATTTCCACCCGCGCGCCTGCTTCGATCGTTTCGCCCGACTGTGACACGGCGTTCCATAACTCGCCGTTTGCGAACACTTTTCCTTCAGGGTCGAGTTTTCTGCGTACTTTGCCCTTTTTACCGACCATTCCCTGTTTGCCCGTGGTGACCTGTGCTCTGTGCGATTTTATTACCGCCGCAAGCACCACGAGAAATAAGAACATTGTCGAAAATACAACGGTTGCAATAAGCTTCAGGTCTATCTGCATCGCGGGGTCTGTCGAATCTATAAGCATGAGAGAGCCCAATATCATTAGTGCTATCCCTCCAATCGTCAGCAGTCCATGACTGACTATTTTTATTTCGAGCATAAACATTACTACCGCACCGACGATCAGCAGTAGTCCGATGGTATTTATCGGAATCACCTGGAACGAGGTGAACGCAAGCACGAGACACACAGCGCCGATGACGCCCGGAACGACTGTGCCGGGGTGAGTCACTTCGAATATGAGCGCATAGACACCGATCATAAGTAGAATGTACGCTATATTCGGGTGGCCTATGATGCTGAAGAATTTCTCGCGTAGCGACATTGCCACATCCTCGACGCGCGCGTCTTTTGTTTCAAACACATAAGTTGTGCCGCCGCTGATTTCTTCGCGGCCCGTGAGCAACCTCTTCAGTTCGTCGTCTATCTCGTCCACGGAAAGTTCGAGCTGGCCGCCGTAGTAATCTTCGCCCCTGATGCCCCGTTTTTTCAGCATCTTCCGCAGTTTGCCGTCAAGGTCTTTGCCGGAGAGTAGCAATTGTGCAGGCTGCTCATTTTTTTCTATGATGCCGCGCTTGACAAGTGCTCCGCGCAGTTCGTCGTCGATGTCAGACGCCTCGACAACAATTTTGCCCGATGTCTTTTCGTTTTCGTCCGGGAGCAGTCCGCGTTTATCGAGTTCGGCCCTGAGGCTGTCGCTCATCTCGTCGAGATAGACGACATAGGTTTCCTGCCCGCCCTTGACCACCTCCATGCCGTCGAGTTGCGCGAGCAGGTCGTCGAAGTCGGAAGCGATGATTTCGACGACATTTTTCGCCCTGGCTTCCTGCGCGGTGACAGAAATGCTTTTCACAACGGCGTTGCGCCCGATCTCGACGTTCCTGCCCCTGCGGCGCACGAGTTGTTCCATATATTTGACGGCATAGTTGGTCGTTTTTTCCTTCATTACATCGTCCATCTTCTGCCCGTCGCCCGACACGGGATGCGCCGAACCCGCGCTGGTATCGGGTGCCATGGCGGCGATGTCCGAGGCCATGAGAATGAAGAAACCAGCGGAAGTGGCCGTGCTGCCGTTGGGAAAAACGTAGACGACGACAGGCAGGTGGGCATTGATCATCGCGGTGGCGATGTCTTTCATGGAGTCCATGAGGCCGCCGGGAGTGTCTATTGTAATGATGACGCAGTTAGCATTTATTGATTCGGCGTGCCGGATGCCGCGCTCGACATAGTTTTTCGACGCGCCGCCGATGATACCGTCGATATCGAGGCGCACAATCGGCCCGGCGCGTTTCGCCCGCGCCGCCGACGAAGCCACGCACAGCAGCAGAACCGCGATTATCAACACGCGCACCGTTATGCGCACATTCGCCACCTGCCTATTGTGTCTGAAAATGTGTTGAAATCTGCTCATGTGGCTTTTAGTCTTTCCGCCATTCTCGCCATGCGCTCGTCGTCGGGCGCCAGCTTCGCCGCCTTTGAAAGCATGTCGATCGACTCTTGCAACATACCCTTTTCGTAATAAAGCAGCCCAAGATTTACGTAAATACCGACATGACTGTATTCGTATTTATTCAGCAACCCTTCATAAACAGCTATCGCCTGATCAAGGTTGCCCGACATGGCGTCTGAATAAGCCTTTGAAGCGAGTACAACAGGATTGTCCGGCGAGTATTGCAAGGCACTCACGTATTCATTGAGTGCATCCTCGTAGCGTTCGAGATTCGCGAAAGTGTTTGCCAGCAGCAGGTGTCCGTAAACGCTTTCGTTATGTTTGTCGACGGCATGTTTGAAGTTGTCGAGCGCAGCTTCGTAGTCTTCACCAATGTTGCGCTGGGCAAGACCGAGCAGAAGGTGGCTGAGAGCGGTGGCGGGCTCGGACTTCCCGCGTTCCGTGATGATGTCGACAGCCTCGCGAGCATTGCCTTCGTCGATAGAGTGCGCGGCACGCACAAGCATGTCGTCGGCGCTGTCGATGTAAGCAGCGATGACGTCGGCAGCGGGCGGGTCGGGTTCCGGTTCGAGATTGAGCAGTGCGCCCTGTTGCGTGATACTGAGCAGATCGTTGGAGGCGAAGTGCAGGAGCAGCGAGTCCGCGCCGGCTGTGCCTTCGGCGTCCTGTTGTTTTATCAGGAAGTCGTCGATGTACATTTTTTCCGGATCGTAGTCTTCGAGCAGTTCGAGCGGCTTGAGTCCGGTTCTGCGCGAGCGGCCCGCCAGAAGTACCATATCGGCATAGCCGAGGCCACTCGCTTTGAGTTTCGCGATAAGTTCGCCGGACATGCCGAATCTGCGCTGCATCATTTTCGCGAAAACATTTTCTTCGGCGGTAGTGAGCATGGCGGCGTTGAAGTTGAGAACGGCACGTTTCAGTCGAAGGCGTTGTTCCTGTAGTGTTTCCCGCGCGATTTTTGCTTTTCGCGCCGCGCTGTCGAGGTGGTCGATACCGGTCTTGATACTTTCGTTCATCTCGGTGGCAACCATGAATAGCGCGTGGCGGTTGTCCACGTCGAAAGTCTCCCCGAGTTGAGCGAGGCTGTTGTGAGTGTTGACGAAGCCCGCCTGAGTTTCGTCGATGGCCTCGTCGAGGGCGCTCTGTATGCGGGGCGATTCGGTTGTGAGGTTTTCCGCGACATAGGCCAGGTCTTCGGCGGCCCATATCGCATCGCTGCCCAGAGCGGATTTGTTTTGCAGGTAATACCTCATTTCACGCGCGTTGCGTTCCGCCTCGCGTGTTGTTTCCGACAGCCTGGCGCCGTCCGACTCGAGTTCGGCCAGCGTATTGAACATTCCACTAAAGAATAAGCCTGCATTATTCAGCACGCTCACCCTGTATTCGTCGTAGGATGAAACTTCTTTTGCTGTCTCCGAGTAGCCGCGCAGGTTCTTGTAGAATGACCTCTCGATTCCCGCTCTACGGTCTGCGATATCCAATTGTTGATTCCTTCCATTGATTGCCGTAGCCGATATTTCAGGGATCACCCTGTCCAGCCATGCGACCGTGCCGTCTATGTCTTTTTCGGTAGCCGCCGGCAGTTCGGCGATAGTACCGGTATCATCGGACGTGTCGCTGTCGAGTCTTTCGAGACCCGCGACGGCTTCATCGTTGCCGGGATCGATGTCGAGCGCGTAGTTGTACCACTCGGACGCATCGTCTTTAAGGTCGAGAGCGGCAAACGAACGCGCCGCGCCAAGTGCCGCCTTTTCGTTTTCAGGATCAATATCGAGTATCTGTTTGTAGCGGTCGATCGCTTCGCGGTAATGGTATCTGTTCTCGTATGAGTTCGCGATATGCAGAAGGTTTTCCGGTGTCTTCTCCATCTGTGCAGTACGCGAGAAAGCCGCAATACGATTAGGAGTTTTCGGGTGGCTCTGCATGGCGACATCCATTTTATCGAGGTTGCCCGAAGGATGTTCGCGTTCGAGTTTGTGGAACATGGTAATCATCTGTTCCGGGTCGTAACTTGCGTCGAAAGCATACTCTGCGCCAAGGTGGTCGGCCTGATATTCGTCTTCGCGCGAATAATGAAGCTGCATCAGTGAGAAAGCGGTCCCGATGATACGGCCCGCCGCCTCGCTGGTATTGTTGTTAAGCAGAATCGAACCGGCGATGAGAAGCGGCATTTGTTTCACTCTTTTCTTTCCATGATTCGCGGCCACGTGCCCGACTTCATGGCCCATCACGGCAGCAAGCTCATCGTCGCTGTCGACCTTTTCCATCATGCCCCTGGTGACAAAAACAAAACCACCCGGTGCCGCGAATGCGTTCACTTCATCCGTGTCGACAATGTGGAATTCGTATGGTATATCTGTTCGGTGGCTCACGGCGGCCAGGCTCTGCCCTATATCGTTCACATAATTCTGCAATATCGGGTCTTCGACGAAACCGTATGTCCGGCGCATCTCCGCCACAGTGCCTTTTCCGATATGCTTTTCCGCTTTCCATGTCAGCTTGTCGAGCAAACCCGCCCTTGCCGGTGTCGCGAAAACCGCGGCCTGCGCCGTCAAAAGAAACAAAAGTATTGCGAGAACTGCTGGCATAGCTGTTTTGCGCGAAGGCGTCCCGTCGACCGCTGTGAACTCCGGACATACAAGTGTTTCCGCATTGTCCCGGCACCTGTGAGACGGGCTGAAACCGTTTTCCTTCCGGGCATGGGCATGCCTCGAACGGTATGCGTGAAATATCATTTCTGTAAGGGTAAACATATCGTAGTGAACCTGTCATTTCTCCGCTTCATGTTGGCAGGTTCCCTTTTCCCTCCCCTTTTTTGATAATTTACTGTATATTTTATTATCGTTTTTCACTGTTTTAAATACATTATATAAGGAATCAAAGAGAGTTTACACGCTGTCCGAATGTGCCAGGTCGTAATCGGCGTAAGTACGTTCGTGCGGTTCGATGTCGGGCCAGTATGTCCGCCACTTCGGATGGGTGATGTACCAGATTCTTTCCAGTTTTTTATTTCTCGCGTACCATTCGAGAGTGACTTTCATGCCGAGAGCGGTTTCAGGATATTTGAGCACATAGCCGGTGGCGGCAAGTTTGCTGTTGTCGTAAACATAATGTGATTTAAAAAAGGCGAAGTCGTCGCGTTCCATATTGACAAAAGGCACCTTTATGCCTTTGGGCAGCAGGTTGTAGAAAGCGTCGGCCAGCCGGTCCGGTGTGCCGACGATAGGGATTCTGACTCTGAGCCTGCTCGCGCATTCCTCGAACATTTCCCTGAATGTGTTCGGTGTGTTGTCGGCGACATTGAATACCTGCCCGGAGATGTCCATGTTCGCGAGGCAGTATATAAGATGCATCGCCGCACCGACCACATCATCAATGTGCACCGAACTGAACATGTTGTTGCCGCTTCCGGGAATCGTAATGAAAGGGATGATCCCGCCCCATGAGAGCGGTGTAAGCGCCTTGGACATGGCATATTCGCCTCGGGGACCGTACACGCTTGCCGGTCTGATAATCACCAGCGGCATACCGTCGCGCTCATACTCCAGCGCTGCCTCTTCCTGTCTCAGCTTGGATTCCGAATAGTTGTTTACGGGGTTCGGCGTTTTGTCTTCCGTAATCGGGGCCGGACTGCTCGCACCGCCGTAGAGCATGACAGTACTCCATATTGCAACGCCCATGAGATCGGGCGCATATATCGAGGCGGTATCCAGAAGATTGCATGTACCGCCGACGTTAACCCTGTTCAGGGTACCGCGCGAAGCGCTCATATCGAATATCGCCGCAGGGTGCATTATGTATTGAACCCGCCGCTTCTCGAAAAGTTTCTTTAGCGAACTTCTCTCCGTAAGGTCCGCCGCTACGATGTCCAGTGTAACATCCGCATATCGCCCGGGGTGCGCTTCCATATAGTTCCTGTGCCTTCGCACCGCGCGAAAATCCGAACCCGGCAGGTCCGTCGCAAGCACCGGGTAGCCGTGCTGGAGCAGGTAGTCGACTGCCGTTGAACCCGTAAATCCCGATGCGCCGGTTACCAGTACTACCCCCAACTCATCTGCTGTGCTCATAACTGCTTTTCCTCATCATGAAACATAAAATGGCACTTCTTATACATTTATCCTGATACGTAACGCGCTAAACATAACTTCCGCTCCTGATTTTCCCCAGCCGTATTCAGCGGTGATAATTCTCTGATGAGCCAACTGCAAAATTCTGATTTGGCTGCGGTCGGTTGCAATTGTCAACAGTTGCGTTGTCGGCACAAAATCTTCCTCGACGTACTCTACTAAGTACGCCTGCGGTGATTTTGCAGCTCAGCCTTGTTTCTGAACAATTTCGGTCGACCTTGTTTCGAGCTTATTTTGCAATTTGCCCTTATTTCATATTTTAGACTATTTTGTTCAATTAATGGTATATTCTCCGACAAAGCATTGCAGAAGGAACCAGCGTACAATTGCTGATTTGAATAATATGCAACGAATACTTTGTTTGTGATATAATGTAGGCATTACTAAAATCACTCGAGCCTGAAATGCCCTGAACGGATAGTTGCCATGCGCGGAAAAAAGAAGTCCGAGAAAACAAAAAGGGAACTTCCACTGATAAAAGTCAATATTGAATGCCTCGAAGACGGTATGAGAGCGGCAAGTGATATCTGCAACGATTACGGTACTCCGATTATCAGGCGTATGAGAAAAATCGAGAGCAAGCATATAACACAATTTCGCATGGCCGGCATCGAGATAATAGACGTATGGGACGAGGAGCATGACGAGCATAACCGGAAAGAACAGGTTCCCTCAATCCACATAGACGACTACCCAAGGCATCTGTCGCGGCTTGTGAATACAAATGTGCTTATAGTGGACGACTCGAAGTCGGCACGCATGGTACTACGCTATCTGATCGAGGACACCGGTTTAAAAGTCGTAGCGGAAGCAGGGGGCGGACGCGAGGGCATCGAAAAAGCACGCGAGTTCAAACCTACTCTCATCACACTCGACATTTCCATGCCCGACGTCGATGGCCTCACAGCACTTCCCGACATCCTTTCAGCCTCGCCGGGCTCGAAAGTCATTATGATCTCATCGCTCGGCTACAAAGACAGAATAGTAGAAGCGCTCACACTCGGTGCCGCGCAGTTCGTCACAAAACCATTCAGCCACAGCGGACTCCAGAAAGTAGTCATCAACACAATCATCGGCCACAAACCCGTGTGATCCCACAGCTACACCTCTGATGGCTTATCTGTTGCCGGCGCAATCTATTGTCTCTGTTTCGGTAATAATAAAGTCAACTTTCTTATCGTGATCCTCGAAAGGAACAACGTCCAGCACTTGGTACGAGAAAGCGAGCGCGGCATAAGCCACCCCCGGTCTGAGGCGCTCTCTGAAGCGATCGTAGAATCCTTTGCCGTAGCCGATCCTGTTCCCTTCGCGGTCAAAAACCGAACCCGGAACCACGACAAAATCGATCTCCTCAGGATCGACGGGCCGTATGAACTCCCTGACCGGCTCGGGGATGCCGAAAGTGCCCTCGCGCAGTTCGCTGTCGTAGTCCCTGATTTCCGTCGGCAGCAGGGATGTGTCTTTCAGGATCGAGACCGGAACGACAACCCTCTTTCCCTCGGCAATAGCGCGGCGGATTATAGCTTCCGTCGGAACTTCGCTGCGGAATGATACAAAAAGCATGACCGTTTCAGCGTCTGCGAAAGGTGCGAAATCGAAAAGGCGGTCAGCAATCGACCTGCCGGCTGCGGCTCGCTCGTCCGCAGGCATGCCGTCTCTTATTGCAAGTACCCGGCTTCGCATTTCCTTTTTTTCTTTTTTTATGTCTTTGCGCGTCATATTCACCTGGAAACCATTCCTAATCTGTATTTTTAATTCGAAATTTCATGTTGAAAATATCCCTTTCCCGAGATTGATTATAGTTGCTTACAGCATTCTCATGCAAATGAGATAGTGTCAATCAGGAACAAAGAAGAATTTGAGGAATAATCATAAAATACACAACACGTATATTCCGTATTTTTTTCGTAATCAATATGAAAAAAAACGCAGCTCCATGTTATAATATCATTGTAAGAGCTAATTGCAAAATTATATTCGTAGAGAGGTCGAACGAAATTTTTCAGAAGCAAGGCGGAGGTGTAAAATCCCCGCAGGCGTACTCGCCGAGTACGTTGAGGATGATTTTGTGCCGACAATGCAGCTATGTACAATTGCAGCCGACCGCAGCCGAATCAGAATTTTACAATTGGCTCGTAAGAGAAAGCAGAACATCATGGCACCGGCTACAGAGAGACAACAGGACAGGCGCAGATCGAAGCGTATCCCGCTGAGAGGTGCAAGCATGGCATGTCGCGGGGATAGAGGCGATCTGCTTAACATATCAACACTGTTTGATATCAGTGAAGGCGGGGTTGGGTTCTGCACACGGGACAAAGTTGACATCGGCACAAAAATAAAATTTGACTTCTACCTGCCGATCTCAAGAAAAGGCGAAGATATAAACGGAGAAGGTAAAGTAGTATGGATAGTACAGTACTGCGACGTATTCGGAGATAATGTAATGCGATGCGGGCTGCAATTTCTGAATCTGCCGTCAAGATCACAACAGGGAATCCGCAAATATATAAAAATCACATTGAAACAGAAGAAAAACGGTATCTGAACTGAACGCCGTTCAGTTCGACATGAAGAACGCCGGTCCAGGATAAATAACCCCGGAAAAACACAGAAAATAACTCTCTTAAAAAATATACTTTACCCGGAAGTAATAAATGTATTATAATAGTTTGACTTTCAGTTCATTGTGGGTATTTTATAAGGAGCATTCCTTGTAGAGTATAAGCAATGCTAAAAGATAAAGATTGGACAGGATCGCCCATGAAGCGGTTAGCTATTACAGGGTTAATGTTAATGATATTTGCGGCAGTGCCGGCACTGGCAGTTGTCAATGATGCTGGAATTCTCAACAATCAGGGTGTTGAGCTGTACGAGCGGGGCAGTGCAGAGGAAGCCGTGTACAAGTTCTATCATGCGCTCGAGTTCGATCCGTACAACCCGGCTATTTACACAAACCTTGGTTATGCATTCCAGGCACTGGATGAACACAAAAAAGCGGCTAATGCTTTTAAAAAAGCGCTAAGCTTCGATCCGAGCAACCTCGAGAACCATAATAGTCTTGGCGTCAGTCTCTACAATATGGGCGAAAAGGACCGCGCAATCGCAGAATGGGAATTCGTGCTTTCAAACGACCCGAGCAATACTGCCGCGGCAGCCAACCTCGGCATTGTCCGCCACCCCGAGAAAGCCGACAAGATTGTCGAACAAACTAAAGAGGCACTCGGCGGCGAATATGCCGCAAGTGAATACGATCAGGCTATCGAACTTAAAACGCTCTTCGGTAACGGCAAGGCCGCTTTCATGGTCGGCAAATACGACGATGCAATCGGCAATTTCGAAAAAATCATGGAGCGCAAACCCGAATCAAAATTCTCACACTACTATGCGGGCATGGCCTACGCATATCTACAGATGAAAGAACCGGCGCTAAAAAATCTTAGAGAATATCTCATCCTCGAGTCATATCCTCCACAGAGCCAGGAGGCTTATGAAACCGCAAAGGACGCATACAACACGCTCCGTGATGGTGGCGATGTCAAACCGGTAAGAAGGTCTTCGGCCATGGCGGCCAATTCTTTCAACCTCGGCAAGAAAGCTTACAATGACAAAGACTACTTTAAGGCTATAAAATTTCTCAGCGAGGCATACAAACTCAAACCGAATTCTTATGCCACGAACTATTATCTGGGTATGTCATACAAGGAAGTAGACGATACCGAACGCGCGGTTTACCATCTCAACAAATGCCTGTTTGCAGGCCCCGAATATCGCTCGAAAGAAGATGCAAGAAAGATCGCTGAAGTCCTTAAGAAGCTTGTAGACTGACCCCGCGCCGATTTGCCGGGTTGGTGTATCCACTTGTTGTCGTTTCCGGAACATTGCAGTTTTTTGTGACAGCTTGATTTTATGGATTATTGTTTCCTCGATATTTTGTTTTTCTCCCATTTCAAATATCATTGGAGTAAACATCATCTCATTCAATAAGTCTGCAAACAACGACGATCTTATGGATATGGTCGAACTCAGGCGCAATTACCTGGGAATCCACAGGTTCAGCGAACATATAATTGATGTTATGAGAAATACCGACCGTGCGATGTTTGCGCCTCCGGACACGGAACATATCTATGAAGACGACCCGGTACCTATCGCCTGCGGACAGACATGTTCGCAGCCGAGCATGGTGGCGGCTATGGCCGATTTTCTGCAACTGGAGCCCGGACATAAGATTCTCGAAGTAGGCACCGGTTGCGGGTACAGCGCGGCGATTACGGCGCAACTCATCAGGCCGGGCGGCATACTGCATACTGTCGAATATATTTCCGAGCTGTCACATAGCGCACGAAAGAATCTGTCGAAGCTCAGAATTATCGATAACATTCGTTTTGTAACGGGCGACGGCTCTATCGGTTTGCCCGATGAAGCTCCGTTCGACCGTATATACCTTACCGCAGGCGTCGGACGCTGTTTCAACGAACAGATATTACTCGACCAGTTGGCACCGGAAGGTATTCTGGTCTACCCGGAAGCACACGGCTCGATGTATATACTGAAACAAACGGCGACAGGTGTCGATAAGCAGACGCTCGGCGGCGTTGGTTTCGTATTTTTGCGTGGCGTCAACAGTGGTTTCGGTTAATCGAATTCGTTCTGTTTCGCAACCGGATATGTGACGGGCCGACGGCAAAGGAAATTTTACCGATTATCATTTATTCGGAGGAACAATGGGTGTAAACTGTTTGTCCGAAGGGTGACACCGGATACACACAGCAATGAGTCTGCTTGAGAAAACATTTAACAGCCCCGGCATGCAAAGGGCGCTCGAGGCTGCGGGTGATTCCAGGCAGCCGATCTCTATCACAGGCGTTCTAGGCATGTCGCTGATGCTGTTCGGCCTTGCCTTTGCAAACGACACCCGCCTGCCCCTGATGATGATATTCCCCGACGAAGACCGCCTCTATCTTTTTGACACCGAACTGCACTGGCTGCTCGAACAGGAATCGATGTCCGGTATCTGGCAGGTGGCGTCGCTGCCCGATTTCGACGCGCACGAAATAGAAGAACCAGCGATGGTGAAGAACAAGAATTCACACCGTATGAGGGCGCTTACTGCGCTGTATAGCGACAGCGGCGGCATCCCCTGGATACTTGCCACGCCCGGCGGCGCGCTCCGAAACGCAATGAACCGCGAAAACTTCCGAAAACACACCGTCTGTTTCGATATGGGTGCTGAGATAACACCCGCCACCGCCGCCGAGCGGCTCGTCGCCGCCGGTTATGAACGAAAAAAGATTGTCAAATCACCCGGCCGGTTCTGCATACGCGGCGGTATGATAGACGTGTTCCCAATACAGGGCGACGCGCCGGCAAGGATAGAACTCGCAGGCGATATTATTGATGAAATAAGAATATTCGATCCGGATACACAGCGCTCCAGCGCTAAGATCGAATCGTTGACAGCCGCGCCGTGCTCCGAGACGCTCGCGCATCTTGCCCGAGGTGAGCGCGACCATCTTCGCAAAGACCACAGGCACCTGGCCGAACACGGCATGTCGTTTACTGAGTCGGCACTGTATCCGACGGCTTTTTCGGCTGGCGAGAACCTGCTCGAAAGCGGCGCTGTCGATAGAATAATCATTGTAGACGAGACCCGGTGCCGCGAAGCCTTTGCGGCGCGGCGCGAAGTGATGTCTCTCCGGCTCGAGAACAACGATTTCACAGACCCGGAAAAAGTATTGGATGGTATTTATTCGAGTGAATTCGATGATATTTTGAAAAACTCCGGAACTGTGTCATTGAACCCGCGCCCGGCAGCAGAGCAGCCCGGCACGGTCTCGCTCCCGGTTTCCTCGCTCCCGCCGCTGCCCCTCAGCCTTGACGCTATAGCGCAAAGCATCCGCCGCGACCTCAAACACGGTGAAGTCGCCGTCATATCAAAATATAAAAAACGCCTCGACAGTTTTCTCGCGGGGGAAGGGATTCATAACGCTGAAATGTTCGAGGGCGATATACGGGGCGGTATAAAAATCACCGACATTCCTTTTTTCATTTATACAGATTCGGACATGTTCCAGCGCCCTCCGCCGAGAAAAAAGAAGCGCGCCCACGCAGTGGCTGAAAAAAGCAGAGCGACGATAAAAACGCCGGATGACATATCCGAAGGCGACTATGTCGTACATGTTGACCACGGTGTAGGCATCTACAAAGGCATAGAGCGACAATCGTCGGGAGACGGCTACGACCGCGACTTTTTCCGCATCATGTACGGAAAAGGAGATGCACTTTTCGTGCCGGTCGACCAGTTGAGCCGCATCGAGAAATATATCGGAGCGGGCGCGTCACTGCCGAAGATATATCCGCTCAACTCGAAGCGCTGGGGCAATGTGAAAAAGAAAGTGCAGGAAAAAGTCGACAGGTTTGCCGCGCAGCTATACTACCTTTACCAGGAAAGAATGAATGTGCGCGGTTACAAATTCAGCGGAGACAACATTTTTCTACATGAACTCGCGGCATCCTTTCCCTATGAAGAAACAGCGGATCAGTTGACGGCCATTGAAGATGTTTACAGGGATATGGAAGCCGAAAAACCTATGGACCGGCTCGTATACGGAGACGTCGGTTACGGCAAAACAGAAGTCGCCGTGCGCGCGGCGTTCAAGGCGGCTGTCGACAAAAAGCAAGTCGCTATACTCGCTCCCACAACGATTCTCGCGCATCAGCATGGCGAAACATTCAGGGAGCGGCTCGCAAGATTCCCCGTCACTGTCGATGTCATATCACGCTTCAAGTCGCGCAAAGAACAGAAAGAAATCATCGCCCGTCTCGCATCCGGCGAGCTCGACGTAGTCATCGGCACACATCGGATTCTGTCGAAGGACATCAAATTCAAAAACCTTGGTTTGCTCATAATCGACGAAGAACAGCGCTTCGGCGTCAAACACAAGGAAAAACTCAAAATGATGAAAACCAATATGGATGTGCTCACACTGACCGCGACACCGATACCACGCACAATGAATATGTCCATGCTTAATTTGCGGGACATGAGCATGATATCGACGCCGCCCGAAGACAGGCGCGCGGTGATGACATTTGTCGAAGAGTCCAATCAGCAATCGCTTAATATCGCCATCGGCAGGGAACTCGCCCGCAGGGGCCAGGTGTATTTCGTACACAATGTCATCGAGACAATAGGTAAGGTGAAGGAGAATCTCGAAGCGGCGTTTCCACGCGCCCGAATCGCAACATGCCACGGAAAAATGCCCGAGAAACAGATCGAGCAGACTATGGTCGATTTCTACAACGGTGTCCACGACATTCTCGTGAGCACAACGATAATCGAGAACGGGCTGGACATCCCGAATGTGAATACACTGATTGTCGAGGGCGCGGAAAACTTCGGACTCGCGCAACTTTACCAGCTAAGGGGCCGAGTGGGACGCTCATATCGACAGTCCTACGCATACTTTTTCCACGGCCCGCGCGCGTTCATGAACGATAAAGCGAAAAAACGGCTCGAAGCGATCAGCGACTTCGCCGACCTCGGCTCCGGCTATCAACTTGCCATGAAGGACTTCGAGATACGGGGTGCCGGCAACCTGCTGGGACGCGAGCAGCATGGCTATATCACTGAAGTCGGCTTCCACCTGTACTGCCGGATGCTTTCCGATTCCGTGAACAAAATGCGCGGCATTCAGGAAGAACCGCGAAAACCGCTCGAGGTCGATTTCACCGTAAGCGCATTTATTCCCGAAGACTACATCGCGGAGATGTCCGAACGCACATCACTGTACAAGAAACTTGTGCAATGCGAAACGATCGAAGAAGTCGAGGCGGTCGAGGCCGAAACCACAGACAGGTTCGGCGAACCGCCCCTGTCGCTCAGGAGAATATTGAAACAGGCGAAAATCCGCGTACTTGCGAACGCGCTTGGTGTCGCTAAAATCAAAACCCACCCACGCTCGGATTCCACAGACATCACCTTCCAGACAGATGAAGACAGAATACGATTCCATGACGGCCCCTACCCCATCGCCGTCCATGCCGAGATCGAGCATATAGGTGACATCACGCGCCTTGTCCACAGGGGATACAACCCCGACCAGGTTATGGACCAGTTCTTTTTCTACTTCAAATTCATCTATGACGAACTTACGGAAATCGCGGAATCGGAATAAGATTATCCTCCCCCCCCTTATTACGTTGTGAGCGATAAGGCGTTTTTCAGCTATAACCCTTATCCCACATATTTCACCAATGCGGGCTAAACAGTACTATTCTTAGACCGCGGCGGCATCTTTCGTTATAATCCTTGAGATGACTATTTGCCGGAGGAAGAACATGAAACAAAGAATCCTGACATCAACACTTGCAATTGCTGTTCTTATTATGGTTTCGTCTGCCGCCGTTGCAGAACCCGGCAACGATATAGGCACCACAAAAAAAACGATACTCGACAACGGGCTTACTGTGATCACAAAAGAAATACACACCGCGCCGGTAGTCTACTTCAGTATATGGTACAAAGTGGGTGCGCGAAATGAGACAACCGGAATTACCGGCATATCTCATGCGCTCGAACACATGATGTTTAAAGGTTCCACGAAATTCCCACGGGCCGGCGAGTCGGACGAACTTGTCCGGCGCATCGGCGGCATGGGCAACGCGGGCACGAGTACCGACTACACGGTATTCTACGAGACCGTGCCGACCGGCATGGAAGATAAGGTCATCGATATCGAGTCCGACCGTATGTCAAACGCTCTGTTGCGTGCCGATGATTTCGCCTCTGAGATCAAAGTGGTAATGGAAGAGCGGAAGATGCGTAATGAAGACAGCGCGAAAGGTCTTTTCTGGGAAGAGATCAACGCCGCCGCCTTTAAAGTACATCCATACGGATGGCCGATTGTCGGCTGGATGAACGACCTGAAAGCAATGAAGATTGAAGACCTTCGCAAGTATTACAAAAGCCACTACGCGCCGGATAATGCTATTGTGGTAATGTGCGGTGATTTCAACACGGAAGAAGCAATGAAAAAAATATCCGCGACTTTCGGGAAGGTGGCGAGAGCCGAAACTCCGGCCCCGAAAATGAACCAGGTCGAACCACAACAGGAAGTCGAAAAACGTATTGTATATCCATCGAAAAAATCAAATCTCGCCTATGTTGTTTACGCGTATCACGCGCCGACTTATGGGCACCCTGACAGCCCTGCGCTCGAAATTGTGGACAGCATTCTGAGCAGCGGCCGCCTTTCGCGCCTCTCGCAAACCTTCGTGGAATCCGGACTTGCCAGTTCGGCCGACGCTGTGCACGACACCAATACGGACCCTTACCTTTTCTACTTCGAGATAGAGCTCGTGCCAGGTGTCGACACTGACCTGATCGAGAAAAAACTCGCCGAACTCATAGAAGACCTGAAGCAGAATCCGGTCACCGAACATGAGCTTCAAAAGGCCAAAAACAGGTTCATCGCGGAGGAAGTCCTGTCTTCGCAGAGCATATCGAGCTATGGCCGCAAGCTCGGCTGGTTCGACCTCACAACCGGCGACCCGGATTTCTGGGACAAATATATAAAAGAAATAAACGATGTAACCGCCGATGATGTGATGAACGTCGCAAAGAAATATTTCAGGCCGACAAACCGAACTGTGGGCATCCTGATACCGGAAGGCAATGGTGCCGGTATGTCGTCTGAAAAACCGGAACATAACACCGGACCCCGGAAGGAATACGCCTACACAGGCGCGAAACACGACGAGATGCCCAATGCCGGTACCGAAATTAAACCCTTTGCATCTATCGCGGCAGACGGGGACACCGAATTTCCCGGAATAGACTTCGCGTCACGTGTAAAGAAAAAGGTACTGTCCAACGGACTCACTCTTTTAATATACGAGAACCCGGCATTCCCGGTGGTTGTTGTGAACGGTGTCATTCGCGGCGGCGGATCATACAGCGACCCGGAAGACTTGAGCGGACTGGCAAAACTCACCGCGGCCACAATGCGCAGAGGCACGAAAACAAGAACATACGATGAGATAAATGAAGCGCTGGAGTTCGTCGGCGCAAGCGTCGAACTGTCCGCGGGCAACGAGGCTTCGGTTTTCAGCGGCGAGTTTCTGAAAAAAGATTTTTCGACGGGTTTCGAACTTTTGTCCGACATCCTTCTCAACCCGTCATTCCCGGAAGACGGTTTCGAGATCGAAAGAAACATCGCTGTCGCGCAATATACCGCTATGCAGAAAAATACGCGCAGCATGGCATGGAAAAAATACATGAACATGATGTACAGAGGACATCCGTATTCGAACCCGGTCGACGGTTCGGAAGCCGGACTTGCGGCGGCTACTGTCGAAGCCATGAAAACATTCCACGATAATAACTATCGTCCGGAAAACACGATAATCGCCGTGGCGGGAGACGTAACCGCGGCAGAGGCAGGACAACTCGCCGAAAAACTGCTGGGCAAGTGGGAACGCGGCGGCAGGAAATTCAACCCGCCGCCCGTCGCTGATCTCAAGGGCTTCAGCAGCGAAACGATCGACATGCCCGAGAAAATGCAGGATGTTTTCGTGATGGGTTTCCGATCGCCGAGACCGGCGGATGATGACTATGAAACTTTTGATATGATGACCGACATACTGGCGGGCACCGACCTCACATCGAGGCTCTACACGACAATCAGAGAACAGGAAGGTCTCGTCTATTATGTGTACGGTTTCGATCTCGCGAAAACCGCCGCCGCCGCTTTCCAGATATCCGGCGGCGTCAGTCCGCAGAATCTCAACCGCGCAATCGAGCTTACGAAAAAGGAGATCGCGAGGATAAGCGAGGAACCGGTCGGCGACGAGGAACTCGCGGACGCTAAGAGTTACGCCGTCGGCCACCTGCCGCTGACGATAGAAACAAATTCGCAAATCGCGAAGTTGCTTACTTCCTATGAATATCACGGTCGCAGCTTCGACGACATCGATAATTATGCCGACAAGGTTAACAAAATCACGATGGATGATATAATGAATGTTGCCCGCAAGTACCTGGTTATCGACAAGTGTGTGCTCGCAGTGGCAGGGCCGGAACCCGGCGATATTGAAAAATAAGCGCAGGACATATTAGTATGAACCGCACTGTGCACTTCTTCCGATGGTATACAGGCCCTGGAGGTATCTGATGAACGCTGAACATCTATATGCTGTCGTAATGGCGGGCGGCCGAGGCTCACGGTTCTGGCCCCGCAGCAGAAAAAAATGTTCCAAACAGACTCTGAATATCATCGGAAATAATACGATGATCCAGGACTCTGTCTACAGGCTCTCGGACATCATAGGCCCCGACAGGATTTTTATTATGACCAACTCGCTTCTGCGCGACCAGATACTCGAGCAGGTGCCCGAAGTTCCGCCTGCGCAGGTGATTGCCGAACCGGCGAGCCGCAATACCGCGCCATGTATCGGGCTTGCGGCTGTAATACTCCGCAGGCGAGACCCGGACGCGATCATGGCCGCATTCGCAGCCGACCACTTGATAAAGGATGTCGGACGCTTCCACCGCGACCTTGTGATGGCCGCCAGCTTCGCCACCGACCGTAAAGAGATTGTAACATTCGGGGTGCCGACTGAAAGGCCGGAAACAGGATTCGGCTATCTCCAGGCAGGCGAGGTGGTTGCAGATTCGGGCAACGGCGATGTTGTTCGGAAGGTCAGGCGATTCGTGGAAAAACCGGATGTCGAACGGGCGGAAATGTTTCACAAAGACCCGGACTATTATATAAACAGCGGTATGTTTGTGTGGCATGTCTCCACGATACTCGAGGAGATCGAACACTACCTTCCCGACATGGCCGCGGGACTTTATGAAATCGAAAAGAACCTTGGCACACCGCTGGAATTCAAATCGCTCGGCGAGGTTTTTCCGGACCTCGAACCGGTCTCCATAGACTATGGCGTAATGGAAAAGTCGGAGCGGGTTGTTATGGTCGCCGCTGGTTTCGGATGGAACGATATAGGCAGCTGGGGTTCGCTGTACGATGTGTGGCCTAAAGACAAACAGGGCAACGCCTGTATATGCAGAAAGTTGACGATCGACACAAATAACAGCCTTGTTTACAGCCCCGGCAAACTCGTCGCGGTGATCGGAATGCATGACGTGATTATTGTGGAAACGGAAGACGCGCTGCTTGTGTGTCACAAGGACAGGGCGCAGGATGTCAGCAAAGTTATCGATCTTTGCAGAAAGAACCGAATGGAAGAATATCTATAGGTAAATGCCAATTGCGGCTGACCTGTGCCGGACCAGAATTTTGCAATTGGATCATAAGATGAAAAGGGGACAAGAAAAATGATTATCGGCGTACCGAAAGAAATTAAAGAAGAAGAATACCGGGTTGCGATAACACCTGCCGGTGTGAGATCGTTCGTGGAGTCCGGGCACAAGGTGATAATTGAAAAAACCGCGGGAGTTGGCAGCTACATAACTGCCAGGGAATACAAGGAAGCAGGCGCGAATATTGCCGCGAATATTGCGAACGTCTATAAAAGAGCAGACATGATTTTAAAGGTCAAGGAACCGCTTCCGCCCGAATATGATCTTATACGCGAGGGACAGCTTCTGTTCACCTACCTGCATCTCGCGGCGAACGAAAAGCTGACACGACATCTCATGAAGAGCGGTTCGACCTGCATCGCGTATGAAACCGTCACGAGGAGCGACGGGCACCTACCGCTGCTACGGCCCATGAGCGAAGTTGCGGGAAAAATGGCGGTCCAGGTGGGCTGCCAGTTCCTCGAAAAAAGAAAAGGCGGCCGGGGTATTCTCATCAGTGGAGTGCCGGGAGTACCGCCTGGCGATGTTGTGATCATAGGCGGCGGTGTGGTCGGACTGAGCGCCGCGCAGCTTGCTGTCGGACTCGGTGCGCAGGTGGCGATACTCGATGTCAGCACAAAAGTGCTGCGCCATGTCGACGAGAACATGCACGGCCGTGTAATTACTATTAAATCCACTCCCCAGTCCGTGGAAAGCGCTGTGAAATATGCAGACCTCGTCGTCGGCGCAGTTCTCGTAACCGGCGCGAAAGCGCCCAAAGTCGTCACGCGGCGCATGATCAAAGAAATGAAGCCCGGCTCCGTTATCGTCGATGTCGCCATCGACCAGGGGGGCTGCATCGAAACAAGCAAACTGACCACTCATTCGCATCCGACATTCACTTACAACGATGTCGTCCATTATTGTGTGGGTAACATGCCCGGCGCTGTGCCGCGCACATCAACACTCGCTCTGACAAACGAAACACTTCCATACGCCCTCGAACTCGCTAACAAAGGATTCATTGATGCTGTGAAAGGTAACGAAGGTCTCGCCAACGGTGTAAATATTCACGATGGTAAATGCGTTCATCAGGGCGTGGCTGAGGCATTCAAACTTAAACTTTCGGAGATTTTTTGATAATGTTGACCGTTGCCGAATAGTTACTATTAACAGACAAAAGGAGACAAAACTGTGGCTGAAGAAAAAAAGGATTCGCAAAAAAATCCGCCGGATGATGGCAAAAAGCAGATTATCGTCCGTGGCAGGATAACAAAAGTCGTTGCTGAAAAAATAAAGGACGGCCCGGTTTCCGGTATGGAATTGTTCGTCCAGCCGTCTGAGGTCAAGGCAAACGGCAAATTCCTGGAAGTATGGTTTGAATACAAAGTTACATACCAGGAAAAGATCGGATCGATAGAACTGCGCGGTGTGTTGCTGTTCGAACTCGACGAGATAACCGCCCGGAAGGTCTCGGACGATTTCGCCGCGAAAGGTTATTTCGAAAGTCCATGGGCGGAAACAGTCGCGAACAATATCAATTTCAAATGCAGTACGGACGCCGTGTTCCCGGCAAAAATCATGGAACTTCCCGCGCCGATCATGCCGCCGCGTATCGCTATGGCAAACCAGCCCGGCGCGAAGCAGAGCGCGGACGATGCCGCTGGAAAGGCTGCGGGCGTTGCTCCGGGACAATCTGCCCCTGCCTCAACACCACCGCCCAAAAGACCTGTCGCACGACCCGACCTTAGAAAAAAGGAAGAGGAGAAAAAGATAAAACTGGGCAAGGGCACCGTAAGAAAACCAGGTTCCACGAAAACAGGATTCCCTTTCCCGCCTGCCGCTCCGCCTCCGTTTACAAAAGACTGAACATTTATTACAACAAACAAACCGGTGGAACCTGTCTGGTTCCGCCGGTTTTGCGTTTTTATTTCTATTTTCTCTTTTATTTTATCAAGAACTGTTTGGTTTTCCGTTTGTCTTACATATAAAGTATATGGTAGACAGTATATATCCATTGGAGTTGACTCGATGAATAAGAAAACATTTCCTGTAATCTGTTTTATTACAGCCTTTCTGCTGCTGTTCGCCGGAGGCATACTTTCAGGCCGCGACAACATATACATCAACATCAACCTGAGGCCCAACTTCTCGCTCGAAGACGAGATAAACGGCGGTGTAAATGGCAGGGGATTCTCGAAAATCGATATGACTCTGTACAGGGTCGATATGGAAGAAGTAATAAAAACGATAACTAAAGCCGTCGAACGGCCGAAGGATGGTTTTTCGGACATTTTGCGCGGCGAAACTATCAAAGAATGGACTATGAATTTCGAGATGCCCGAACGCGGCAACTGGGTCAGAAATGATTTTAATATCGATAATCCCGGTACTGGCTCTTATCTGCTCGAAGCGAAAACTGAAGGAAAAACTGTACGTCGTTTTTTCATCGTAACGAGCATTGCCGCAATATCAAAATACGACGACAGCAAACTGATAGTATTTGTCGTGGACCGCCGGACCGGCGAGCCGAGAGAAGGCGCGAAAGTCGGCATTGTAAATAATGGTGAAATATCACGCGGTACAACAACAGGCAAAAACGGTATTGCTCGATTCATGAATGTCAGGCAAGCCGGCTCTGCGCCGGTAATCATCACATGGAAAGGGCAACCGGCCGCGCTGAATTTCTACAATTACAGCAGTCACGGCACCGATGAAAAATTATATATATATACCGACCGCCCTGCATACAGGCCCGGCCAGACCGTACATATAAAAGGTGTCGCGCGTAATGCCGACAATTACAGCTACAGTATACCGTCCGACAAAACGGTTGAAGTCGTCGTCACCGATCCGCGTGGAAATGAAGTAATGCGGCGCAGTACTGCATTAACTGAATTCGGCACGTTTACTATTGACTGCGAACTCGGCGACGAGCCGCCGCTCGGTTATTACAACATCCGGATTATCTCTTCAGGCGGAAACCACTATTCAGGTTTCAAGGTCGAGGAATACAGAAAACCCGAATACCTTGTCACCGTTACACCGGAAAAGGACATCGCAGTGCGCGGCGACGAACTTTCTTTCACTATCAACACGAAATACTATTTCGGCGAGCCGGTAACGGATGCGGACATAAAATACAAAATAACGAAACGGCGTTTTTTCGACTGGTACGGCGGCGGCGTCAAGTATCCATGGTACGCGAACAGCCGCTCCCGGAGAATTGCGCCACCTTATTACAGGGGCGGCGAACCTGTTGCCGAGGGAACAGTTAAATCAGATGAAAAGGGATCAGCATCAATAAAGTTCGATAAAACCAATGTCGATTATCAAACGACTTTCATTCTGACGGCAACCGTAACCGACAGGAGCAGGCGCGAAGTGACCGGTTCGGGATCGGTGAAAGTCATGACAGGCGAATTTCGTGTATTCGTCGATACAAACAGATACCTCGTAAAACCCGGCGAGAAACTGTGGATCACTGTCAACACACTTGACATACATGATAAGCCTGTATCACGTGCATTGACGATGAAAATATCGAAAATCACGTGGAACAAACAGGAAAAGACAACAAAAGAAATAATGCGCCGGACTATCGAGACATCGGAATCCGGCAGAACAAAAACCAATTACATTCCCGATGAGGCCGGTTATTACGAGATCGAAGTATTCGGTGCCGACTCGCGCGACAACCCCATCAAAAAATCAGCGTTCTTCAGTGTTGCCGACAGGAAACATTATTATAGTTACTACAGCCGGGGCGAAGTCGAGATGATCGCGGATAAAGACACATACAAACCCGGCGATAACATTCAGGTGCTGATTACAACACCATTTGTCGGAGCGAGCGCGCTTATTACTATCGAAGGAAAAAACATCCTGCACTCGGAAGTTCAGCGCCTCGAAAACGGAATGGCGCTTGTCGATTTCATGGCCGACGCTCGGCACCAGCCCAACGTGTTTGTCGCGTTCACTACCATATACAACAATGCTGTAGTGCAACAGAAAACCAATATTATTGTGCCGCCTGAAGATAAATTCCTTGATGTGCGCATCGAGTCGGACAAAGAAATATATGAACCGGGCGACAAAGCTGAAGTAAAGGTTACTACTCTGGACGCGGACGGCAGACCGGCGCGTGCCGAGGTGTCGCTCGGGGTTGTCGACGAATCACTGTACGCGCTTTATCCGGAATCCGTGCAGGATATACGCGCTGTTTTCTACGGTCCTCGCTGGAGCAGGGTCAACACTTCCAATTCATTGTATTTTTATGCAAACAGATGGGCGCTGAACAATACGGAAGTCAAAACAAAAAGCGCATCCGGAGGCGGTGTTATCGAAGGAAACATCAGAATGATGTCCGAAAAAGCGGCACCGCGTGCGATGGCTGATTCCTTACAGTACGCTCCACCCGTCATCCGGTCCGATTTCCCCGACACTGCCTACTGGCGCGCGAATGTCGTCACCGGCGACGACGGCACGGCGCATGTAACATTCACTATGCCCGATTCGCTCACCACGTGGAGACTGACATCACGCGGAGTTACGCTTAATACAAGAGTCGGACAAACGACAGCAAGCACGATAACGAAGAAAAACATCATCGTCAGACTCGAAACTCCGCGTTTCTTCATACAGAACGACAGGCAGAATATAACGGCGGTCGTCCACAACTATCTCGAAACCGACAAGCGCGTTAAAACAATCCTGAACACCAAAAGGTTGAAACTCGAAGGCAGCAACGAAAAGACAATCACCGTGCCCGCGGGCGGAGACGCGCGCGTCGAGTGGCCCGCATTTGTCGAAGCCCCACAGAACGCGTGGATTACAGTTAAAGCAATGACGAACGAAGAATCCGACGCGATGCAACTGACTGTTCCAGTGTTGCCGCACGGCAGCCCGGGACGTGATGCCGCAGCCGGCGAAGTCGATAAAACGGAAACATTCACCCTGCTGCTTCCCGAAGACTATATCCCCGGCACAGACGAACTTTCGCTCACATTTTCCGCTTCGCTCACAGCCGGCATGTTCGATGTGCTCGAATACCTTGCCGGATATCCTTATGGATGCGTCGAACAGACAATGAGCCGTTTCCTGCCGGATGTAGTGATAGCCGAAGCGTACCAGCGCGCGGGCCGCCCTCTCGAGGGCAGGCTCGAAGAACTCCCGAAGATGGTAGACAAAGGTATGCAGCGGCTCAGCGACTTCCAGAAACCGGACGGCGGCTGGGGCTGGTGGCGCGGCGATGCAGTAAATCCATACATGACCGCTTATGTTGTGATGGGACTCGCCCAGGCGCGCCGCGCGGACTTCTCAGCACCCGCCGGGATGCTCGAACGCGGCATCGAAGCACTGAAAAAGACGCTCGACACGAAGTATAAAAAAGACGAAAAACCAACACCCGACCAGTATGCCTATATCCTTTACGCGCTGTCCGAAGCAGGCGATTCATCACAAAAACATTCCGTAAAACTATTTGACAACCGAAATAAATTGTCGAATTACGGCAAGGCCGCGCTTGCGCTCGCAATGCACAGGAATGGACAGAGCAAACATGCTCGCACACTTATGGAAGAGCTTGCCGCTGCTGCCGACTCCACCGGCACATCTGTGAGATGGACCGGCGCAAAGAATCGGTACGGATGGACGGACAACGAGGTGGAAACAACATCGCTCGTTCTTATTGCTATGATCGAGATCACGCCGGACAGCGACCTGATCCCCAGAGCTGTGCGATTCCTTAATATGTCACGCCGCGGCAACCGCTGGTACTCGACAAAAGACACTGCGATGGCGGTCATGGCCCTCACACGCTATATGACGAAGTTCGAGGACCCGCACCCGGATTATTCCTTCACAGTGTCACTTAACGGCGACAATATACTTTCTTCGACAATGACCGGCGATGATATTGCCGGAACCGGTCTTCGCAAATCTTTCAAGGATCGTTTGAAGCCCGGCGGCAATATAATAAACATAAACAAAACCGGCACCGGCAACCTTTATTATTATGTGTCCACAAATTATTTCGAAGGCTCGGATTTTCTCGAAGCGCAGGAGGCCGGTATTCGGGTCGAGAGATTCTACAGCGAGGATTACGAGGGCGAGAAAAAACTTGAGAGCCCCATCAGGCTGAAACCCGGCGACCGGATATGGAGCCAGGTCAGGATACATTCCGAGAGTGCGTTCGATTACGTAATGGTCGAAGATTTCCTGCCGAGCGGGTTCGAGGTCGTGAAAGATGAAATGCCATACGGGATTCACCCGTTGATGCGTCGCTGGTGGCACGGCTACATGAACAAAGAAGTGCGCGACGAAAAAGTGGTTTCATTCTTCACGAGAACATATCGAAACGAAATGGCGATCGCCATGCCCCTGCGCGCGGAGGTTCCCGGCGAAGTGTCCGCAATGCCGTGCAGGGCATCGCTCATGTACTTTCCGGAAGTCGGCGGTCGCTCGTCCGAAACGCGATTCATAGTCGAAGATAAATAGTGCGATTATCCCGAATATTTCACAAATGCGGGTTATCGGTGTTTACAATAATGTCGTCTTTTGTCAAACTGTCGAGATAGCAGGCAACCCCGATGCTCATTGTAGCATCCAGCTCCTTCTCGACATTTTCCCGAAGTCTCTCCGCAACTTCCCGTGCCGATTCAAGATCGGTTTCAGGCAAAAGAATAAGAAATTTATCACTGCCGTAGCACACTGCGAGGTCCATCAACCATATATTTTCAATAATCGTAGTCGCCATCTCCATCAGCGCCCTGCCGCCTTCAGCATGGCCGTATGTATCGAAAGAGACATTATTAGCTTACTTTCTTCGCGCCCACATCTTCCTGTTGCTAATGTCAGTATAAGTGCGTTAAAATATCCGATTTGCTTATTGGCAACAATATATCCTTTCCTGTCAGCTTTTCAAGGTGCAGCTTCACATGGATAGAGTGTTACCATGAATCAAAGTTGACACGACACTATATTTCAGGCGGGGATGTGGGTGATACGACAAAAGAGATTGATGTTGTTCCCGTGTTGCCGGCGGCATCCTTTATAGAAACATCAATCTTCATATTGAATGTATCCGTGTTATTGTTAAAACAGAAGAGCCGGTCTTCCTCGGGCAATACGCAACTGCATAACTCCCCAAAATCCGAGTTTTCTTTTATTGTCGTTTCATCAATTTTTGAAAAGAGTGCTGTAATATCCTTTATCTTTTCACCTGTTGCCGCACCGACACTGGTAATAGTCGCGGAGAATGTGCTGAAATCCATCAGATTTTCATCGGAATAGCTGATTTGAACAACTTGCGCTCCAACACTCACATGGCAGAAGTCCGCTTCTGAAACACTTTCTCCCGACTGTGGTTTTATCGCACTGAGAACAGGCGAAGTCGTGTCGACAGCCGGTGTCGCCGGAGTGCCGCCACCACCACCACCACCGCAGCCTGCTGCCGAGGTGAGCGAAACAACAATAATTGTAAGGATTAAACGGAATACTTTGCTCATATATATATTGTCTCAAATTATTACGACAAAAACAACCGCACCCGATAAATTCACCTGTCGTTCCGGGGCGGGAGACCCCAAAACGATTACTGGAACCGCTATACATTCTCTACAGGGACAATATCGCTGCCGACGACAACGGAACCGGTAATCGCAGCACCCTGCGATATCGTCGACCCCGGAAACGCGACGGATTGTTTAACGCAGGCACCTTTTCCGATTTTTGTGCCTGAACCGATGACTGCGTAGGGCCCGATGACAACGTTTTTTTCGATCTCTACGTTGTGACCGATATATACAGGTTCCCTGACGACTGCCGGGCAGACATCGGGTTTCGCGAAATTCGCGCGTGCGAGGCATCTGCTTGTGCCGGTTCCGTCGAGGGCGTCGAAATGCGCCTGCAAATAATCCGCCGGTGTGCCGATGTCGTTCCAGTAGAATTGCGTGTTCCTGTAGATCATTACCGGCTCATTATTTGCGAACAATTTCGATATAAGTCCCTCTTTATCAGCGAACCCGAACGGAGTATATTCCGATGCGTATTCACGCAGTATGCTGCTTTCGTAGACAAAAACGCCGAGGTTGACGTAGTAATCCCTGGGTTCACCCTCGCCGGAACAGTGGTCGCGGATGCAGTGGACGCGGCCTGATTTGTCCGCGCCTACGACATGGATTCGAGGGCGGGAGCGGATTTTGCCGGCGGCGAGTGTAAGCGCCGCGCCTGAGCGCTTGTGGAAATCGATAATCGCGCGGAGGTCGATGCCGAAAAGGATATCGCCGTTGATCACAGTTATCGGGCCGTCGCCGAGCAGTGGGAGCGCTTTTCTTATTCCACCTACCGCGCCCAGAATTTCATGTTCGTGCGAATATTCGATGTTCACGCCCGAATATTTGTCGCCCAGCGCCGCCTTCACTTTCCCGGGAAGATGATGAAGGTTCACAACGACATCTTCGATCCCGGAATCGCGGAGCAACTCGAGAGTATCGGCAACTGCCGGAACATCGAAAACAGGCACGAGCGGTTTGGGAACAGTGTTTGTGATGGGCCTCAGTCTTGTGCCGAGCCCGGCACAGAGCAGCATTGCTTTCATAACACAGCCGTCGCTTTCATCGAAGTTCACCGACATATTTCGAGAGGGTATCGTGAAATGCCGTGAGTTCGTCGCCGAGCCGTTCCAGCGCGGGTTTCACCTTCGCAAGGCATGGCTGGAAATATTGAAGGTATCTGTTTTTCTTTTTAACAACGTCGAGATAGGCGAACGAACCTGCTGCTTTTATATTGCGCTGAACGGTCATGAAATCATAAATTCTGTCGAAGCGTGTGCGGGTGTCCGGCGAGGGCGCGCGCCTGCTGTAGTTGCCGAAGTAGTATTCATACACGTCTTTCGCCACCCCGACCGGAAGCGACACATAGGAGTCCATCAGCAGAGAAGCCAGGTCATATTGAGCGGGTCCCATGCGTGCGTCCTGAAAGTCGACCATCCCTAGAGCGCCGTCCGCGCGGACCATGAGGTTGCGGCTGTGGTAGTCGCGGTGTGTGACGAAACGTGGTTCGGCGGCGAGCGTTTCCGAGATGTACAGAAAACCGCGCTTAATTATATTTTCATCGGTGGTGCCCGGCGCTGCTTTTTTAAAGGCCAGAACAGCGTGCTTGTAGAAAAAATCGAACTCGAACATGAACTTCTCGACATCGAACGCATATTTGTAGACAATGCAATCTTCACAGATGTTTTTCCCGCTGCCGAACTGCATATCGAGTATCAGGTCGGCGGCTTTTTTGTATAGATCAAGTACCTTCTCGCGTTCTGCGCCTTCTATCGCTTCTTCGAGAGTGAGGTCGCCGTAATCTTCCATGAGAATCAGACCGTTTTCGATGTCGGCGATTATTATACCGGGTACGGGCAGGCCGGCGGAATCCATGTGACGCTGCACATTGAGATATGGAAGTTCGCCGCCATCGTGTGGTTCGCCCAGCAGCATCAGCACAGCGGTTTTTCGTCCATCAATTCCCGCAGCGTCGAAAATGACGCGAAAGAAACTCCTGTCGGAGGCGTCGCCCGCCAGTTTTTCTATTTTGAAATCGGTTCTGTCGAGCAGGGCAGCAAGCCGCTGGTTCGGGTCAGGCATCGGCGCACCCCACGTCTGTCTCTTCGCGGAGTTCGAGCAAGAGGTCGTAAGTGACTCTGCAATGCTCAAGTATTTCGCGATATGACGCATCTTTGCGCGGCTCGAAAACGAAGCAGCCGTCATAATCAATCCTTCGGAGATTCTTCATAACAAGTTTCCATTTTATGCCGCCTTCGAGCGGGTAGAGGTGGTCGTCTGCCGTGCCATTGTTGTCGGAAGCGTGGATGTGGATGAGTTTCCGGGCGCAACTCTCGACAGCGAACGAAGGCTCTTCGTTTATGTTGGCATGTCCAATATCTAGGCAAACGCCCATCCGGTTGAAGGCGTATTGTTCGAGCAGATATGTCATATAGCCCGCCATTGAAATCTGTGTTGCGACATTCTCGAATGCGATTGCGACACCTGATCCCTTGATCCTGTCGTCAATGAGAATCAGAGAAGAAACGATATTGGAAAGGACCTCGCCTTTGAGGAAGTCGCCGAACATGCCGAAATGGACAACGACGATTTTCGCTCCCAGCGTGTTTGCCGCGTCGACAGTTCTGAAAATCGAATCGAGAGTCCTGGCGCGTCGCTTCGAATTGCCGAGTGAAATGGAGATACCGCGGCGTGGCCGCGTGCCGCTCATCATCTCTGCGATGGGGGCATGAACCGAGGCGACGCGGATTCCTTCATCGGCGAACCAGCCAGCGGCGTTGCGCACAAGTGTCTCGTCGGAGCAGTCGAAATGCGGGGACATGCCGTAAATCTCGGCGGCCGCAAAATCCGAAGCGGCGATAGCTTTCACATGTTCGGCGGTCAGCTTTTCGCCCCTGAATATCTGTGTGGAAATTCCCGGATACAACCCTGACACCTCATTATGCCCGGCCACTGTCGCTTACGGCGCGACATGGGGCTGAACAGCAACATATAGTCACAACGTATGTTTGAACCATTTCAAGCTGTCTACGACAACACTGTCGAAGGGCAGAATATGGCCGGATTCATACCAGATCATTTTCTTCTTTTTCGTTCCGAGTAATTTGAAAAGCCTGTTGATCGCCGGAGTGCTCAGCGTGGTGTCCTCCCTGCCGTTCATCAGCAGCACGGGCCTGTCTTTGATGTGCGGCACGAAAACAGCAGGCTCTACATACTTGAAAGCATCGACGAACGCTTCAGGCTGCATGTTGTTGTCTTTCATATATTCCCTTATTCTCTGCAAGGAACCGTAGTCGGAATTCTCGAACATGAGAGAGAAGTCCGCAGCGCCGTCGGCGAGTATAATGGTTTTTATTCTCTTATCGAGAGTAACGGCGACACTTCCGGTCAGTGATCCCATGCTTATGCCCATGAAGCCGATACGACCGGGGTCGATCCCTTTCCACTGAGCCAGCACATCGAATCCGCGCAGGATGTCTAATATCTGCATCTTCATATACTTCGCGCTCTGAACCGGGTCGGGCATGAGGATATCTTTTCCGTCTTCATGCCGCTCGCCGCGGAACAGCCCGTCGATCGCCATGACCGCAATACCCCGTCCGGTCCAGCCGCTTAAAAGGTCCGCAAAGCTTTTGTCGGCAACGTGAAAGTGCATAAAAAACACGACCGGGTACGCATCGTCCACAGTCGAGCGTCCGGGCTTCATCGGCCTGACACGAGCGACGGGCATCATCAACACAGCGGGCACCCTGCCGCCACCGGGGCTGTCGTAGGAGAAATATATCTTGCGTCCGGCCGGAACGATCTCTTTCTCGGAAGTGATCTTGATATTCAGAGGCAGGCTGTGGTCGTATTCGTATGATTTTCTGATTTCATCGAAATCGACTGCAATGCCTCCGACGTCGAGAGATTTCGCGATCCATGGCCCGGCTGCCGTTTTGCTCTGCGCAGTGCCGCCGACATTTGTTTCAGCCGAGACGCTTGACGGAAACAACAACGAATTGCAAAAGGAACCGGGAACGGGATGCGCGGGATTCAACAAAAAGATCGCTGCCGCAATCAGTATTTCTGAAATAATTTGTATTCTCATATTACCTCCGTAGTTGCTCAAATATATAAAACCGCACAGTGCCAGGTTCTCGTAAATATACTAACTCTTTTTCATTGATTTGCGAAGCCTGGCGAGTTCGACGGACAGATCGATCCATTCATTCACCGGTAAGTTTTTTGAACTGCTGGTAGTTTTTCACTTGCTTTCATTGACTGCATAACACTATACAATATTTACTAATTTCTGGGATTGTGCTCCATCAAGCCGCGCAACAATCATGGACACCACGGCTACAGCCTCAGAGAAAAGATAACCGGGAAGCAACGGAGTAGTGTACGGGAAAAAAAGTGTTCCTGCGAGACATCTTCGACACGATGTATTTGAGAATGCTCCAGGCCCTGTCCACGGAAAAAGAACGCGCGCCTTCAGTACATGCGTATCATCCTTACGTGGCATGAAATGTTGTTGTTGAAAAAGCAATTGAGTTTCGCTATATTATGGCAGTAAACCACAGCCAGATGAGGATAAATGGACATGGCATCTAATGTCGGAGGCAACGGCGGGAAAAAGACGCGCAAAAAAGAGCGTAATTCCTGTGAAGCTAAAAAGAACTCAAAAGATGCGGTATGTGTTTCGGCAAGGAAAAAAGAAATATCGAAAGAACTCGAATCGACATCCGGCAATGGTTCAAAAAAGAAGAATTCCTCGGACAAGATAATGGAAGACAGTATAATAGCATTAAAAAGACGGATGCACAAAGAGATATTCGATAGATGTGTTGATAAGTATTTTCTCATGTAAATGTGTTTCCTCAAGACTGTGAAAATGTGTCTGCCGACGAGAATCGTCGATAGCGAATAATTAGAGAACCCCGCTGTAAGCGAGAGCCTGCAAATGTTAATGCGGGGGAGGAAAAATGGAAGAGAAGTGTTTGATAACAGGCGGAAGCGGAATGCTTGGCCGAGAGTTGGCAAGCCAGTTGATTTGCGCAGGTGTCGTTGTCAGGATTCTCGACGAAAAGGTGGATCACAACCCTGTGGACGGCGTCGAGTATATAGTCGGGGATATAAGGAATCCTGAGTTTACTGATACGGCATGTGACGGCGCGACAACGATTTTTCATCTTGCGGCCGCACCGCTGGACGCGGACCCGGATGTGATTCGGGACGTAAACATAAACGGCACGGCAAACATGCTCCAGAGTGCCGAACTGACAGGAGTGTCGAAGTTTGTTTTCGCGTCGTGCTGCACGGTGTACGGTTATCCGCCGGAGCGGGTACCATGCACGGAGGACACGCCTCTTTATTCGTCGGGCGCTTTTTCTCTGTCAAAAGTCATAGGTGAGGAATTGTGTTTCGAGGCGATGGAGCGCATCGGTATTATGGCGTCTGCAATAAGAGCGCCGGTGATACTGGGGCCGGGAATGAAAGATGAATTCATCACAAAATGGATCGTCGAGCGGGCGGTCGAGAACCAGCCGATTTTTCTGCCGGGCTCTGAAAAAGCGAAGCGACATTATGTGGATGTTCAGGACTGCGCGAGAGCGTTTATCGCAGCGGCGGCGACTCCTGAAGCTGCGGGCCTGAGCTTCAATGTCGGATATGCCCGCACTCATACCGACGAGCATGTCGCAAGAGCAGTTATAAAAGCGGCGCGGTCTTTTTCTCTGACAATCGCCGTGCCCAAACCGATTGTGGAACTCGCCCTTCGCGTTATGAAAATGACGGACGAGCGAGGGCCGTTGCATCCCGAAACCGCCGGTATGCTTTTCAATGATTACTACTATGATATAAGCAGGGCCGGGGAAATCCTCGGATGGAAACCCGACAAAAGCCTGTCTGTAACTATGTATGAATACATGAGATGGTATCGTCGAAGGCAACTGAAAAAAGAACGCGCCGAAGCCGCTGTCTGAAGATTATTGGTTATACACAATTTATTATTCGTTCCAACAAATACGACACGCAATATATTCATAAAGTTTCTGTGGGGCATCCGGGAATCAAGTGGGTGACCACAACATGTAGTGTAGAAAGGATAGAAAGGCGAGTTTATCGCATTCAGGACGATAACTGGAGAGAAAAAGAAAGAGAGGCCCCATTGAGAGGGCCTCTCC
>JAJRTR010000149.1 GCA_024278215.1 bacterium
ATCACAAAATGAAACAACTTCACCCCCAACACTTTCAGCTAATACTTTTGCATTTTCCTGAGATCTATTCATTACATATACTTTTTTTACATTCTTATCCTTAATTTGATCTAAGATAATCTTACTCATTTTTCCAGCACCAATAATTAAGAACTTTTTCTCCCTTAAATCTCCTAGGCGTTTTTCTGCAAGCGCAACAGCCGCCCAACTAATTGAAGAACCACCATAGCTAATATCAGTTTCTCGTCGAGATTTTTTTCCTGCCTCTATAACCAAATTCGTTAAAATATTGAAACTCTTAATTAAAGTCCCTTTTGAACGCGCCAACTCAACAGCCTTTTTAACTTGACCCTGAATTTGCTTCTCCCCAATAACAAGAGAATCTAAACCCGAAATAACTTTAAACAGATGCTCAATCACATCATTATCAACTAATCGATAAAAATACTCTGTTAATTTTCTTTGAACAGTAATTTTCTTAATGTTAAAAAGAATATTTAGTATTTCACCTGATTCATTCTTAATATCTAAAATTTGTACATAAATCTCTGTACGATTACACGTGGATAAAATAAATACTTCAATAACCCAAGGAATATTCTTTAATTCACTAAGAAAAAGTTCTTGTTGAATAAGACTTAAACTAAATTTCTCTCTTATTTCAATAGGCGCTGTCTTATGGTTAATTCCTATACATAATGTTTGCATATTAATCCTTTTCTTTCTTTGGAATGGAATCAGTCAATTAGCACAATAACTGATAGTATTCTTTCTTTTCCACAACAGGGGCCACGAGGAGTTCAACATTTGTTTTTTTCAGCAGGTCTACATAAGCGCCGCTGCAGATAAACGCAAGGTCTACGGCTCGGTCCCGGACCAGTTCGTTTATCTGGGTATAAGAATATCTCATTACCAGCTTGTATTGCCTGCCTGTCTCTTCCGATATGAAATCCAGTATTTTTTTGTAGCTGACCAGGGTCTCATCAGGAGTTATCATCGTGCCGATAGCAAAGTTCAGAGGAGGAATGTCCGCCCCGGCATTTATGGACTCATTCGGAATAAGACCTTCTTTCAATCGTATTTTCCTGGGTCCGTTTATTTCATCCGAACAACCGATAAGGATAACCACCAGCAGAACTGATATTATTGCCGTTAAGATAACACATTTTCCCGGACCGCATCTTATTCTCTTCATGTAAAACGCTCCTTGCTCGACATTGATGGGCATTCTCACGATTGTTAACCGGCATCGGTGAAATATGCGGGCTGAATCCGCCTCGCCTTACTCCTAACTCTACCATAGAATGGTTAAGAATTCCGATAAAATCCTTTTTGGTCCCGGTTCTGCCGGGTTGTGACATTAGGCGGAATAACGTTTGGACAGATGTCGTAATTAGTAACACTTTAGCCATGTGAAGAATTCCCAGGGGACACAATCCGGAATTCCACGACTTTGCTTCAGATGGTTGCTGAAGTGTTACAAATTATGTTTCAGCATTAAGCAAAGCGGGAATAACCAGAATAAGAAGATTCAAACACTGCAACGCCTGGATATACCAACAGAAAACGAAGAAAGGTTGATGCCTTATGAAGCGCGATAAAAAAGTGCTAATAGCTCTGCTGTGGACGCTTCTTACATGCAGCGCTTTCTTATGGTTTGCAGGCTGTGGAGGAGCAGGTTCATCGGCCGTCCATGAGCCCGGAGCAACAACAGCGCCGAATATTACCCGTAATGTGATGTCGACGGCAACAGCTACGGTCATGATCCCCGACGAGGCGAAGGCGGTACAGAAGCCGACGCCATCCGTTGTTCGCACGCGCGCGGCATCCTCAGTGCCTGCCGGTACGCTCCGGGCGATACTGCCCGTGGTGAAGGCCATGTCGTATCAAAACGAATGCGCGGCGTACTACTTCGGGCGCGACAGAAGTGTGCGCACACAATATCTCTGGCTGGCGATGGCGGTGTTCGATTGCTGGGACTATTCGATACTTGTGCAATTCGATCTTTCCGGCCTTGCGGGGATAAACTCCGACGATATTGTGCTGGCCGAGCTTGAGATGTATCAGTACAGTGATTTCGGTCACCATGAGAGTTCCTGGATGTATGATTTCGAGGCATCGGTGCTGCCTGTTTCCGGGACATGGGACGAGTCCACGACATGGTTTTTCAACCGGCCCGCCACGGAGGCAGGTTTTCCTGATAACCGCATCACTGTAACAAACGAGACCGGCTGGAAAAACTGGGACGTGACCGATGCGGTGAAAGCCTGGCACTCCGGTGTTTTGCATAACTACGGGTTTAACGTGTTTCCCCATAATGCCGGGATGCCTCTGGACTCCAACGCATTTTTCTATGATGAGACGGGCGGTGCGGCCTTTTCGCCGCCTCTATCTCCGCGTCTGGTTGTTTACTACAAAGAACCTGCCCCACCTGTTACGACTGTCATGCCGCCTCCGGGGACATGCGTCGTTCCGTCCGCTCCGGGTGTGCAGGATGCCGACGCGAATGACTGTGTGGATTCTATTTACGATCTTCACGACCTTATCAAATCACAAGGTCTTGATAAAAGACTGACCAAAAAACTTCTCAGAAAAGCGGATAAGGCATTAAAGGAATACAAGAAAGGTAAAAAAGACAAGGCGCTTAAAGAGTTGTTAAAACTCTACAACGAGATTGAAAAACACCGTGGCGATAAAAAGAAAGATATTCCCGGCGGTGTCGCCGATATGCTGGAGGCTTATATAGAGAATGTTATGCACCTGATTTAAGAGTCATAGTCTGTCTGAATAGAACGGAGCAGACGGGGTGTGCGACACAAAAGTGGGTTTTTGCGAAAAGCGGGACAGGTACCGCAAAAAACAGCGTTACCAGTTCCTGTTTTTCGCACATTAAAAATGTGGTTATTTTTAACCCACTTTTATGTCGCACACCCGAGCAGACGCGGGAAGTTGTTTCGAGCAGGTGGAATTGATAAGATAGTTATATGGTATTGGACCCCGCGAAATTCAGGAACCGGGTGTGGGAGTGGATACTGCTGCTGACGGTGGTGTTTATAGCGGCTGTTCCGCGTGTGGTGATGATGGCGACGGTCGGTCAGTGGCTGGATGCCGATGAATCGATAGTTGGCCTGATGGCGAAGCACATCGCCGGGGGGGAAGGCGTGCCGCTGTTTTTCTATGGCCAGAGCTACGGCGGCGGCCATGTGATCGAAGCGCTTATCACATCCGGGTGGCGGATGATCCGGCCTGGGCCCAGCGCTCTGGCGGTACATGCGGTTCCGGTGATTTTTTCCATATTGACAATTGTCATCGTATTTTATCTTGTTCGAGGCAGGTTCGGGCTCAAACCAGCACTTTTGTCGGCAATCATATTAAGTCTGTCCACGCCGTATCTGAAGTCGTCGCTGAAGGCGGACGGCTATATCGAAACGATTTTTCTCGGGATTCTTTCATTATATGTTTTCAGGGCGGCGCACCGGGCGGATATGGAAGGAAACAGCCGAAGGGCATCATTGCTGTCTGTTCTACTGGGTGTGTTACTCGGGCTGGCAGTGTGGAGCTACGATTTCGCGCTTATTTACGTGTGTGCGATACTTGTGCTCGGAATGAAGCGTGTGTTGAGGAAGCCTGTGAGACTGCTGCTGGCGGCGGCGGGCGCGGCAGCAGGCGCGGCGCCAATGATATACGCCAATGTGACGCAGGGATACGCGCATCTGGGACATTTCATATCGGGAGCGCCCGGCGCAGACAGATCGCCCGCTGCGATTGCGCAGGGGTTCTGGAATATATTCACAGAATGGATACCTGCTTTTCTCACGCAGAACAGTATACATAATTTCGTGTTGCCGCCGCCCGGTTACGCATGGTTCACTTATGCCGGGCTGCTGTTCGCTACAGCAGTGCTGATCGGTCGCCGAAAGGAAGTGCCGGGCGAATACGCGCTTGTCCCGGCGCTCACGATAGCCGCTTCGCTCGTCCTGGGATATGCCGGAAAATCGCCCCGGTATCTGCTGCCGCTCGAACCGTTTCTCTCGATCGGTGCAGCTCTGGCTGTCTACTGGTGTTTCGAGACGAAAAGGTATGTTAATCATCTTGCGGGTTTTCTTCTGCTCGCTGTTTTAGGTTTTGGTATCGTCACGGGAGCGGCGGCGGTTTTCGCGGACAGAAGCATCGTCGAGGGCAATGTAAAGACCGACCCGGAATCCCTGGTCAAGGTTGTCGAGTTCCTTGAAGATAACGATGTCGACTGCATTTACACGACATATTTTATAAAGTGGCGAGTGCTGTTTATCACAGATGAAAAGATAAACGCGGTGGATGTGAAAGCGCGCGAGCGAAACGAAGCGTACTTGAGATACGAAGACATCGGTTGTCCGGCGGGCGTGCATGGCGCTTATGTCCTGCACAGGGCGAGCCCATACAGGTACAGCCTCGCCGCTCAGATAAACCGGAGCGCGGTTCCTTATAAGGTATTTTACTCGTCGGACCACATAGCCGCCGTCCCGACCGCAGCCGATGAAGAATAGCGAACCCGCGCCAGTGAAATATATGGGTTACACTCCCTGCGAATGGTTCCGCAAAAGGCCGGCGAAAAAAAAGTTGCTTCCGGGAAATATTTCACACTCTGAAATGAGAAACGGTGAGGTAGCAGAAATTGCGCAGGAAGCGTATCCTGTCCAGTATTGATGTGTCGAGCTGTGAGAATAAATCGAGCGATTTCAGGATTGCGCTCGAAGCGGGGAAAACGCGGGCGGCGATCACCGCGAAAGAACTCAGCAGGAAGAACTCCCTGTGGCTGAATCCTGAAAACAGGCTGCCCAGTTCCATAAGTTCGCCGATTGTGAGAAAGCGAAATTTGATTTTCCAGAAGTGCGATTCGAAGAGCCTTGCGAGCATGATGATGTGTGGATAGCGCAGAGGCTCGATCAGCGCCACGATGCCTCCCGGCCTGACGACGCGCCTGCATTCCGCGAGCGCTTTCTTTTTATCAAGGAACATAATTGTATTAGTTATAATTGCGGCATCCATGCTATTATTGCTGAACGGCAATTCGTGGGCGTCCGCCCTTACGGGCGTCACGGACATATCGGCGGACACCGCCCTTCGTCTGATCGCACGGACGCTCTGTGCGGAGAAGTCGACAGCAAACAAATCCGCACCCATCGCGCATAATCGCGACGCGTTGCTACCGTCGCCGGCTCCGATCTCGACAACGCGACGGCCTGCGATGTCGCCGAGTCCGTCGTAAAGATAATCAAAAGCCGGTGCCCACCACCTCGCCATGACCTTCTCGCGCCGGTTGTAGCCCGAAGACCAGTAGTCGTCGTAATAGTCCCTTATTTTGTCCTTCGCGTTGGAGTCCAGATCAGACCTCCCTGCGTGAAACGACAATCATATTGTCGTACAGATTTATTGGAATAGGCATTGTAAGTTTTCGAGTGATTCCGAGTACTTTATTCTTCAGTGGTGATGTGTGGGATATTTTCGTGGCGAGAGTGGCCGGGCTGATGTGGCGGCCCATTCGGGATATGCTCAGAATAGAGAAACCACACATCTCCAGTAACATCGCGATTGTTTTTTTGTCGAAGTAAAACAGATGGTCGGGCGGGCAGATAATAGGCCAGTGCGGACCGGCAAGCTTTGCGGTAGTGCTGCCGATATCCCATATATCGAGCATAAAAATGCCGCCGGGTTTTGTCAGCCGGGCGATGCTCGTAATCTCCTTTACCGGGTCCGTGACATGTTCGAGGACGTCGATCATTGTGACAGCATCGAAACTCGCGCGTGGGAAAGGTGCGTCTGCGATGCGCCCGGCGAAAAGGTTTTCGATGCCAAGGTTTTGCCGTGCCCAGTTTATACCGTAGGCGGCACGGTCGATTCCGTAAGGTTTCCAGCCCAACTGTTGCGCTTCGGCAAGTAGAAAGCCAAGCGCGCATCCCACGTCGAGCAGCCTGCCGGATGGAGCATATCCCTTGAGGCGCTGGAGACGGTTTCTGAACCCTTTCGCAAGTGCTTTTCTCTCCGCTTCGTAATCGTAATAGCCTGTATCGTCGGTGCGGCCTGCGTAATACTCGTCCGAATAGTGTCGTTCGAGCACATCCGGTCCGGGGATTTCATGCACTCGAACAAGTCCGCAACTCCTGCACTTCACAATGGGGTATTCACCCACGGTGAATAATGCGCTGGTGTCATTCTGATTGCAGAGAGGGCAGTCCATATATTCTCCGGCCATGAATGATTACGGTTATTTGTGGCGGCCATTGCGCATGGCGGCTACTTTGCGCCCGCGCCTTTCCACCTGCTGTCCGGGCTGTACTCGCGAGCGGGATTGCCGGACATGATATTGTCTGCCATTTCAAAAGCCATCTCCATACACTCGTTCATATTGCAGTATTTGTACAGCCCCTGACGGCCCGTAGTCAGGAGATTCGATATTTCTGCAATTGGCGCGAGCATCATTGTCACCCATTCGATGTAGCCGTTGATTTGCACAGGGTATCCAAAATCAGTTCGGTGAACCATTCCCTCGCACTCGATAGCGTCGGGGAGGAATCCGCTTCTTTTCAGGTCGCCGACGGTTCGGGCGACAAGTTCGTCGTCGGTCATGCCGCCGATCTCGTCTTCCGGGAAATATGAAATTTCCGCGCAAAGGCCCGTCTGACCGTCGGGGCATAAATGCGCGTCGAAGCGGCTGAATTCCGCCAGTCGCTGGAAGACGATGTCGGGGTCGGGAAAGTATATCCACTGCCAGTCGCGCATCTGCTCGATGGGTACTTTTAAAAACACGAACGCGATGCTGCGATACCTGATCAATTGTGGCATGCGATAGCCGAGCATATCGAGAAGCACCGACAGAGGCAGTGTGCTCACTACGAGATCGAAATCGGAAAACAGTTCGCCGCGTATTTCAATGCCGCCTATTTTATTTTGTTCCATGTGGAAGCCGGAGACAGGCGAATCGAGGTGTATCTCCGCGCCCGAAGCCGCCGCTCTTTCCATAAGCCTCCGACACAGCGTACCGATTCCTTTATTCGCGTATATGAACTGATTCCTCATCGGGGAGTGCGGATTCTTACTCGCTTCATTTTTGAGTCGCAACATTAAGTACTGATATACATAATCGAAGATCGAATTGAAGGAAATCCTTTTCGACGCAGTGCGAGGATCGAGTCTGTCGGGGTCGATTCCCCACACTTTTTTTGTGTAGGGCTCGAAGTAGTCGGCGTATAGCGTTTTGCCGTATCGGCTTTCCGTCCACTTGCGAAAAGAAAAGTCTTCCTGCTGCCAGAATATGTTTTTTATACGGCCGGCTATAACCTCCATAGCAGTTCGCAACGGCAGGGCGAACCCCACACATTTTATCAGTTCGGTGAATGTGAAAGGATAGGAAATCTCCGCACCCATGAAGAACTGGCACGCACGACGATCACGAAGCAAGTAGTCGCTGCCGAGCACGTCTTTGAGATAATTGATCAGGATGTTGCTGCCGGTGCAGAATTCGTGGGGTCCGTAGTCGAAGAAAAAGTCGTCCCACTGCACAGTGGCTGCAAGCCCACCAGCAAAGGGTTTCGACTCGAATAGATGCACGGAACAGCCCCGGCTGCTGAGCGTTTCGCAGAGAGTCAGGCCGGTGATGCCGCCGCCGATGATGGCTACTCTTTTTTCCCCCATTGGTTCCTTAAAATATTCTTAATTTGTTGATCGAAAAGAATTTCCCCGGGCTTCAGTCCGGAGAAGTTCATTCGCAGTGATTTATAATAATGTTACTGCACCGTTTTGTTATCATCGAAGCGCGCGCTCTTAATCAGTGCCGAAAAACACACAGACGTTGCGGCGACTCCGATCATAATAAAAGCAATTAATAGACGCGCCGGCCACGGCGGCAACTTCGGCAGCATATACACGGCCCAGAAATCGATGTAAGTATGCTTGTATTTTGTTTTCCTTTCAGATTCGCTCGTATCACCGGAAAGTGTTCTGAGGGCAAGCGCAAACATTTTCGGAGCGCGGTTTTTGAGCACAATCCATTCGGCAACGATGGGATTCCCACAGGGCAATTCTGTCAGGTCCGGGGCTTCCTCGCCTCTCCTGGCGAGAACCCGCGCGTGAATACATTCGTCGATCCGTGAGTTTTCATAACTGATGTTGAACCTGATGGAGATCGCGATAATATTTATCAGGATGCCGGCGAGAGCGAGCGAAATCACAAGTCCCAAACGCCATTTATTGCCGGTGCCGGTGACAGCCTTATCAATGAAAGGCGCTGCCATCCATACACAAAAGGCTGTTATATGCAGAAAATATCTCGGCCCCCAGGCAAGTCCCCCCGCCCAGAAAGAAAAATGTGATAGAAGCGCAATATTTATAACAATAGTAAGCGCTATGCAAAGGGCAGTGATCCGGCTCCGTTTGAGGAAATAGCCCAGTCCGGCAAGTGCGAGCAAAGCAGGTGGCGAGTAAATGAATATGTTCTTTTCGGTGCCAATGAAAATCCCGTAGATGCACTCCCACCATGTGTCCGGTGTCGAAGCGTATGTATCCATAACACTGGATATATGATACCCGGTTTCAGTAACGTCGCCGAAGCGGACATAATTATAATACATGATAATGATAACGGAAAAAACGACCGGTGCGCAAAAAGCCGCAATACGTCTGAAACGTCCCTTACGCTGTCCCGCTGCCGCGAGCAGCAGGAAAACAGGTCCAAGAGCGGCGTTCGAATATTTTGTCAGCACTGAAAGTCCGAAAAAGAGGCCCGCCAAAGCTGCCGAAAGCAATGTGCCGGTGCGGATGCTCCTGTAACTGTATAGCAGCGAAACCATCAGGCAGAGTGTCATCAGGGGAGCGCTGAAGTCAAACTTCGAGTACGGCCATGCCATTGTAGCAAAACCCCACAGCAGAGCAGTTGCTACAGCGCCTCTCGCACTGACTCCCAACTCCGCTGCCGCCGCCGCCATCACCAGCACCGATATGGTTGTTACAAACACATTGAAAAACCCCATCGGCCATTTGCCGGCTTCTTTGGGTGGAATAATGTTCTTCAGGATGTGCGTTACTGGTTTCGCGGCGACGTATAAAGGAATTGCCGCTACCGACTGGAGCGGGCCGTATTTTGAATAATGATATGTTGGTATATATTTATCCGTGACAATCGTTCCGTCGTCGACTATTGCTCTTGTGAGGGCGAACATTATATTTCCGTCGGTCGAGTACATCCTGCCCGATGCGGTCATGAAATAAATGATGAACGAGAAAAAAGCAAGAAAAACATAAGTTCGCCGGCTGATCCTTGTCGGTGAATATGTGTTGGCTGAATTAGTTATCAATGTCTCTTCTATGTGTGTCGTCTCGAATTATATGCTGATAAACATCTTGTGAGAATACAGATATTTCATTAGAATTTAGGGGACATGATCGGAATTTGCCCTTTAATTCCAATGAGCCAATTGCAAAATTATGATTCTGCTGCGGTCGGCTGCTACTATCCATAGCTGCGTTGTTTGTGTACTCTACAAAGTACGACCGCGAGGATTTTACACCTTCGTCTTGCTCTGAACAATTTCGCTTGCTCGCTACGAACATAATTTTGCAATTGACTATTCATAACTGCAGCAGGGCGGATACTTACGAAAGCTTCTTGAATTCTTCAACCGTCATTCCTGCGTCTCTGATAATGCCGCCCATCGTGAAACCGTCTATCGGATTCGCTCCTGGAATGATGATGATACGTCCTCCCTTCGTCATGGAATTGTGTTTCCATAGTGGACCACGTGGAAACCAGCTAACGGCCCGAGAATGAGATATGCCGGGTAATTTGAGCATATCTATATCGCTACCTCGACAAAACGACAGTCGCTATCCTTTGCAAGTTTCTCAACCGTAGCAAGATACGTTTCTATTGCGTCCTTTATGTTTTCGATAGCTTCCGCTTCAGTTTTTCCCTGCGACCAGCAGCCGGGAAGCCCAAGACAGGATGCAGAGTATCCCTCTTCGGTTTTTTGCAGACTGATCCTGTATTTCATTTTTTAATCCACAGCAAACTTTAGCCCGCATATTTCACCAATGCGGGCTAAAAATCGGGAGAATGCCCAATAATTCAAGGTGCGGCAAGCAAGTGGTGAGAGAGCCAGCCGGCCTCTTGCGCAAAATGCTGGTATATGACCGATCCCGAATCGCCGCCGCAACGCAGTAGAATAGGCGTTATCTCGATTCTCCGGATTTCTTTGTGAAAAATCCGGAATAGTTTCATTATACTCCCCGGATCACGCAGGAGCAAGGCAACACCAAAATGCCGCAAAAACACAAACCGGCCGGGCGTTCGGGATCTCTCCCTACTGCTCCGGCTGGCGCTTTGGGTTTTATTCGGACGGCGAATCACGTCCGCCGCCTCCGGAATGAAACTGGACTTTTCACGCCCGCACCGAAGGTCCACCGGGATCATCGTGCTCCGGCTTTTGCGCGGTTCGTGATCCGTGGTTCGTGGTGTGGGAAAAGCATAAATATCAAACCAAGAATTGTACGAATTTTCACGAAGAACTTTTTAACCTGAACCTCCCCCCTGAAAATGGGCGGATTATGACAAAAATGCCAGCAAACAAAAGAATATTTCATGAACTGTAGTTGATATATATACCCATGTAAAATACTATTAGTACTTGATATGACTGCTTTAGTGCGCTATAATGGTGTTCATGTATATCGAATCTGTTCCTAATCGCAATTCTCCGCTTAACTGAACGGTATTGCGGTTAACTCCTGCCGTGCTCTTCCGCATACTTGAGCGGCGCTTCCATCATCGCGCGCAGGTTTTCGAACGATGTGCCGGGATTCACCGAGCCGGCCGCCGTGAGTATTATCCGGCCACCCGAAGCGTAAGCATCCGAAATATTCGCGACACCGGTTTCAAGCACCTCACCGGGTGTTCCGCCCGCAAGCACTTCAGTCGGCGGTATGTGACCCGCGACAATACAGTCCGGCAACTTCTCCAATATCTCTTTCACATTGAGGCTGGGCCCGAAGTTGACCATCGAAAGGTTCAGGTCGCGCAGGTGATCAAGCTGGTGGTTCATCTTGCTGTCCGCATGATAGAAACGCCCGGCGCGCGCCGGGCAGAGAGCGTTGAAAAGCCTTTTCTCGACAGGTTTGAAGAAAGTCGCGTACATGTCGGGCGACACCATGCCCGCCATGTCGTTTGCGATAGCGAGTGTGAGAGGCGGTATGCCGGCGATGCGTCGGAGCATGCGCACATAACGTATTGTTGTGCGCTGGATAAGCTTCATCAGTTCCAGCATTTCCGCCGGGTTCGTGGCAAGATACATCATGCATTCGGTCATACCGGCTATTTGTGCTGCAAGTGTGGCGGGACCTTTGATAGATACGCCAATCGTCACATTACTTCCTGTTTTTTTCTTTATCCTGTCGCGCCATTCGAGCAGTTTCGGCACAAGACCGAGTTCTTTGAGATTTCTGTGATCGTCCATTTTTGCGACAAGTTTTTTGATGTCGGACGGCGAACTGAAAGCGGGCTCCTGCGAAGGCGGCGCGTTCTCGGGGTAGTGGAGTTCGCCGCCGTAGATGGAAGCGTCGAGCACAGTGCCGAAATCAATGAGCAGCGGCACTTTCAAGCCGATGGCCTCCCGGGATGCCGCGGAGGCCTTTTGCCTGCACTCCCACTGGAAATCAAAATCAGTGTAGTAGTCTTTGAAACTCACGCCGAGGAATTCGCATATCCAGTCGCCGTCGAGCGTGAACTGCACTCCGGGCCTTGCCGGCGCCGCTCCCGCGACTGTCGCGACCGTTGCAAGTGAGTTCTCGAACCAGTATCTTTTTGATCCTGCTTTTACCGCCATGGTTCCTGCCCTTCTTTCTTTCCGACAGCTGTTTGAAGAAATATTAATGCTTCACTGTTGAAAATCAAAGTTGTCTGCTACTGAATCTTCAATATGTTTTACTATATAATTATACATAACGAGTTTAAGAAAACACACAGGGAGATGATGAAGACATGGCGGACGGCGAACAGAATATTTTTATGGATGCCATACGGCGACTTGACAAGGCGTTTGAATATGCGGCAATCGACGAAGAGGCACTGGAAAAACTGAAGCACCCCAATTCGATACTGCAAGTGTCGATCCCGCTGAGGATGGACGACGGATCGTTGAAAATCTACAAGGGATACCGCGTGCAGCACGACTCGACGCGTGGCCCCACCAAGGGCGGCATCCGCTACCATCCGAGAGTCGACATAAACGAGATAAAGGCGCTTGCTTTTTGGATGACGTTCAAATGCGCGGTGGTCGGCATACCGTTCGGAGGCGCGAAGGGCGGTATCGTTGTGGACCCGAAAAAGCTTTCACGTCTCGAACTCGAACGGCTCAGCCGCGGTTTCATTCAGAAGATCGCGGACTTCATAGGCCCTGAAACGGATATCCCCGCGCCCGATGTCTATACCAACGCTATGATCATGGGCTGGATGATGGATGAGTACTCGAAGATACGGAGGCAGCATGTGCCTGCGATCATCACCGGCAAACCCATACCGCTCGGCGGCAGTGAAGGACGAGAAGACGCTACCGGCAGGGGCGCCTATTATTGCATAAAAGAACTCGAAAAGAAAAACGGCTGGAAGCCGGAAGATAAAAAAGTTGCGGTCCAGGGGTTCGGCAACGCCGGTATGAATATCGCCAGACTTCTATACAACGATGGTTACAGGATTGTCGCTGTCAGCGACTCCAAGGGTGCCATATATAATGAAAACGGGCTGGACATTGATAAGTGTATTGAAAGAAAAAAGATAACACATCAGGTAAACCACGTCTACAGCCGCGAGTCGTTTTACGAATACAACATGGCTGAAAATATTTCAAATTCCGAACTGCTTAGACTGGATGTCGATATCCTTGCTCCGGCCGCGCTCGAGAATGTGATCAACTCGAATAACGCCGAGGACATACTCGCGCCGGTAATCATCGAAGTCGCCAACGGGCCGACCACTTACAAGGCCGACGATATCCTTTACGCTGCCGGAAAACTTATTATCCCGGACATCCTTGCAAATGCGGGCGGTGTCACTGTCAGCTATTTCGAATGGGTACAGAATAAGTCGGGATTCAGATGGAAACTTGAAGAGATACACACCCGGCTGCAAGAGATAATGGCAAGGGAATTCAACGCCGTATATGCGCTGAAGGAGAAACACAATATCAGCATGCGCACTGCTGCCTACGTGCATAGTCTGACACGTATCGGCAAAGCCATCGAAGCACAGGGCACAAGCAAGTACTTTCTAAGCAAGGGCGAGTAGAAGCTGAACTTGTGCGAATTCAGATATATTGTGAGAGTTTTGGGGACATGACTGGAATTTGACCATTAATTCCGTCCCCAGGAAATTCTGCGTATGTTTCAAAAACGCACAAGTCTGTTCGTAGCGAGGTCGAGCAAAATTGATAAATGTTGTAGACACATGGAGGCAATAATAATCGCATGAATGCAAAAAAACGTAATGGAAAACCTTAATCTTCTATTCCGGCACCGGCAATTCTCTTGATGTCCTGGGGGAAATGATCAGAGAGGGCGCATGACGTTGAAGCAGAAAAACAAGCTTGAGGTCCGTGTTCACATCTGAAGGGTTCGAAGCAGTCATCTTCACACCGGGCGGCAGAGCGTCCGGCACCAGGCGGCAAGCCTCTTCGCCTATCTCGAAGCCGATGCAGAAAAGCAGTGCGCTGTCCTTTTTTTCTTTTGCCGGATGTCCGATGGAGCAAAGGCAGTTGGGGGTGGCCGGCGCGAATCTTTCAAGCCATTTGCGGGTTGTGGGCACGGAAGCCGACTCTGCGGGAAGTGTAACTCCGGTGAGCATTACAGCTCTGCCTTTAATATTTCCGGCGTTTTCCATGAACTCGAAGTAAAACTTCACGGCAGCTATGGCAAACAGGATCGTGGCGATCACACATACCCAGAAAACAAGCGCCACTACAGGCTTCGTCTGCGTATCGGGAATATCAGTATCCTTCGAATTGACCATTTGTATTCATTATATCAGAAACAGCGATGCACAGCACTCGTTACAAAACATAAATTTTGTATTTTACTCTGTTATTTCCTTATGTTACCTAACTATTTGCTCATCGTTGTGCTGAAATTTAAAACTCAGGATATAATGTGTTTGATAGAATGTCGAACTGTGAAATTACAATCGTGCATCTTGCGCCGCCGCAGATAACGTCGTGCGGAGATTTCGTATACAGGCTAAAGCAGCCTGATTATGAGCTTGGCAGACTGCCGGGTGTTGTGACGGCGAGTATCACAAATATTTGCTCCGCCCGGCTCGATCTTATAAGAAATGCCGATGTCTTGATAATCCAGTTGCTTGGAGACCCCGACCTGCTGTCGGTGATAATGGAACGGCGGCAACGCCGACTTTCGACAGTCTTCGAGATTTCCGACAACTTCATGGATTTCCAGCCGCATAATCCCGCTGCCCGTTTTTACGAAGTTCCGGAGAACCGCGCGTGCATACTGCAACTGATCTCCCAATGTGATGCAATTCAGGTGACGGTGCCGCCGCTCGCAGAGAAATACTCGAGGTACAACCGTCGTGTGCGTGTTTTCCAGAATCGCATGTCTTCGCTCGGGAAGCATGTGGGAAACAACATGAATCCGGTAGTAGGCTGGGGCGGCAGTTTCGGACATTATGAAGATGTAAGGGAAGCCGCGCCATACATTACAGACTGGATAAAAAGGCATCCCGACGTAATATTCTCACTTATGGGCGATTCTAAATTCGCGACTCTTTTCAGCGATATTCCGAAACATCAGTTCCGGTATCGGCTGCCCGGTGATATTGATTACTACTACGATTTCGTACAATCTCTGGATATAGGACTCGTCATAGCAAGAGACGACGAATTTAATCTTTGCAGGTCGGACGTAAAGTTCATGGAATATGCGTCTCGGGCTGTTGTTCCTGTTTGCTCCGACATTCCTACCTACAACAGGACACTGCGCCACGGAGAAACAGGCCTGCTGTTCAGTGATTACAGCGAAATGACATCACAACTTGATCGGCTTGTTGCGGATAAGAATTTCCGCGAACAGATCGCCGAAAACGCTTTCAACTATATAAAAAACGAAAGGATGGAAGCGGAAGGCGCTCGCGAACGGCTTGAATTTTATCAGGAACTCATATGTGAATCCGGAGGACGAGGATCATTGACGGAGGACATGATGGCATCGCTGCCTTCACTGAAAAAATCAGAAGGCAGCAGTCACTATCTTCACGAAATATCAATAGCTGAAAATGCGATGTATAACGGGATGATATCCCAGTTCACGCGCGGAGATCAGGGCAATGCCGCAGCCTTTTACAGGGATGCGCTCGACGCCGAGCCTGATTCTTTCCTTGCGAATTTCTACTTCGGCGTACTTGTCGCTGACACAAATCCGGGCGATGCGGAGATACATCTTGGAAAAGCGCACTCGATATGGCCGGGTTCATGCGAAGTAAATCTAAAGGCTGCATTGCTGCAAGCGCAGGCAGGAAATGTGGATAAAACGATTTCCATGCTCGATAAATTGAAATCGGATCACCCGTCTTATGCACCGGCTCACATGGCGCTCGGCAACTATTATTTCAATAGTGGTGATTACGAAAAGGCTTATGTCAATTATAAAGCAGCGCTCGCGGCGAACCCGTATTTCGAACCGGCGATGGTGAAACTCGGCGCGATTATGACCGCACGCAATGAACTTGTTGACGCTGAAAGCCACTATAGGGATGCTATTGAAATATCGCCGCGCGATGCGACGGCGCGTGCAGGATTGGCTGCAATAGAATTCAGTAATGGAAAGTTCGCGGAGTCTGCCCATCATTTCAATATCGCGCTGGATTCGGTTTGTGATGCGGCAGTCATTGCCGCCGACATTCTCAATACTGCAAAAAAACTGTATGCAAACAAGAAATATGAGATCGCAATTTCATTATTGAAAAATGCCGAAATGAAGATTCCCGGCAATGCCGACATCCTTTTCTGGCTCGCCCGCGCACAGGAAAAAAACAACGACACACAGGGTGCCAGGGACACATGGAGAAAATTATTGCTTGCCGACCCGGAAGGCAGATACTCGAAGTATATTTGAGATTCACTTTCAGGGTAAAACTTTTCGGTTTGTTATGGAGTTCAGCAGCACCAATACGGCTTAGTTAGTGACCGGGCGGAAACACAAAAGCTTTTATTGCGACTGGCCTAAAGGCCGAAAAACGGGTCAATAAAATCATAGGATCATTAGCGGTGCGGAATGATGGGGGGCGTGGCTGCGGATGGCGATGCCGGTAGAGGTGCGAAAAAAAGTCATTCCGCAGGGATGTATAGCATCAAGTCTGGTGACAACAAATAACTGACTTGTCAAGGTGATTTGAAAAAACGAAAAATCGTGTCCTTGACACTTTGCGGAAACCGATTATATCCTATTAACAGCAGGAAATATGAATAAAGATTGGAAATCCCTGCTGTGTGCGTTGGGTTGCAATGTCTTGAGCCAACACTTTTACCAGGGGAATCCTGCTTCAACGTCTCGATGGCATGCCTCCCTCGAGTGGACGTCAGACAGCGATGAGGGGATACCCACCTGTATTTATACAGGTTCAATGAAACATTACCTTACGGCACAGCGGGTTTTTTTCTATACGTTATGGGCAGAGATAAAACAAATAGCACGTATGGCTACAGGCTCGGAAAGCGCGGCCTGTCATCGTGGACAGACATCATTCCGGGATTTCCAAGGCAGGGACACTGCGACAGTGGTCCACATGATATCTATTATGAAAGCTGCTCAGACGGAGGACTTATGGATACTATCGGCGAGAAGGATTTCCACAAAAGGGTCGAATCGTCCGGAGTCCCGGTGCTTCTATGTTTTTATTCGCAGAAATGCAAACCATGCGTGATAATGGCGCCTGATATCGAAGAACTCGAGAAAGAATATGGTGACGATGTAGTATTTCTGCGTGTCGACACATCGGTTGATACTGAACTGGCAGCCAGACTTTCGGTTGTAAGCACTCCTACACTGATTCTTTTTGTAGACGGCGCTCCCGTGCTAAGAATGGTCGGCTATGTGACCAAAACAGACATCCGCCGGAAAGTTGACGAACAATTAAAGATTTCCGCAAAATGATTTTTCGGCGGTTTTGCGCTACAATATGTAAAATCCAATTCGGAACGGTGAGAGATGAAGATCGTTGTCCTGAATGGGCCCAACCTTAACTTGCTTGGCACACGCGAGCCCGATATTTATGGTTGCGCGACTCTGGCGGATATTGACCTGATGGTGTTCGAATGGGGCAGGAAGGAAGGCGTAAAAGTCAACACTATCCAATCGAATTATGAAGGCGAGATCATCGGCGCCATCCACGAAGCCGGAAAAAACGCGGACGGCATTGTCATCAATCCGGCTGCATACACTCACTACAGCTTTGCCGTTTACGACGCACTCAAGTCTGTCTATATTCCTGCTGTCGAAGTGCATATCTCAAACATTCACGCACGAGAAGACTTCCGCAAAAATTCCGTCACGGCACCCGCTTCCATCGGCATCATATCCGGATTCGGATACAGGGGCTACATTATTGCCCTGAACGCGCTCAAGGATTACCTCGAAAGACATTCGGAATAATGCGAGTGGGGGTATGCAACACATAGTACTAAGTTGCTGAATGTATCAGTTTTTCATTCAGCAACTACATAAGCTGGACAGTACCAAGTTTACCATCAAGCTGCAAGGCGAAAGTCAGGTAATCTACCAGGGTCGGCGTTTTCGAGGATGAATAACGCAAGGTCGGCCTGATTATCCCCGGCAAAGAGAAATTC
>JAJRTR010000150.1 GCA_024278215.1 bacterium
GAACGAGACGACGACGCGCAGCCGTCAAGCTTCGGCAGCTACGAAACTTCTGTCGGTTATCTAGCCATCGAAACAGGCGACGCCGACAACTCGTTACCAAATCTTGAGGCGCACGCGGACATCACGACAGACAGCGTTCCAAATGTTTTCTACTGGACAATCGTGGATACAGTCGCGCCGATAACAACCACGCCGGCGGTTATATCGACCATAGACACAGTCAATGCCGAAGGTGGAGAAAACGCGGCGCACACGAGGTTGCAGTCCGTCACAGACGCTTCGTTCCAGATACAGGCGGAAGAATGCCGTGACTGCTCTGAAGGCCACTCGGCCGAGGACTACGGCTGGTACGCCATCGAGCCGGGGCTTATCTACGGTCGTAAATATGGAAGCCCCGAGCCTGTCGCCACCGTTAACGCCGAAGAAACAATAATTTATACGACGACTTCGCCGACGATACAGCCGGTAGCCGGTGACGGCGAAGCTTATGACGGCCTCGCCGGGTTCTATGAACTGCTCGGCTTCGAAAATGCGGGCTCCGTCAAATATCAGGTAACGAACGACGGAACCTTCACCAACTGGTACTATCACGACGGCCTCGCGTGGGCTACGGCGACCCTGGGGGTGTCCGAGAGCAACACGTCAATCGAACTGGACGACAATCTGGTCGATTTCAGCGCCGCTTACGGAACAGGCACGTTCTGGTTCAAGGCGTTCCTGATCTCCGACGGCAGCCAGCTTGTGCAACTCGACGGTGTGGGTATTGTAAAAGTCACGGAAAACCAGTCGCACTACATGTTCGCGACAAATACGACTTCCACACCCCTCTTCTATGAAACCGATCAGCCGGCGGCTCTCAATAAGGGCAAACCCTACCTGCTGGCGATGCAGATCGAGCACGAGGGTGCGACCGGAACATATAACTTCCAGTTGCAGTACAGGAGCAACCCGCCCGCACCCGCCGCGCCCGGCCCATGGACTTCGATCAACCTGACAAGCACGGACTGGAAGGCTATCGACGGCCCCTGGGGCAACCATCTCGATCCGGTCACTACCGGCCAGTTCCAGGTCAACGGCGGCGTGGGTACGGGATTCGCGTCGGACGGCTACTACTCGGAAGAGGGAATCATACAGAACTATCTTTTCGGAAGCGGGACGTTCTACACCGAACTGTGGTACGCCATACAGCCCGATTTAACTATTGCGACCGATACATTTAAATTCAGGATTGTAAACGGTGTTTCGCCCAACGGCTTCCGCTACTATGTCTATCCACTCGTGGGGCCGCCGCCTACCGACCTGACTGTGACAATTACGTCCGACGACGCATATTCCGACGTTACACATGAAAATTTCCCCGTGATCGACATGACCCTGACGTGCAATGACGCCACGACCGGAACACCATGCAACAGTGGAGACTGGATGCGTTTCGCCTGCGCGGAATCGAGCCTGCCCGGAACACCGTATGTCGCTTATTCCAACACATACAACGGCATCTTCAACATAACAACCGGCCCGGGCTGCAATACCAACGAAGAGATGAAAGTCATTTATTTCCAGGTCAAAAACGATCTCGATTTTCTGCAAATGTCGCCAGCGACGGCAACTACTTATTACGACAAAACCGACCCGGTGATCGACAACACGACAACTATCGAAGTGACATCGGATATGGAGCCCTATTTCTACGGCACTGCCGATGGTCTGACGTGCCTGGGCGACGGAGGCCCTCCAGCCTGTACCACTTGGTTCCAGAATTTGCCCATCGGCGGTGTAAATCAGAATATTACCGTCAAGGTCGTCGAGGGCACTTATGTCGAGGTCAACCCGTGGAAATTCGTCGGCGACACAGCCTTCGGAGACAGCCCTGCGGCAGACACTTCGGCCGCGGGCGACTGGACCCAGACATATAACGCGGACGTGGCGATTGTCACTGATCAGAGCAACATAACATTTACATTCCATGATATGGTTTCGCCACTCGGCGGCCATACCGACTCTTTCGACATCACGTTCCGCCGCGATGCCGAAATACCGGACCAGGTCGCCGCCGTCACAGGCTACGAGGACATCACAAAACCGCTCCCGACACTCACGAGCGGCAACTGGTACAATTACCCCAACCCGCTGTTTACCTGGGCGGAACCGGCGGACAACCCGACCGTGCTGCCTTCCGGCATACAGGGTTACTATGTCGTGTTCTCGACAAATGCCGGCGCAATACCCGTGACGCTGCATACTGCAACACAGGCATGGGCCACCGGACCGCTGGTGGGCGACGCTTCATGGACTTATTACCTGAATATCAAAGTCGTCGATAATGTGGGCAACGAAACGAGCGTAAGCAACTTATTTGAATACCGTTACGATTCGGCCTCGCCGACTTTCATCTACAACTATCCGGCGGGCGCGGGACTCGGCACAACGTGGTACAACACCGACCCAGGCGCGGTAATAGATGTGGACCTCGGTTTCGGCACGGCCTCGCCGCTCGTCCACTACGAATACGACATAAACGGCGGCGGCTGGAACGATATATGGGCAGGCAGCCAGGCAGCCACCTATACGACAAACTGGGCACTGCCGTGGGCCGCGCTTGCCGATGGAGAGAACCCGATCAACCTGCGCGGCACCGACGAAGCGGGCAACGTGCTTACGGAAATGTTCGCTACAACCGCCACGGGCTTCGTGTTCAGAAAAGACACTGCTCCCCCGATAATCGACTACAACACGCCCGCCACCGGCAGTCAGACCGTCTGGTACAACGCCGACCCCGGCGCCGCGATTGATGTGGATATGCTGTGGTCCAGCAGTTCACCGCTTGTCAACTTCGCCTACAGGATCGAAAACGGCGCATGGACAGATATATGGAGCGGTTCGCAACGTGCCGACTATACGACCAACTGGGCGCTGCCGTGGGCAGGCATCAGCGAAGGCAAGATTCAGATCGGGGTGCGCGCGACCGACGCCGCAGGCAATGTCACTACCGACAACTACTCGTCTCTGAAGTCCGGCTTTGTGTTCCGCAAGGACACCATAGAACCCGTCATCGACTACAACACGCCCGCCACCGGCGCGACCACTATCTGGTACAATGCGGACCCGGGCAATGTCATCGACATAGACCTCGACTGGTCGACCGGCTCGCCACTTGTGCAGTTCGACTACAAGATCGCCGCAGGCGCATGGACCAGTATCTGGAGCGGCTCGCAGAGTGCGGACTACACGACCGACTGGGCCGTCTCCTGGGCTGCGCTCGCGGAAGGCGAAAACGAAATCAGCCTGCGCGGCATCGACACCGCGGGCAATGTGAACACCGACAACTACTCGCTGGCCGCGGCCGGTTTCATTATCCGGAGGGATACTAAGGAACCTATCATAAAATACAATTCACCCGCTACCGGCACTACTATCACCACATGGTACGGTGCCGACCCGGGCAATATCATCGACATAGACCTGGAATGGGCTTCGGGTTCGCCGTATACAAGATTCAGGTACCAGATCGGCGCGGGCGCGTGGACGGATATCTGGAGCGGCTCGCAGAGCGCGGACTACACGACCGACTGGGCCGTCTCCTGGGCTGCGCTCGCCGACGGCGAAAACCAGATCAGTATCGACGCCGACGACGACGCGGGCAATACGAATACCGACAATTACGCGGCAGGCGTGGCGGGCTTCATTATCAGGAAAGATACGGTCGATCCGATTATCGACTACAACACGCCCGCCACGGGCAGCCAGACTGTCTGGTACAACGCCGACCCCGGTGCCGTAATCGACATTGATATGCTGTGGGCCAGCGGTTCGCCGCTTGTCAACTTCGCCTACAGGATCGAAAACGGCGCGTGGACGGACATCTGGAACGGTTCGCAGAGCGCCGACTATACGACCGACTGGGCGCTGCCGTGGGCAAGTATCAGTGAAGGGCTGATACAGATCGGCGTGCGCGCGACCGACGCCGCCGGAAGGGTCACCACCTACGACTACGCGGCGGGCACGGCCGGCTTCATATTCAGAAAAGATATTACCGAACCAGTGATAAACTACAATTCGCCCGCCACCGGCGCGACTATCGTTACGTGGTACAGCGCCGACCCGGGCAACATTATCGACATTGACCTCGACTGGTCGACCGGTTCGCCGCTTGTGCAACTCGACTACCAGATCGGCGCGGGCGCGTGGACCAGCGTCTGGAGCGGCTCGCAGAGCGCCGACTACACGACCGACTGGGCCGTCTCCTGGGCCGCGCTCGCCGACGGCGAAAACCAGATCAGCCTCCGCGGGATCGATACTGCGGGCAACATCAACACGGACAGCTATGCGGCTGGCTCGGCCGGGTTTATTTTCAGGAAAGACACACAGGCGCCGGATACGCCTGTAGCAGTCAACGGTTGGGACACCTCGGCCAAGGGCACGGCCATAACTTCGGGCAACAGCTACGATTATGACTACCCGTATTTCGAGTGGGCTCAGCCGAGCGACAATCCGGCGGCACCCAACGCGGGCCTTACAGGTTATTACGTCGCCTTCGCGACCAACACGAGTTTCGACATAACGGCCACCGCGCCGCTTGCCGTCGGCTCGGAAGCCATGGCCGCCGCGCCACCCGAATGCGGCGCGACCTACACCCTCTACATGAAGACATACGACAACGCCGTCCCCCCGAACGTGTCGGCGACAGCATCGCTGTTCACATATTATTATGACTGCGGTGTCGACCCGGACTACCTCGCTGTCGTTCCTCAGGACGATGCGATCATCACAGCCGACACGCAGGCGACCGACTGGTGCTACGGCACGGACTGTTCTGTCGCCTGCAATTACGGCGGCAATGACCGCTGGTGCACCGACAAGGCAGTGCGCTATATCCTCAACAAGCCGGATTATGTGAAGTATGACAACGGCGCGACGATTCAACGCTCACTCACGAATATCGCCGACGAAACACCACCGGCAACTACCGAATGGTCGTGGGACCCCAACGACTACCGCATTATTTTGTTCGACGATCCAACCACCGGCGCAACGGTTACATATACACCTTACGGCGGCAGCGAGGAAATATGCGTCAGTCTCTATGACGCTTCCGATACCCTTATGGTCAGCACTCCCTACGAAAACGTAGATGTGCAACTCGACCTGACGAACGCCCCCGGCTCGGGCAAGGACATCGCGGAACACGGCTCGACCGACTTCCTCGCCTACACCACACCTGCCGCGGGCGACTTCACCCCACTGAACCAGACAACCGTCAAGGGCCAGCTCAACGGCGCGAAGGCCTGCGTCATACTCACCGCCGACAGTCTGCCCACCGACACGCCCAATACACCGATCACTGTCACCGCGACTTATTTCGATAAAGACACCGGCTTCGCTTCCACGCTCGCCCAGATCGGCGGCGCACAGGCCACTGCGCTGGTATACATAAGATTTGCAACCGGCGTGGCTTCGGGCGCCACCGGCTTCGGCGGCTACACATCCGTCGACGACGCCTTCACTCCCAGCCCCAACATGGCCACACAGGGCATAGTCCTCGCGCCCGACTGGAGTAACGACGGCAGCCATATCGTTTTCAACTCGATGCAGTCCAGCCCCTGCGACGGCAACGCCGCCACCGGACAAACACCCTACAACAGCTTCAATCTCTACACGCTCGAAATGTCCGGCGGCCTCCTCACCAACTGCGTGCGCCTCACACGGAACTCCACCGACGGCGTCGACGACTACGGGCCCGCCCCATACTCGGAAACCACGTGGAGCCCGGCCAACGACAAGGTCGTTTTCGCTGCTCGCGACGTCAACCTTTTCGGAGTAGACAAACTCTTCTGGGTCAGCGCGACATCGGCGGTAGGCGCGGCTACAGGCTCACAGTATAACTACCCCGTCGCAGACCCCAACATGATGTCCGACATGCTGACAGCGGACGCCGGCATCGGCGACACTGTGATAAACGTCTCTTTCGCCGGCGGCTTCACCATCGGAAAACAGGTCATAATCGGACCCGGCGACGGCATGGTGACAATGACCTACACATCCTACGAAATCCGCACAATCACAGCAGTTGACGCGGGAGCGAACACAATTACAATCGACTCACCGCTGACAGCCGCGGTTCTGGCATGGGACGGCGTCACAGGCGATGTCGGGCTGGTACAATCACCACCCACTCTAAGGTCGATGAGACAGAACATAGTGCCGCTCGTCGACGCCGCCCAGTGGCTCGACCCCGACTGGGCACCCGACAACGCTTCATGCAACGCCACTTACAAAGACACCATGATCGCCGTGCGCATACCCTCGGCCGACACGGAAGACACACTCCACTTCGCAGGTGGTACCGTGCAGGATACATTCAACACCAACTCACCCTCGACCGCCGCCAACATCGTATGGATATCCGGCACCAAAGACGCCAACAACATGTTCAAGATCAGACAGGACGCAACCAACCTGTCGGACCTCAACAAAATCACAGACTTCCCCGTCGCAGACAAAATATGGCCCCTGAAACCTAAATTCTCACCCGACTGCACCATGATCTCATTCCTCGCCTGGGACCGCTCGACATCCACCGACCCGCCGCAGACCAGCGTCTACATCATCAACCTCGAAAACAACTCCGCAGGCTTCGTCAAAGCCGCACTGCCCATAACATCTCTCACGGACGCTGGCGTATACGAAGTCTACGACTACGCTTCCGGCACCTACTCCGCCTTCGCGCCCAACTGGTCCGCGGACGGCAAACTCGTATCATACGCCATCGACAAATCGCAAACTTTCAACTATGTCGACTTCATAAACAACTCTCTGAACTCAGTAGTCGAAAACATCTTCAGCGGCACGGACTTCGACATGTACCTCGAATACATCATGGACCAGCCGCCCAGCCAGGGCGCCCTGTTCGCCCCGCAGATCGTCGGGCGCGTCAACGCCAACGAACTCAGCCTCGTCCAGTGCCCCGGCAACCTCGCCGGCTCCACATGCCCCGACGGCCCCAACTTCCCATTAATACACGTAACCCAGATGATCAACTCCGGAGGCTCATTCCTGCGCCTGCTCAAACTCACCGACGAATCCACCGTTTCCGACGAAGGCGGCATACTCTTCCAGGACGGACTCGTCACCGCCGTATTCCCGCCCACAGTCGTCGCAAGCGACACCGTATTCTGGAACGAAGACCCCGACGCATACTGCGGCAGCCCCAACGCGGGCGGCCCCAACTGCGCCGTAGACCCCAACACCGAATTCATCGTCCAGGCAGGCGAAGCCCGCGAATACTTCCCCGACGGCACAAACTTCGACTCCTATGTGCGCCTCATTTTCCACTACTGCGACAACGACAACGACGAATACCTCGACGCCAACACAGAAGGAATAATCGCGGCTACCAGCGGCGGTCCCTTCACCTACGACCCGCTCACCGGCGACTGCAAAATCAACGGAGTCGGCACCAGCGGCGGCACTATCGACGTGGACACCGTCGCCGTCTACAACTGGGACAGCACGAACTCGCAATGGACACGCATGGAAGGCACCGTCGACAAGAACAATAAAACAATCACCGTCTTCACTACACACTTCTCGCGCTACGACACACTCGGCTTCCGCTACGCGCAGCAGGCAATAATCGAACCCCTCGCTCTCAACAATGTACACACATACCCCAACCCCTACGTCGCGGGCCGACACACAGGCGGCATCACCTTCGCCGCCGACAGCGTCAACGGCAACTCGGCTGTCGACCTCAATATCAGGATATACGACATACGCGGCTCTCTCGTGACGACACTCATCCAGCACATAACCGACATAAAAGCCACACAGGATACGACCACAGCATCGAACAGCTACACACTGCTGAACTGGCCGCAGCCCGTCAACGCCGCCGGGCGCCACCTCGCGTCCGGCATCTATCTCTACTATCTCTACGCCCGCGACGAAAACGGCTACGAAGTAACGCACAAAGGCAAGTTTACCGTAGTAAGATGATTTCTTATAAAGGTTTGCAAGCCGCCCGCAAAATCGGCAGGCGGCAAAATTCAAAAAATGTTCAGTACAACACACACTTGAGCCAATTGCAAAATTATGATTCTGCTGCGGTCGGCTGCAATTGTCCATAGCTGCGTTGTCGGCAGAAAATCATCCTCAACGTACTCGGTGAGTACGCCTGCGGGAATTTTGCACCTCCGCCTTGCTTCTGAAAAATTTCGTTCGACCTCGCTTCGAACATAATTTTGCAATTTCCTCGTATAGTTACGACTATCATGTACAAAGGAAAGAACACCTTATTGTCGTGTCAACGATGAAAAGACGTAAGAAAATAATTTAGGGGAAGGAACAGAAAAAATGTAGGGCGCGGTCACCGCAACCCGCCTTAACTTCTGGTCGTACAAACAGTTATGCGTAATATATGCTCAGGCGCGATACGGTTACCGCACCCTTGTCTACACTCAAAACGTCGATACAAAGTTGACACAACACCATGTTGTTTCACGATTTCATATACGCAATTTCTATTGATAACCGCTATAATAGCCGAATGCGATTTTCGCCTCTTCCTTTAAATTACGTGAAACTCATATTACAATATTTCTTTGCCGGGGAGTAGCACAGCCAGGTCAGCGCGCGTGCTTTGGGAGCACGAGGTCAGGGGTTCAAATCCCCTCTCCCCGATTTTTTTCAACTGCCTCCGCAATCATCACATTTTTTATCGCTTATGCCGATAGAAGTGTTGCCGCACAGTTCCGGGGAACCCGGCAGGAACTTTTTACCCGCATATTCAACAAATGCGGGTAAAAAACAGCCGGTCGGAGACCACGATGATCTATTATGCACATGTGAAGCAAGGTGAGGGATAAGAAGATTCAGTAAACAGGATGGATGTTAGCTGTTGCGTATTTTTTCTTTGCGGTTTTTTCGCAACTTTTTCAGCTCTTTAACAACATTTCGCCAGTTCGAGAAATATTTTAACAGCATCTTGTGAAAATCAGGCGCTTTTTTTTTGATTTCTCTTTCATCAAGCGTATCCATTTTTTTAAGGCGTTCGAGCAGTAGATGCCTGTACCAGTTCTTTCGTCTTTTCGCCTTTTCCTCGCGACCGATACATATAACCTCGTTGTAGTCGTACCCTAGTTTTTCGAGCGCCTTTTTCCAACTGCCGAAGTAGTTGCTCGCAGCCGCCACAAGTGCGGGGTACTTCTCCTTCATGAAAGCATTGCTGAGGTCCTTTTCCTTTTCAGCGACAGCCTGTATATCCTGAAGGACTTTACCTTCTGTCCATACGCGAACTTTTTCCTTGCGACGGGTTTCGGATATCCGCCTGATGTTGCTGTAGTCAAGTCCGGCGGCCTTTATGGCAGCGCCCCAACTGCCGAAATATCGTGTTGCGGCACCCACCAGCGCACTGTCGGTTTTTTTCACCGTCGCACATGTCATATCGACATCCAGCTCATACAGCTTGAGTATCCTGTCGATAATCTTCTCTTTGCTCCACCTGGCCTTCGCCATTTCCACTCCTGATTGGAACTTTATTTCCCTTTTTTCTTTCTCATAAGTTTCCTGATCCCCTCTATCAGCACTTCCCTCTCGAACGGCTTATCAAGTAGCAGGTCAGCGTTTCTTTCTCGTGCCTGCTGTTTCCTTTCTTCCGTGAAGACCACGCTCATGACTATTACGGGAAGGTCAGGACGCGCATCTTTTATCATCTCCAGAAGGTAAAGTCCGTGCATGCGAGGCATCGAATAATCAGTGATGACAATATCGAATTCCTCTTTTTCGATATGTCCGAGCGCCTCATTGTAATTCAATGCGCATGTAACAACAGCGCCATCCAGCTCCAGCAGCACCTTAAACAGATCCAGGAAGTCCTGCTCATTGTCCACAAGAAGGATTTTAATCGGTTGTCCCATGAATCACTCAACTTATCCCGTCGTCATAATACACTGGATTCCCGCATTAAACAGGAACAACGCAAAAGAGCAGAACCGACACATTGCCGACACCTCGCAACTTACTGCGTGCGGCTTCATTTCTGTTTGCTGATATTAACGTCCCGGCTTTTGAACTATGTCTGAAATTATATAATATAAACGACAGAATGTTAATCGTTTCCGAACCAATTTTTTATTTTTTTGCAGCGACTGTTTCGAGCCGGGTGTTTTTTCAGTGTGAACCGTCCGCCTTTAGAAATAGTGAAAAACAAACTTTAGACTTCATAAATTTATACCCTGAAAAAGGTCGTTTTAAACAATAACCCGCATTTGTGAAATATGCGGGATAAACGCAGCAACACTTCAACCGGGTGAAGAATTCCCGGGTGTACGAGCCGGCTCAAAAGCGGCAATGTCAATTGGGAGTCAGTGAAGTAAGCAAGAGCAGATGCCTGTTACCGGTCGATTGTATCGAGAATATCCTTTTCCGGGATCATTCCTTCACGGATCACTGTTACGAGATCCCCGTTGACGGAAACGACAGTGGAGGGAGACGCACAGGATAGTGTTCCGCCGTCGATGAGGGCATCAATCTGCCCCTGGAAATAATGGACGGCTTCCCTGCATGTCTTGGCGACGGGCTTGCCGCTGGGGTTTGCGCTTGTAGCGACGATCACGCCTCCGCAGCGGTGCACGAGGTCGAGACAAAGCTTGTGGTCGGGCATGCGGAATCCTACTTTGCCCGCCGGGGCGAGTTTTTCCGGTACTCGCGCGGGGGCGATCTCAAGCACCAGCGTCATCGGACCCGGCCAGAACTTTTCCATCAGTTTTATCGCGCCCGTACTCGGTTCCGCGCCCCATTCAGCAAGTATTTTTTTGTCTGAAATAAGAACCTGAAACGGTTTTCCCTTCGCCCTGCCTTTGAGACCCGCAAGGTTTTCCACGCCCCTGTTGTCAACCTTCGATCCGCATCCGTAGACGGTTTCGGTGGGAAAGACAACTATTCCGCAATTATCTATTATGTCGACTATCGCGCCGGCGTTTTCGTTCCAGTCTTCCGCCGGTATAATGTTTATCTGCTTTCTTGCCATCCTGTGACAACCCTTTCTATTCCGCCCAGATCATTATGAACCACGCAATCGACAAAGCCGGACGTTTTCATGATGCTGCGCACTTCGCCGGCCTGGCCCGCGCCGACTTCGAGGGCGAGCAGTCCGCCCGGTTTCAAGTGTCCCGGCGCGCCGGCGATGATTCGCTTTATCGTATCCAGCCCGTCCGGGCCGCCGTCGAGCGCAACGTGCGGATCGTGGTCCCTGACGACCGGCGGCAGGTCCGGGATGTCGGCGGTCGGTATATACGGCGGGTTCGCGAGTATCGCGTCGAACGCGGCGCGGCCTGTGCCGAGCGGTTCGTACAAGTCGCCGCGCAATATTCTAAGTCTGTTTCCGAGTCCGGTCGACGCTGCGTTTTCCGCAATGTTTTTCGCGGCGTCCGGGTCTATCTCGACCGCTACGGCTTCCGCTTCCGCATCTTTCAGAAACGAGAGCGTCGAAAGGCATACAACGCCTGTGCCCGCGCACAGATCGAGTATGCGTTTCGGGCCGTCTGTCATTTTATCGCTGATAAGTTTCACGGCGACTTCCACGAGTGTCTCCGTTTCGGGGCGCGGGATGAAAACGCCCGGCATGACTTTAAAAAAATTAGAGAAAAACTGGGCGTCGCCGAGTATTATCTGTATCGGCTCTCCTCCGGCCAGCCGCCCGCACCGGGCGCGTACGGCTTCGACACCTGTTTTGCTTACCTGCCTGTTGTAATCCGCGAATATGTTCACGCGCTTCATTTTCAGAGTGTGCGAGATTATTATCTCCGCACAAATGTTCGGTCGCTCGATGTTGTGTTTGCGCAACAGGGCGGTCATCTCGCGTTGAAGTTCTGTAAGAGTCGTCATACGGCTCAATCGGTTCCGCCCGCCTCCAGTGCTTCCTGTTCTTCGGCGGCTTCGCGCATGTGTTTCACGAGGGGCTCGAGGATCAGGCCCAGTTCGCCTTCAATGATCAGGTCCAGTTTGTAGAGAGTGATGCCTGCGCGGTGATCCGTCAGCCTGTTTTGAGGGAAGTTGTAAGTCCTTATTCTTTCGCTGCGGTCGCCGGAGCCCACCTGGTTTTTGCGGTCCGCCGATATCTGTTGTTGCTGCTCGTGCTGAAGCTGGTCGAGTATCCTTGCGCGCAGCAGGCGCATGGCTTTAGCCCTGTTCTGGTGCTGAGAGCGCTCGTCCTGACACTCGACGACAAGGCCGGTCGGTATATGCTGGATGCGCACGGCGGAGTCAGTTTTGTTGACGTGCTGGCCGCCGGCGCCCTGCGCGCGGTAGGTGTCGATCTTCAGGTAGACAGGGTTGATCTCGACTTCCACCTCGTCGGGTTCGACGAGAACGGCGACGGTGGCAGCGGAAGTGTGTATGCGCCCGCTTGTTTCGGTCACCGGAACACGCTGCACGCGGTGCACGCCGCTTTCATATTGCAGCAGGTAAAAGGAACCGTTGCCTTTGACGGAGAAAACGACTTCCTTGAACCCGCCGAGTTGTGTTGGCGACGCGCTGAGCGGTTCTAAAGTCCAGCCCTGGTTTTCGGCGAAGCGGGAATACATGCGGTAGAGGTCGCCGGCGAAAAGAGCGGCTTCGTCGCCGCCGGTGCCGGACCGTATTTCCAGGATCACCGGCCTGTTCGCGTCATCGCCGCCGCCTTCGAGTTTTTCTTCGATCCTGGTTTCGCATTCTGCAAGTTTTCGCTCGAGTTCCGCAGACTCTTCGCGGAAGAGATCCGCCATTTCCGGATCGGATTCTTTTTCCGCTTCCTCGCGGCACTTCGCGAGTTCATCTTGTATATGCACGAATTCCCTGTACAGCCTGCTTAGCGGTTCGATTGTGGAGAATTCTTTGCCGAGTTCCCGAAGTTTCTCCGGATTCGATGTTACGTCGCTGTCGGCCATCAGCTTTTCGAGCGCATCGCATCTGTCGCTGACGGCTTTGAGTTTTTTTGATCTTGCGTTGGAAAGAGCCATCCGTGTTGCACCTCATAATACAAAAGCTCCGTTGGAAGCGGAGCCTTTGGTGGATTCTATGACATCGCATATGTGCGCGAATTTGTCGTGGGAGCTAGCTGTCCTGTTTGTTTTCTTCTTCCCGGGGTGCCGCGCCGGATTCGCTGTCGACCGCCTCGGGCGCGTCCTGTTGTGGGGCATCGTCTGTTGCCGCATCGGCAGCATCGGGTGCCGTTTCCTCCGCGGGAGTTGCCGCATCGGGCTGTGCTTCCGGTTCGGTGTCGGCAGAGGTGTCGTCAGCAGATTTTTCGCTGTTTTCCATTGCTTCCACTTCTTCGTCGGTGAGGCGTTTTCTTTTTTTCTTTTTCTTATAACTGCGCTGTGCTTCTTCGCCGTATTTTCTGAAGAATTTATCGACGCGCCCCGCAGTATCGACAAACTTCTGTTTGCCGGTGAAGAAGGGGTGGCAGGCCGAGCAGATATCCAGCCTGATTGTTTCCTGAGTCGAACCTACAGAGAATTCGTTTCCGCAGGCACATCTGACCTTGGCCTGGTAGTAATTAGGTTGTATGTCTTTTTTCACTTCTGATCACGCCTTTCGTGTGTTTCGGGCACAACAAGTTGCCGCCAAGATGATTATGATAGCAACTTACGGTCAAAATATCAATCCCGTGAGTTATTTTCAGGAGTTGACATATTGGAGCGACTGGAGGAATGTCTCGTTTGTTTTCATGTTGTTGAGCCTTTCGATGACAAGTTCTGTGGCCTGAGTTTCATCCAGTGCGTTGATGAGTTTCCTGAGTTTCCAGATTTTTTCGCGTTCTTCGTTGGAGTAGAGCAGTTCTTCGTGCCGTGTGCCGGACTTGACGATGTCGATAGCCGGGAAGATGCGTTTGTCCGCGAGTGTTCGGCTGAGCTGGAGCTCCATGTTGCCGGTGCCTTTGAATTCTTCGAAGATGACCTCGTCGAGCCTGCTGCCCGTGTCGATCAGGGCGGTTGCGACAACGGTGAGGCTGCCGCCGCCTTCCAGGTTGCGGGCAGCACCGAAGAAGCGTTTGGGTTTATGCAGTGCGTTGGGGTCGAGCCCGCCGGAGAGTGTGCGTCCGCTGGGTGGAACAGTGAGGTTGTACGCCCTTGCGAGCCTGGTGACGCTGTCGAGGAGTATAAGCACGTCGCTGCCCATTTCCACGAGTCTTTTGGCACGTCTGAGCACGAGTTCGGCGACGGCGATGTGGTGTTCCGGTTTTTCGTCGAAAGTGGAACTTATGACATCGCCTGCGACGGACCTGCGGAAATCCGTGACTTCCTCGGGGCGCTCGTCGATGAGTAGTGCCATGAGGATGATGTTCGGATGGTTGTGGGTCACGCTGTTGGCGATTTTTTTAAGCAGGATCGTTTTGCCGGCCTTGGGCGGCGAAACGATCAGCGCGCGCTGGCCGCGTCCGATGGGAGCGATGAGGTCGATAATGCGTGTGGAAATGTCTTTAGGGTTATATTCCATCTTGAGTCGATCGTCGGGATATATGGGTACAAGGGTGTCGAACTTCTTGCGGTTCTTGGACTCCTCGGGCGGCATACCGTTGACGGCCTCCACTCGAAGAAGACTGTAGTAGCGTTCGTTTTCCTTGGGTGGACGCACCTGCCCAGCCACGACGTCTCCGGGTCGCAGGCCGAACCGCTTTGTCTGTGAGATCGACACATAGATGTCGTCGCTGCCTACGGTGAAGCCTTTTCTCCTGAGAAATCCGAACCCATCGGAAACGAGGTCGAGTATGCCTTCCCCGTAAATGAGTCCGTTAGTGTGAGCGCGAAGCTCCATGATTTTCTTGATCAATTCCTGTTTTCTGTACTTCTGAGGACTTTTAATCCCTTTTTCTGAAGCGATCTTGTGCAGCTCTGTTACTGTGTGTGCTTCGAGTTCTGCGAGTTCCATATCTTTCTCCCGTGCGTTTTCCATAGATTCTCCTGCTTAAGCTTTTATTGCAATTTATTCATCGATATGGTTTTGGAAAGATGAATTCAATTTGATGTGAGCGTAATTCTGCCGGGCCTTTTCATGATGCTTTTCTCCGGCGTTTCCGTTCCTGTCCGGTATCAGCCGTTTAATAATGTATTACATATAGGTCCATGAGCCGTCAGGGATGGAACGCCATTTTCCACTTTTGGAGAAGTCGCCCGGATGTTTCGGGCATTGCGACAACCTTAATGTAACTTATCAAATGCGTTAATTGTTCATTGTTGTCCAGCGTTACCGGGTTATGTTCCTGATCCTCAATTGTCGCTTAAGAGTGGATTTTGGATACTAGAAAAATCAGAATCAACTTCTGCTGCCAGTGACATGATAACGGCAAGTATCCATAATGTCAACTGTATGCCGAAAATATTTTTTGTCGTCATCGGGCGTTATCGACGATTGGGTTTCAAACCGAATATGGTTATAATAGAATCGATTGCAGCAGAATCGGAATCTTGCAATCGGTTCACTAGTATGTGTGTGGTTCAGGGTAATGGAGATTTTACAGGGAGAATGAAGATATGGCGATACTGGAGATTGTTACGGATGATCACCCTGCGCTGAAAAAGAGTTGCAAAAAAGTGAGAAAGATTACGGAAGAGATCAGGCAACTCGCCGCCGGTATGCTGGACACGCTCGACGCGAGCGGCAACGGCGTGGGGCTCGCGGCGAACCAGGTCGCCCGCAATGTAAGGGTGATCGCTGTTTGGGACGGAGAAGAAGGTACCGACATTTATATAAATCCGAAGATTGTTTCCAGGTCGGGCCAGATAGATTACGACACGGAAGGTTGCCTGAGTTTCCCCACGCTGTTCGGTACGGTCGGCAGAGACACGATGATCGAGCTTCACGCGCAGGACCTCGATATGAAAAAGATAAAGCTGGTTGTCGAGGGTTTCAGGGCAAGAATATTTCAGCATGAAGTGGATCACCTTAACGGTATCACTTTTCTCGAACGGGTCGAGGAAGGCACTCTTAAAGAGGTGATTCCCGGGGAAGATGACGACGAACCGGAAGAGGGTGAAGCATCATGCGCCGGGGCCGAAACCGCCGACACGGTGGATGTCGAGCGTCTTGAAGAAATAAATGCAGACGAAAAAATCACGGGGAAGCAACCCTCCGCCGGTCCCGACGGGGCGCAGTGCTGATTTTTACTTGAATCATTTGATCGGAGCTGAAATTGCGAAACAGCAACGTAAACAAGTGGGACGGGATTGTGCAGGGGCGGCGGCATTTCATGCAGACGCTCGGCGCAGCCGGGCTTGCCTGTTATGGTGTGACGCTGGCAGGCTGCAAGTCCGGTTTTTCGCGTGCGGAAGCAGAGACGGCGCGGAAGCCGGTGAAAAGCAGGCTGAAAGAGGGCGTCTTCGCCGTGCGGGGCGGCGACGATCCGTATAAATTGACAGTGGCGGCAGTGGCGGCGGCGGGCGGCATGGACAGCCTGGTGTCGAAAGGCGACACTGTGCTTGTAAAGCCTAATATAGCGTGGGACCGTTCACCCGAACTGGCGGCGACGACAAACCCGCGGGTTGTCGCGGCTCTTGTGGAAATGGCACTCGATGCCGGTGCCGCGAAAGTTAAGGTGATGGACCGGACATGCAACAGAGCGCGAAAAAGTTATGAGAGAAGCGGCATAAAGGAAGCTGCGCGAAAAGCAGGCGCGGAAGTCCTTTATGCCGACGACGACAGGTTCGTTTCGGTAACGATACCCGATGGAAAACTGCTGAAAGAGTGGCGGTTGTTGCGGGATGCTGTCGAGGCCGATGTTTTTATCAACGCACCGATCGTCAAACACCACGGCGCTGTAGGCATGACCGCCGGTATGAAGAATCTCATGGGTTGCGCGGGCGGCAACAGGGGCGCGTGGCATGTGGGCGACATAGACCAGCGCATCGCCGATGTACAGACTGTCATCAGGCCGGATATGGTCGTGATCGACGCTTTCCGGATGCTCATGGCTCATGGCCCGCAGGGCGGCAGTCTCGCCGATGTCAAGCAGGCCTCGACCGTTGCCGTGTCCACAGACATCGTCGCCGCAGACGCTTACGCGGCGAAGGTTTTCGGCGCGGATGCTCGAGATTTTGTTTACATCAGGTATGCCTCTGAAATGGGGCTCGGCGAAATGAACCTTGCCGATGTCAATTTGCGCGAGGAATCTGTCTGAACGACGCGCGGGTTGCGGTTGCGTAACATTACCGTTTCCTCAACAGGCCCTTATCGCGTCATAAGCAACAACATGTTGTCGCTAATTCAGATAAAACTTATGTGTACCGTGCTCAAACTTGATTCCGGCGCAAAAAGTCCGTGTTGAGTCTTAATGGAAAACAGTCAGCGAAAAACGGGGACTGGCAACGCGGTAGAACAGGCGTTATCGCGATTTTCCGGATTTCTTTGTGAGAAATCCGGGTTAGACCGTGTGCCGTGCTCGAACCGCATTTGTTTGGGCACGAAAATGCGGCTTGTTTACATTCGTTCCAGGTCGGAGCACCGGAATGATAAAAACAATCATTACTTGCCTGCCCGGGGGATGGACTGCTCGATTTGATGATAAAACTACGCCGCATCACTCAGGTCGTTTCGCTGCTGTTTTTTGTTTCCCTTCTTTCATTAACGATCTATCCTCTCACATTGCCGCCGGGCCTTGTAGATATTTATCTGCACCTGAGCCCGCTGCATCTACTGGCCGTATCTCTCAACGTATGGAAGTTTTTCGCGGTCTTTCTGCCCGCGATTGTGCTGCTCGCGCTCACTCTGCTGCTGGGCAGGTTCTTCTGCGGCTGGGTGTGTCCGATGGGGATAACGCTCGATGTCACCGACAGGATTCTCACTACAAAGAAAAAGAAACACGACGATTCCACGGAACCGCTGCCGCTGAAACCGCTTAAATACGGATTGCTCGTCTGCATACTGGTCGCCGCCTATTTCGAGGCTAATCTTGCCGGATGGTTCGACCCGCAATCGCTGATAACAAGGACTTACGTGCAGGTGTTCCTGCCCGCTTTCCAGTATGCAACGGACCTGATATTCAGGGGCCTTTACCCGATAGGTTTCGCGCGGCCTGTTGTAGAAGGTGCGCATTCTTTTTTCAAGACGACTCTCTACGCGCTCGAACAACCCTCGTTCCACGGCAGCGCGGCGACATTTCTTATATTCATGCTGATCGCGCTGCTCGTGTTTTTCAATCGCCGTTTCTGGTGCAGGTTCCTGTGTCCTATGGGTGCGGTTCTTGCGCTGACATCCCGCTTTTCGCTCTTTAAACGCACTGTGGACGAAACGAAGTGCATCAACTGCAACCGCTGTGTGCGCAACTGCCGGATGGGCGCTATAGAAGTGGGCGGAAAAACGGGCTACAGGGGCGAGTGCATCGAGTGTTTCACCTGCGTCGACGTATGCCCGGTGGATGCCGTCGCGTTCAGGCCTGTGTGGATGCGCGGCGCGGATAAGCTGCCGGTGAGCTTCACGCGCAGGACGCTTGTGCTGTCGGCGGGAGCGGGGATTATGGCGGTGCCGGTGGTGAGGCTGGCCGCCGGACAGCCGGCGAGAAGTCCCATCAGGCCGCCGGGTGCGGGGGCCGCCGCGGGCCGCGATTACTTTATGCAGACCTGCATCCGTTGCGGAGAGTGCATGAGGGTGTGCCCGACAAACGCGATCCAGCCGGCGTGGTTCGACGCGGGTGTCGAAGGCTTGTGGACGCCGGAGATCGTGCCGCGGAACGGCTATTGTTCGTACAATTGCACCCTCTGCGGACAGGTGTGCCCGTCGGGCGCGATTCAGCGCCTCGTGCCGACCGAAAAGAAACGCAGGCAGCTCGGCATCGCCGTGTTCGACCACAACAGGTGCATACCCTGGTCGCGCGCGGAGAACTGCCTGGTGTGCGAAGAGCATTGCCCGGTAGCCGGCAAAGCTATAAGGTTTCGCACCGGGGAGATGCCCGGCGACACGGGCGCGCTGGTGCAGGTGAAGCTGCCTTACGTTGTCGAAGCGGAGTGCATCGGCTGCGGGATATGTGAGAACAAATGTCCGCTGCACGGCAGGGCGGGTGTGCGCGTGACGGGTTTCATGCCGCAGACGATGAAAGTGGCCGGGGCGAGCGCGCCGCAGGCGCGTAAAGGGATCGAATCCCTCCTGCCCTCGACACTTGCCGGATGGCGCGCTGTTTATGATGTCGATACATACAGGAAAGATAATCTGTTCGAGTTCATAGACGGAGGCGCGGAAGTATATTACGAATACGGATATGAAGAAGCGGCGACAAGGGACTATGAGAAGGGCGACGCCTCGCTTACGGTGGACATCTTCAGGATGTCGGACAGCGACGCCGCCTATGGCGTAATGACATACGAGCGGCCCTGGGGAGCGGCACCGGCACTGGTGGGGGAGGCAGGCTATTTATCCGGCGGAATGCTCGGGTTCAGGCAGGCAGCCTATTATGTGAAAATAAATTATTACGGCGACGGCATTGGTAATGATGTGCTGGAGAAGGTCGGCGGCCTGATAGCTTCTATGATCGGCAACAAAGGCGGGCCGCCTGAAATTCTGTCACTGCTTCCGTCCGGTATTCCCGAAGAGGCCGCGAAGATTGTCGGCGGGCCACTCACTGTACGGGGATTCCACAATTTCGGAGACGGAGTTATCGATTTCGCCGGCGGCGCGCGAGGTCTTTATTATACGCAAAAAGATGATTCGGACACAGGCGGCGCGAGTGTTCTCCGGATGAAGTTTGCAGACGGGGCGGCGATGACTTCGACTGCGAAATCAATAGAAAAATCGCTTGAAAGCGACGGCTACACGCGAGTTTCGGACAATTTGTTTGCGGGACACAGCGAAAAGTTTTCGCTGAATTTCAATGTCGCACCGGCACCGATTCTTGAAGTTGTGAAAACACACAAGATCAGTTTATGACATCGAAGTCAAGATACTTCTGAAGAGCGCCGGGGACTTTTATGCTCCCATCTTCCTGCTGATAATTCTCCAATATGGCGAGCAGTGTTCTCGATATGGCGAACGCGGTGCCGTTAAGCGTATGTAAATATGCGGTCTTTCCGGTTTCCTTCGATTTATACTTAATATTCAACCTTCGCGACTGATAATCGGTACAATTGGATGTAGAGGTGATTTCGCCCCAGTTGCCGGCGACATTTTTATCTTCATTGTGGCGGCCCGGCATCCATGCTTCAAGGTCATATTTCCGGTAGGCCGGTCCGCCGAGGTCTCCCGTGCAGATGTCGACTGTCCTGAAAGGTATGTCCAATTCTTTATACAACTGCTCCTCTATCTGCCTCAAATATTCGTGCATCTCGCCCGATTTGTCCGGGTGCGTAAATGCGAACATTTCGATTTTTGTGAATTGATGCACACGGTACAGGCCTTTGGAGAATTTACCGTAAGACCCGGCTTCGGTCCTGAAACAATGTGATATGCCCGCCAGTTTTAAGGGAAGATCATCTTCGTCGATTGTAGTATTCGAGTACATGCCGCCGAGCGTTATCTCGGAAGTTCCGATCAAGCACAAGTCGGAATCTTCTATGGTGTACACCTGTGTTTCGTTTCCTCTCGGATTAAATCCAATGCCTTCCAGTATCTCACTTTTTGCAAGGTCGGGGGTCGAGACCAATGTGAAACCATTCTCAAGCAATACATCCAGCGCAAACCTTGTCAGCGCGTACTCGAGCAGGACCGCTTCGTTCTTGAGAAAATAGAATCGGGCACCCGACACTTTCGCGGCTGCCTGGAAGTCGATCAGATCAAGTTCACGCCCCAATTCGACATGGTCCTTCGGGGTGAATGCAAACTCCGTGGGTTCTTTGTAGCGAGAAATCTCTACATTATCATCTTCATTTTTACCTATCGGCGAGTCGGGATGGGATATGTTTGGAACTTTCTTCAGTTCTTCTACATATTTCCTTGACAATTCGTCCAGTCCGACCTCCTTTTGCGCGATCTCCTCTTTTAACTTTTTACTCTTGTCTATGAGCGATTGCCTGTCGTCCTGTGATGCCGCCGATATTTGCTTATTAATTATGTTTCGTTGATTACGCAGATCGTCGACAGCAGCCTGCAACTCGTTCTTTTTTCTATATATTTCAATCAGGCCGTCGATGTCCAGCGACAGGTTTCTGTTCCTGATATTGGTTTTCACCAATTCAGGATTATCAATTATAAATTTAATATTCAGCATAAGTTATGCTCCATAAATCATAAATATATCATTATCGGAAAGCCGATAGCGGAAAATATGTGCCCGGGTCCGGTCCTGGTCTTACTTTTTGTCGGAGATTTTTCTGCCCTTGAAATAATCTTCCCAGAGCTTATCCGGTAGTTCGGGATTCTCCGTCAGATCGGAGAACAACATGACCTGCACCAGGCCTGATTTCTCATACTCGATGAATCCAAGGAACATCTTCGTTTTCGGATCAATGTCGGCGATAACCTTTGTTATGCCCTTATTGGCCGCAACATCTTTGGGAATTATTGTAAGCCGCACGGCATCGGCGGGCCTGTCTATGCCGGACTTCATGGTAAGCATTCCTGTTTTTTTATTCAGTACAAAATCGCTCTTCATGTAATGTGCTGCGTCGGCGGCTGTGATGTCGGCATCGTTGAAGTAGTGATCGAATCGCTTCATGGTTTTGCCGATGGCCAGGTCGCCGAGTTCGTTGCCGCGCAGGTCGCGGGTCTCTTCGAGCGTCTGGTGATAGACCTCTTTCCGGGAGGCGATCATAAGCAGTTTCAACGCACCCTTCCACGCCAGAGAAATAGGTAATTTCTTGAACTGCTTGTTCGTGAGATACGGAAACACTATATATACAGTGTCATCGTTTTTATAACCATAATTGAACGTCGTGCCCGACGCATACTTCAGCATATACGCAACGCCACGGTCTATGATGGAGCCGTTATTCGTGTCTTCATTGACTGATTCCAGATATGTAAGGAGGCTCTTGCCGGGCTTTTTGTATCTGATGTGAAATCTGCGGTAATCCCAGTCCGGCTTGTCTTCCGGTTTGACCATATCGGGGAAGTTTTTTATGTACGAATCCGTTCTGCGGGTGTAAGAAAAAAGATCGCATTCATAAGAGTTTATTTCGTTGTCCCATTTCTCCGAAACCGCACTCCATAACTCACTGGCTCTCTCGTCCACAGCCGTATAAGTGCAGACCTGCAACGCGAATGCAATAAACAGAGAAAAAGCAATGATACCGATAATCCGCATATTTCTTTTCATGTAACCCAATCTCCTCTTGATTATTCTCCCGGCAGGGATATTATTTGATCCTGCGTCTACCCAGAGTACATGAACCTGCAATTATAATGTTATTACTTTCAGTGAACTTACATACTCCCCTGGAAAACAGGCCTGTTTGATAATACAATAATCACATATCATAGCTTTTGAACTCTATGATGTCAACGGTAAAACCCAGTCCTGCGGAATATCCCGGACTGCTGATCTTTTCCATTGTTTAACCCGGTCGGGAGGCAGGCGTTAATCCGAAATATTAATCTTTGCTTCAGGCGATTGCAACGGCATAACACAATAGTGCATGATCAACCATGTGTGCAATATTGCACAACTATGTACAACTAAACTTAATAAAACCCCATTCCTGCGAAGGACACAACCGAGCCGCTGTGCGTATCATTCATCTGTTCATATTCAAGGACTTCGCCTCTTTGAGCGGCAATCGATTTCAGGAAAATGTATATAGCGGGAAAGCCGCATACCCGGCGCGCGTCGCCATCCTGCGCGATCGAGTTGAAGAAAGCCGTTGCGTCGATACGCTCGACGGTTTGCAGCATCGCCCTGTCTCTCTTTTCAATCATTTCGCAAGTTGCCACGCCGGGCGCGTCGGCATCTCCGAAACGGCGCCCCACGTGCGCCAGGTCCACTCCGCCGACCCAGCAAACGTCCCTCGCGCCCACCGCCGCCCGGAGCGCTTCGAGGAAATCTCTAACTTCCGGCACTGTGTCCGGCTCCTCACCGCTCTCGACCATCGGATGAAACGACGAACATAATATCGGCAATATCGGCGGCGGTGTCTCGTCGCCATAAAGATGTTTCAGAAATACTGTCTGGAACTCGATCGAATGTTCATTCCTGTGTTCGAACTCCTCGGCGAATATCGAGTCGCCCAGCTTCGAGCGCAGTATTTCCACACCAGAGCGGTCCACCGGCACGGTTCCGAGCGGTGTCTCGAAGTCGCGGTCGACGACAGTGAAATAATTCTCCGACATAGCATGTGCGATACCGATAACGACAAAAAGATCGGGCCTGCGGCCCCTCAACGCGGAATACGCCTTCGCGAAACACGGCCCGCCGTGCCGGATGTCTATGTGCGGGGCGAGAATGCCTTTAATGTCGTTCACCGGTGTGTTTTCGCCCGGTTCGAGCCCCTGCTGCCCGGCAACGCCCGCGGTTTTATAAAAAGAATCAAGGAGCGACTTCAGTTCGGCGGGGTCCGCCGGGTAGCTGATGCCGGCGTGCGAACTCGGCCGCGCGTCTAGACATTCGTAATCGCGGCGGACCTGTTCCATCTTGCTCCGGAAACGGGCGTTATCGAGGAAATAATATTCATCGAGTTTCTGTACAAGTTCGTCGATCTGCGCGCGGGGAAGTATCTCGTTTGTACGACGTGCAAAGTCGGCCTGGATGTCCAGCACGGATTTTACGCCGTCGAACTGGCTGATGATATAAAAAGCGAAATCGTTAATGAATATTGTCTGGTCGGTAATCCGCTGGGGGTCGCGCAGGCAGATGCTGCGCTCGCCCTCATATTCCACCGGGAACGCCTCAATCGGCCTCAATTTCGGTTTTTCGTCCATCATCAGCCCTCGATTTCAGAATCTTACTAAACTTGTGCGTTTTTCTATATATTGTGAGACTTTTGGGAACATGACTGAAATTCGACATTTAGTTCCAATACCGTTAAGTTAAGACCTAATGTGCCAAATAACGCCATTGTTTATCTGCGTTTTTATAGTTTTTACACTACCCCATCGAACATCTTTTCCTTGTTGACATGGCACTACCTTTTATAAAAACGCACAAGTTCAGAATCTTATGATTTTTCCGGTAATTTTACTGCCTTCCACAGCGAGAATGCCGAAATAAGGCCTTCTTTCGCGGCGGCGCCGGGTGGGCGAGCCCGGATTGAAATGGAGCACACCGTCGCGAACAGTGTTTTCCGGACTGTGCGTGTGTCCGAAGACGACGCAATCGACTTTCCGACCGAAAACGCCTTCAGGCGGCGGGTAGAAGACATGCACCATGCCGATTATGCATCCCTCGACTTCCACTATTCTCTTTATCGGCGCAAGTTGTTCATTGTGTTCGTGGTGAATGTTGCCACGCACCGCCAGCACGGGCGCGACGAGTTCCATGTTGCGCAGGGCTCCCAGGGCGACGATGTCTCCCGCGTGAAGTATCATCCGCACACCGGCCTCGACGAATCCCGCCTGAACCGGCCCCGGCAGCGACTGCGTGCCGCGCGAAAAATGTGTGTCCGATATTACGCCTATTTTTGTCATATCAGTTCATCAGATCAACCGGCTGTCTTCGGCGATTCCAGAGGCACTATGCAGTGCTTGCGCCTGCCGCATTTCCTGCATTTCGCGCCGTTCCATATCGCGTCGTAGAGCGCGGCGATCTGGTCCATGACCCTGTCTTCGCCGCTCATCATGCCGATCTCGAAGTTCCTGCGTCCCCTGCCCTTCATCCCTATGCCCGCGCCCGTGAAATTCGCGCTGCCGACATACACTTTCCTGCTGTCGATCAGTACACATTTGAAATGCACGCGCACGCATCGGCGCATGTCGAAATTCGGCGAATGCAGCAATTTCCGCCTTTCTTTCAACTCACTGAGGAACGACCCGGACGGAACGCCGGAATGCAGGAGCCGGATGCGCACCCCCCGCGCTGCAAGTCGCTCGAACAGCTCGATCGACGACCCGACCGCGCCCGCCCCCAACGCGACAAACATGTTTTTCACGTTCGCCGTGGCGATCCACACCGAGTGGCGCGCTTTCATCATGCCGTTTTCGACAACTTCCGTATATATCGCTTCATTTAAGAGTAGTTCCTTCATATTCAGGCGACACATTTCCCGACATTATTCCTTCGCATCCGGCGGCCCCAGCCATGCGGCGACACTATCGCCGAAAAGACGCGCCGCGTTCCGGGTGGTCGCTTCGGCGATTTCCTCGACGGTGACACCCCGCACCCGCGCTATTTCTTCCGCTATCGCCGGGATATACGACGGCTCGTTGCGCTTGCCGCGCCGGAACTGCGGTGTAAGAAACGGGCAATCCGTCTCGAGCATAAGGCGGTCGAGCGGCACACGCCGGACGACATCCCGCAGCCTGTCGTTTTTCGGATATGTCACCGGCCCGCCAACCGAAATATGCAACCCCAGCTCGAGTGTCTGCTCCAGGAACGCCGGCCCGCCCGAGAAACAGTGCATCACACCCTTTAGCGTCGCTCCGGCACCTCTTATCATGTCGATCATATCGTCGTTTGCCGCCCGGCAGTGGAACACGAGCGGATAGTCCGTCGGCACGCAGAGTTCGAGCACCTGCTCGAAAACTTTACGCTGAATGTCCACAGGAGAATAATCCTTGAAATAGTCCAGCCCCATCTCGCCGATGCCGATATATTCTCCATCGTGCGCGGCGAGGAAGTCCTTGAAAACAGCGAGATCGAAGCTCTTCGCCTCGTGCGGGTGCGCGCCGACGATGGGAAACACCGACGGGTACTTCTCCGCCAGCGCGAGCACCTGCCTGTTTGTTTCCGTGTCGAGTCCGACCTCGAAAACGGCAGCCACACCCGCGTCCAGTGCCCGTTGTATTACGTCATCGCGGTCTTCGTCGAAATTCCTGAAAAAAGTATGTGCGTGTGAATCAATAAATTTCATTAAGCATCTCCGGACTCCGTTGTTTCAAACATGGTTCCTGTGCAACAAGCTGAAAATGTCGAAAAATCAGGTGCCGGCAGTCGTAAAAAACACTTTGCCGACCCCCATTTTTTGCATAGCTGAAATTGATGTTTGTAAAAATTGATTCCGGCGCAAAAAGTCCCAATACGCGAAAAGCAGGTAAGTCCCCGTTTTTCGCTGACTGTTTTCCATTTAGACTCAACACGGACTTTTTGCGCCGGAATCAAAATTGACGTTCACGGGTGTGTATTTGAAATGTCTGGAATGCAACGACTGTGTCGTTGCAGGTGCATCGACCTGTTGCGCCGTAATCAAACATCACTGGAATTATAATCATAGGTCAGACAAGTTAAAGGGGTATTACTGCTTTTCGGTCGGAAACAATCAGTCTTTCTTAGCTTCGTTCCATATTTCTATAAAAGTCTTTTCGGGTTTTTTCTTCAGTTTCCACCTATCCCATTTCGTGTCGTAGACAATGTCGCATTCACCGAAGTCGGTCAGCTTCAAGCGGAAATGTTCCGAGATGTCTTTTGTTTTCACGTCACATTTCCTGTCTTTAAAGACAATATATTCAACAGGGAACTTCCTGCCGTTTATGATAACTTTGCGCGGTGTTTCACCTGCTACGTAACCGGCGTAGGCTTCCACTTCGACATCTTCGGTGTTGTCTTTGTTTTCTGTTTCCATCAGGTTTACCCCCTGCAAAATATTGGTGTTGCGGCGTCGATTCGGGATCGGGTGGATAAAATTATTCAACCCCCGCCGACCCCCATATCTCGTCGGCTGCTTCAGGAGCGAATTTTTCGACAATCTTTTCGGTGATCCCGTTCGCCTTGGCTATATCGCCGTACATGTAGGCGCTGGGGCGGGGCAGCCTGTCAAGGGTTTCAGGTTCCATGGCGACCAGCCCGAAGTGCATCGAAAAACCTTCTTTCCACTCGAAGTTGTCGATATAGGACCACTGGAAATAGCCGCGGATGTCGATACCGTCGTTTATAGCGCGTTTGACCTGCGCCAGGTGACGCAGAAGGTACGATGGTCTCTGCGCGTCTGTCTCGTCGGCGATCCCGTTTTCAGTTATATACAGCGGTTTGCCGTATTCCGCCATGTCTTTGATAACATTATAAAAGCCGGGCGGGTAAACCTCGTAGCCCATTTCCGTTGTTTCGGTGCCTTCGGGCAGATAGTAGAGGTCTTCCGGGAATTTTTTCGGCAGCTTATCGGGCAAATGGAACCGCATCCGGGTGTAGTAATTGACGCCGATATAGGAGAAGGAGCCTTCGAGTCCGTCGATCTTTTCGTTGAAGCCGAACGGGAAAGGGTTCCTGCCTGTTTTCAGTGCATCCATGAAGCAGTCGTTATGAAAGAACTTCAGGAATTCAGCCAGTTTGCAGTGAATCGGGTTATCAGGTTTGGCCGGCTGGAAATCGGCGAGCGCATGTGCGATGCCAACGAGCGGCTGCGCCTCCGGGTCACGTTTCTTTGCCTCACGCTGTATGATCCTGTATGCTTCGGCGTGCGCCTTGAGAAGATTCTTGAAAGCTTTGCGCGCCAGAAAGAAGTTCCTCTTCTCCGGCGGAAATTCTCCAGCGATATATCCGGCGATAATCGGGCATGTCGGCTCGTTCAGCGTGCACCATAAATGAACTTTGTCGAAGTAACGCGGGATGACTTTCCGGCAGAAACGTCTGAACCAGCGCACGCTCTCGGGCACTGTCCAGCCGCCCTCGTCGGCCATCCATTTGGGCAGTACCCAGTGGTAGAGCGTGAGACACACTTTCAGGCCGCGTTTTTCCATCTCGGCAAGCACACGGTCGTAGTGTTCGAGCGCTTCCTCGTTATATTCGCCTTTGCGCGGCTCGATGCGTGCCCACTCGATGCCCAGCCGGAAAGCGTTCAGGCCGATTTTCTCCATGAACTCGAAGTCTTCCGGGTAACGGTTGAGCATGTCGCTGGCCGGGCCTGACACTGTGCCGTCGCGGATTTTGCCTTTCTGCTCCCATGCCCACCAGTCGGAGTTTACATTGTAGCCCTCGGCCTGGTGTGAGCAGACAGATGTGCCCCACAGGAACCCATCGGGAAATTCGATAACTTTTTTCTTATCAGTCATAATTGATATGCCATTCTGTGAAATTTCCCGCCGTCCCTGTTGTCGAGCCGGGATGATGTTCCTGCATTTGCCTGTTGGAGCCGGGCCGTTATCCCGCATATTTCACAAATGCGGGTTAAAAACCGGAAGAACGCCTGTAATACAAGGCGCGGCAAGTGAGTGGTGCGGAAGCATACTGAAAGTATGTGACCGATCCCGAATCGTCGTCGCAACGCAGTAGAATAGACATTATGCCGGTTTTCCGGATTTCTTTGTGAGGAATCCGGGCTATGCTCTTTTTCGGGCTCCACAGTATTAAGTTATCCGAAGTTTAACTGAATCGCGGGTTTTTGACAAGAAAAGTATTTTGGATTTTATCTTTTGCGGCGAGCCGGTTGTAAAATTATGCAGCCGGCCCCATCGTTTTTTATATATGTTCGGGTGAAAAACGAGAATAAAAAAAACCCTGAGCGCTAACTCCTACAAGCCGGGTAAAAGAGTTTAACTACGCGCGCTCAGGGCTCGCTTAGGTGCATAAATCATATCAAAATATCTACAAAATGTCAAATTATACAATTATTGCGTATTTAGCTTTTAGAGCAAGTTGCAAAATTCTGATTCGGCTACAGTCGGCTGCAATGGTCAACAGCTGCGTTGTCGGCACAAAATCATCCTCGACGTACTCTACAAGTACGCCTGCGGGGATTTTGCACCTCCGCCTTGCTTCTGACCATTTCGCTCGACCTCGCTTCGAACATAATTTTGCAACTTGCTCTTTATAATAAATCACTGTTTAATATTAACATTTTTTTGAAATTCTGTAAATACCTGAATGTGTGATAAACATCACAATATGTTAATTAGCGGCTGGGCGAAAACCTGCTCCTGCCGGAATATACGCGAGATATCCGTGATCTTCGTTCAGCCACTAAATTATCTGTCTTCAACTCGATGACACCCAGAATAGTTCCGGCGAGCACCCGGTTGCTTTTCGGCGTAATGTAGAAAACCCTGCACTGGGAACCAGTGAATATTTTTCCTGCAAGTTTTCCGTCAAAATCGAACACGCTCACATAGGGCTCTTTCATGTTGCCTGCGTAAATAAGTTTCCGCTTGCTGTCCACACATACGGGCCTGACCATCGTTTTTGTCTTTATTCTGTCGACCGTCTCGAACGAATCCCTGTCGATGCCGACAATCGTGCCCGAAAGCCCGAGTGTAAGGTATATCCTGTTGCGCACAGTATCTATACTTATGCCACCGGATGCGGGTGGAAAAAGAAACTTTCTGCGGCGCACGCGATGACTGTAAAACTCGACTTCGGAAAGCACATACCATGAAATCCAGTTGGCGGCGTAGAATACACGGCGTTGCCTGTCTACAGCGATAGCGGCGGGCGCGGTGCCGAGTTTTGTTTTTTTATAGTATTTAACGTCCGGCAACGAATATATGGTTGCGATGCCGAGACCTTCGTGTGTCACGGTAACGCGCGCGCCCGGCTCGTCGACGAGGATAAATTGCGGATATGTGGATGTCGGCCTCGTATCCAGAACAGCGAGCGTTTCCGGGTCCATTATGAGCAGTTTTCGCTCGTAGTAGCTTGTGGCGAGCAGTTTTGTTTCGTCCGGAGTGAGGGCCAGGCCGAAGACGCGGTTGCCCCTGAATGCTTTCACGTTCGACGGGTCGCCCAGGTCGATTCTGTATATGCTTTCGAAACGGAACGGGTCGGTGACGCCCGGCGGCGCGTGGTCGACAGTGAAGTATATAGTCGTTTCGTTTTTATCGGTGATGATCGAGCGCACGCCCTGGTAGGGAGTGGCGGGGCGGTCGTCGGCTATCATCGTTTCGTCCGGCAGAAGATATACCGGCGCGGCGTATTGCTCATTTTCGAGTTTGTCCAGCATATTCATCGTGATGCCGGGCGGACTGAACATGAGGAAAAGAAGCAGTGCGCATACATTTGCCATCGCGCCGATACTGAAAACGGCGCTCGACCTGCGCAGCGCGAGCGGCACGGCGAATATTACGGCCAGAACAGCGAGCGGTACGGCGTAGTAGTCGAAGAGCGCGCGGCCCGCGACAGCGATAATTGCGGCGATTACGGCCCAGTAGACGACCATGCCGCATGTCGGGATGAGGCCCGGCTTTTTTCCGTTGTCGATTTTCCCCTTATAGAACGCGTAAACAAAGGCCAGCGCGACGCAGACACCGATTGCGGGCGGTGTCACACTGCCCATCAGGGCCGTGAGCGTGAGAAAGGGAAAGAATCCCACCGCGAAGTTTTTAAGTTTGCCGAGTTTCATTGGATGGAATCCGGAACGATCTCGAAGATGCCGCAGGCGGTGACGACGAATGTGCGGCCTGTCTGCGGGTCGATGTAGATGCTGCGCACGAGTTTTCCAAGATATATTGTGGCGATTATTTGCCATTTGTCGACATCTATAACGCTTATCGTGCCGCTCCCGTAATTGGCGACGATGAGGCGGCCTGATTTTTCATGGTAGGCCACTTCGCGGGGGAACTGCCCGACGGTCATTTGCCGGGTCACATCGAAGCTCGCGCCGTCGACCTCGATCAGTGTTTTTATAAACGGCGAAGTGAAGTATATCCTGTTGCGCCGGCGGTCCAGGGCAACGCCGAGCGTGGGGACGGGAACCTGGAATGTTTTGCCGCCGGGTATCGGCACGTTCATCGTGATTTCGTGCTCGACCGAGTTGTGCGTTTTCTGCGCGATACCTTTCACTTCATAGATGCTGAACCTGTTGAAAGGGTCGAGCGAAGGGATGATGATGCGGTCGCGCGCGCGGTCGACAGCGAAGTAGTCGGCGTAGCCGAAACGCCCGAAGTGGAGAGCGGCCCGCTCGGAGTGGGTCGTGCCGTCGAGCACCCTTATGTGGCTGTCGGGGGGGCCGAGGAATATCACGTAAAGAGTGTCGAGACGCGGCACATATTCGCAGTTGGTCGTTTCCACGTCGGGGAAGGCGATACGGTCGCGCAGTTTCAACGAGTCTGTCGAGTAGGCAATGTCCAGGAGTTGGAAATTGCGACCGCTTTTTGTGGTCGAATACAACTGACGGCGTTTCTTGTCCGCGCAGAGGCGTTCGGGATAGAAAAGAGAGCCGGGGAATCGGTCGTTTTCCGTGACGAGGTGGCTTTTTAATCTGCCGGAGCCGGCGTCGACCGCGACTATAGCGCCGTAAGATATGAAGTTCTTGAAAGTAGCGAAAACGGTATCGGTACCGGCATCGAAAAGAGCGTCATAGGGGAGCGCGCCGTCGAGGAATCCCTGCCGCCGGAAGTCCGCCATCGTCCAGACGGGCCGGACGTATTCAGTCTTGTTGACCGCGCGGCAAGTGTCCCACGACGGCGGTATCCGGTTGTAGCTCTGCACAAAGAAAATGGCAATCCAGACGAGCAGCATATAGCCGGCGAAAATGCCGCCGGGCACATAGCGGGGAATGAACCCCGCCGCCGCCGACCTGATCGAGAACAATACGACCGCCGCAACCGCCGCAACCGCGAACCACACGGTATTAACCGAGAAAAACAGTATTATGAAATAGAAAACCGCCGCCGCGTAGGCCAGTTTGAGGAACGGCGAAATAAACAGGTTCAGCCGACCGGCGACCGCGCCGACCGGCAGCCGGCGCATCCCGGCCTCAAGGTCGAACTTACGCGACATGACCCAGAGTGTGTAGACGAAAAGAAATGAAAAAAGAATCGCGATAGTAACCGCGAGTCCCGCAACGGATTGTGTGAATTCAGTCGAGACGGCCACAATGACCGCCGCGCCCGTGAACACGCCGAATATCAGCCACGACGCCAGGAATCGCCTGAATGTAAACGACCTGTTGCCGCGCCTTCGGAATGCAAAGAAGTATAGCAGCGAATAGAAGAAACCGAGCAGGAAAACGCCCAGCCATATCAGTTTGACAACGGCAACGGCGGAAACAGCGAGGATGAGTGTGCCGCTGAGAATACTGCGAAGCCGCGTGCCGCCGCGTGCCGGTCCGCCGCCGGTTTCTTCGCCGGTCTGCAACAGTGTTTCCAGGTCGACAGGGATCAGCACGCGAAGCGAATATATCAGGGAAAGGTAAGCGGCAAAGACGATTGCGCTCCACTTTACGGCGTCGATCACAGGCCCGTAGCCGTAGACATCCGGCACACGGAAGATAATCACCAGAGGCATAACAAGCAGAAATAACTCGGTGTACCATATTGTGCACCGGACAGGAAACCCGGCCCTGAACGCGCGGGGTACACGGGCGGCGGTATCGGAAGCGCCGACTGCTATCCTGACGGTGAGAATAAAAAGATAAACGAGGCCGTAGAAGATTAGTTCGAGTATCGAGAGTTCGTCGCCGTCGGGCGTTGGTTCCGACCAGTCGGGAGCATCGTCGACAACAACAGCTTTCTTTTTGGCAACCGAGGCGTGCTCCGGTTCGGCGGGCAGGTTATCCGTATCGACTCGGGCCGTTCGTCGCGGCACGCGGGGCGGAAACATCGTTTCTTCTTCATCTTCCTCCGGGGGCGGTTCGCCCACGTCCAGAACACGCGAGAATAACTTCGCAATATCCGAGAATATCCAGCCAAGAACCGTGAACAAATGTCCCAGCAGTTTGAATGCGAACCTGAAGATGAAGAAAAGGACGACGAGAAAAATGAGGAGCACGACGAAACTCATCTGGTGGGTTCCTCCGTGTCGTCGCCGCGGAGCACACTTCCCGCTATGCCTGTTTTCTTCGGGTCTATCATGATGAAACCGTTCGTCGACGCCGCCAGTAGAATGTCCTCGTCCTGCTCGTAGTTTATGTAACGTAATCGCCGGCCGAGAAATATCTTTCCGGCGCGACGCGGCGCATCGCCGCTCGTATCAATAATATAAGCGTAACCGTCGACAAAATTGCTTGCGTAGAGCAGCTTTCTTTTTGTATCGAATGTCAGGTCGCGGATCCCGATGGGTAATCTTTGTTTCCAGACTACGCGTTTCGTCTTCAGATCGATCATGTAGACAGCGCACTCGAAGGGTGCCGCGACGAATGCCTTCTCGCCGGTCGGGTCGACGGTGACATGGAAGAAATAGCCGAGATTTTTCCACAGGCTCCACAGTCCCACCCATACTTTCTCCACTTTCCCTGTCTTTTTGTCAATGACATAAAGAAAAGGATTGAAGAGATTGGCGGAAGTAGCCACGACACGCTTAACGGTGTTGTCGACAGTCAGCAATGTGCTGCCGGGAATAACTATTTTTTTCGTAATCTTTTTCTCGACCAGATCGACTACGGCTATCCAGTTGCGGTCCGATATGACGTAGACCGTGCGTCCGTCGGGCGCGACGCTCAGGAAACGTGGCCGCGCGCCGGGCGAGCGAAATTCCGCGATTACCGACTTGCGCCTGTCATCCCAGAGCCGGATGGTGTTCGAGGGTGATACAAGGAAAATGCAGATGTCGTTTTCCCGGCGGCAATAGCCGCGGAACACGGATTTTGTTTTAATTACGGTTCCGATTTTATTCGAGTCGCGGTCCACCTGAATCAGAACCTGCTGCCGGGTGTTCGTTTCCGCGCCGAAACCACAGTAGACCCCCTTTCGTGTCGAGTCGAGAAAGGCATTGCGGCAATGAAAAATATCCCGCGTGTATTTTTTCATGGCTTCCTGCTCCGGTCTGGTGCAGAGAGAAAGGATGATATGCACGCCGGGCCGGCTCTCGACATCGTCACATCTCTGGCCGTTTGTGATCGAGAACATAAGGATAGCGCCTGCCAGGTAGAAGGGGAACCAGAGAATAAATGTCCGGGCGAAAATAATGATTCTCCGCGGCCACGTTTTCGGTTTCTGCGCCGCCCACAGGAATGCCGTCCCCATGAAAATCAGGAAAGCGCCGGCGCTGAACATCCACATCGCCTCGATGAAAGGCCGGAAGATCAACACCGCTATGATAAAAAGAAACACCGATCCTGGTTTGATGATGCCCGTTCTCCCCGCGCGCCGCCTGAAGACAAAATGAATCACAAGTGCGGACAAAAAGATAAAAGGTATAAAGTGAAATAGGAAAATGCTCATATTATATGCTGTTGTTATTCCTGTGTGCTCTCGTGCAATCCGGCATGTATATTGTACAGTGAACGGGAAAGTGTCTTCAAGCCGCGCGTTTCCTACGGCGCGCTGCGCCTGTGGTCGAGCAGCATAAAAATGAACACATCGCCTCTGTGGTAGGCGAGTTTGAAGTCGCGGGGATTCTCGACCGCCCACGTGAGCTCGACCGGGTCGGAGATGACGCCGCGATAGAACTCACGCGAAACAAACAGTAGATCGACACGTTCGCGGCGCAGCGCCTGCCGCCACCTGTCATAGTCCCGGTTGCCGCGGAATATATAGTTCAGCCCCACGGATTCCGTGGGTGGCGCGTAAGCGGCGGCTTTCCTCGCGCCGATCTCATAGTCATGGAATATCCTTCCGGTGCGCCCGTCGGTGTTTATATAAACCACTGTGTTTTTGAAGCCGTTGCCGTACAGCCCGTACGGAGAACAGTTCCCGGCATAAGCGATAGTCGCGGGTACCCTTATCGCCGCCTCCAGCCATGACCAGCCCTGCGCGAGGTAGTGGCCCGCGTACCATTTGTACCGGCCTTCATCCATAAAATGTTTTTTTGTGTTCAGAAACGCTCCGGTAGCGGCGAGCGCGAGCAGGACAAACGCGGCGGCGACTGTTCGGCGGCGAGCGCGCGACGCCCATACGGCCAGGGCCGATGCGGCGAAAACAAGTGCGGCGAATATGCCGGTCCGCATACCCAGGTTGTACCAGGCGTCGGTCGGGGCGTTGGAAACCGCGTCGTGGAAGAACCTGCTTATGCGCGAAAGAGAAACATAATTGGCCGCGAGTGCGGGGACAGCAAGCGAGGCAATCGCCCAGTGGTTCCATCGCCGCTCACGCGCGCCGACCACTGCCGCGAGAGCTACAAACGCGATAAAAACAGCGGGGATCGTGAAACGGTAATTATTTGCGGTGTTGTACGGATTGACATACCAGTAGAAGAGAATAAAAAGAGGCGCGAGCCATAGCGTGTAGTGCAACCGCCGGGGCCGGTCGCGCATGACGGCGCTTATTATGATCGCATACGCCGCCGCTGCAAGCAGTGGCAGAAACGGCACTGCTGCCGCAAGCACGCCGGTGCCTGAATACGATATAAACCCGGCGGCGGCCACCGATAATATAAGGATTACAGCGACAACCCTTGAGATAGTGTTTTTTGCAGTGAGCGCACCGGCGACAAATAATAACGCCGCCGCCGCGAGCAGCCATTTACCCGCGATGAGTCCGGAAATTATGCTGCCGAGATACGAAACATCCTGAACGGGAATGTGGAGATAGGAATTAAACATAGCCGAACGGTTGAACGCGCCCCTGAAAAATTCGATGCCGCCGATGTCGAATCCCATCGGGTAGAACGGACTCCCTGTCAGTATGATATTCCTTATGTACCAGTAGCCGCATGTCGCCGCGGCGGCGGCGGAGAAGAGGACGACCGCGACCGGTCGCGACATCCTTTTTCTCTTTATTAACAGCAATGGGATCAGTAATACCGCGAACGGCACGCCGACATATTTTGTGCCCACGGCCAGCCCCGCGGCGAGCCCCGCGACGATGATTTCCGCATAAGTGTTTTCAGATTCGTCGGCCGGCAGCAGAAAAGCCGTCGAGCAGAGAAGCGAAGCGGCGAAAAACATATCCACGCCGAACTGCTGCGTGAGATTAATTACGCCCGGCGCCATGACGGCGAGCGCCGCCGCGCCGAACGCGGCGTTCCTGTCGAGTCCCGCACGAAGCCCGATCCGCACACAGGCGAGCGCGGCGAAAACAAGACTCAACGGCTCGAGCAGACCGGCGAGCAGATCGTCATGCAGCGGCATCATCAGCCGCAGGTAAAGCAGTTCGCCGTTGCCCGGATAATATGTCGTCGCCTGGTCGGGGCTCAGAGTCTGCACCAGCGTGATGTGCGCGGCGCGGAGCCACTCGGCAGGGAACACGAGATGGTCGAGAAAAGCGTCTGTCGGCGCGGGGGGCGTCACAAGAGCGAAAACAAAGTTCGCGAAGAATACGGCACAGGCGACGGCTATAAGGATTTTTATCGGCAGGCTGATTACCGGCGAATGCCCGGCCTCCCGCGATGAGCCGGTTGCAGTTTCGACATCGTTTTTTTTCTTACCGAAATGATGGTATAAAACCAGCGCGAAAAACGCAAAATATTCCAGGGGGAGCACCGGCGCAAAGAAGTATGGCGAAGATATTTCCAGCGCGATGACAATGAAAGAAGCGCCGCAAACGAACGCGCCGACCGCCCGGTCGAGCGGGTCGCGCAGGCGCAGAACATCCGCCGCGACCAGCCACGAAACGGCGCACAAGATCGAGAATGACAGAATACAGTTTAAGGTTTGCGAAAACATGGGCTACCGGATTGTCTGTAGAGCCGTTTGCGGCCCTGTAAATTCAACATATCTGAGCCAATTGCAAAATTATGTTCGTAGCGAGGTCGAGCGAAATTGTTCAGAGCAAGGCGGAGGTGGAAAATCCTCGCAGGCGTACTTGTAGAGTACGTCGAGGACGATTTTTTGCCGACAACGCAGCTATGGACAATAGCA
>JAJRTR010000151.1 GCA_024278215.1 bacterium
AGAGCATTTCGTTCGCGGCGGGAAGCAGGAATGTTCCATTATTGAGAGTAATCGGCCTGTTGCGGAGTGCGTATCCCTTTTTACTTATAAGAGTTTTCTCATCGGACCATGCGAGACCGCCGCTGTCGGAGAATCTGTAGTGAATCCGGCAGTCGTCCCATGTATCACCGTACATAACAAGATAGAAGAACCACACACGGCCACGCGGGTCGGTGTACAGAACCGGATTACCTTCCGAGAGGCCGGGCGCGTCGTTCAGGATCGCCGGCGTCGACCACTTCCCGCTTCCCGCCTGCAAGCGCGACGAAAGTATCGCTACGTCCTTCGCTTTTTCATGCGCGCCCGCGAACCACGCCGCCATCAGGTCGCCCCCCGGCAGTTCCGTGATTGTCGACGCATGGCATTGAGGCCGACCCGGAATCTCATCAAATATAAGTTGCTCCCGGTAAAACGGACTGTCCTGATGCTTCTCCACGGCTTCAGCCGGAGCGTGCGGCATCATGATCAGGCATAAGATTGCTATAAAGATACGTATTGGGATTTGTACTTTTATGTTCACCAATGTGCTGTTTGTCATTCTCATTTTATACCCCTGGGGCCTGCGAAAAACAAGTCGGCATTGTGTGCATTGCGCGGCACCTCATACGGGCGCAGGGCCCGGACGAGGCGTAGTACCTTCTCTTATTATATTACTGAACTGCGCGTTATTAAATATGTACACTTATCACAGAGCGCATTCCTCTATGAAAATGGATTTCCGCACATGCGGGAATCCATTTCAGGGCTTCATCGTTTTTCCATAAAAAACACATGTTTTCAAAAGAGCTCACAAGTTCAAATTGCTGCGACGAGACAAGCAGATTGATTCATTGTGCATTTACTGATATAATTCTGGATTGAAATAACGGTAGTCGAAAATATACATCAGCAGAGTTGATTGCAAAGTTATGTTCGTGATGCTGCCGGCGGACACTTGCCGGGAGCGATGGAATCAGAATTTTTCAATCTGCTCACTTAATAAGCAAAACAGAATGCGTTTGTAGATTTGATGTGTTCCAGGCCGGTTAATCCTGAACTGCAATATTGGATTTGAGGACAAGATGAGCTTCTGGCGAATGCCGCTTGATGCGGAAGAACAGGGTGTTACAGTAGGCGAGGTGCATATAATTGCCTACAGATGCAAAGGTTGTCGTTACTGCATCGAGTTTTGTCCGAATAATGTTCTTGCCGAATCTGAAGAATTCAACGAGAAAGGCTATCACCCACCTTACGCGGCAAAGGACGGCAAGTGCGTGAACTGCAATTTTTGTGAGACGATTTGTCCTGAATTCGCGATTTTCGTTACAGAAGGTAAGCCAGGTAATTTGCAGCCTGCCGACGTGTTGCATGATGTGAAACCCGGCCGGAGACTACAGAGGAAACGGCGTTATGGAGAATAGGGCGGTGCTGACGGGCACCCATTTCATCAACGGAGACATAGCGTGCGCCGAGGGCGGCCTGGCGGCGGGTTGCCGTTTTTTCGCAGGTTATCCCATAACGCCCGCGACAGAGGTGGCCGAACGTATGGCCAGGCGGCTGCCGCAGGTGGGCGGCATATACATACAGATGGAAGACGAGCTTGCGTCTATGGCGGCGATATGCGGCGCGTCATGCTCGGGAGCGCGTCCGATGACGTCGACTTCAGGCCCGGGCTTTTCGCTTATGATGGAGAACATCGGGCTGGCGGCAATGCTGGAAACTCCCTGCGTGATAGCGAACATCCAGCGGGCAGGCCCCTCTACCGGGCTTCCCACGCTGGTCGGGCAGCAGGATGTGATGCAGGCGCGCTGGGGCTCGCATGGCGATTATGAGATTATCGCCCTGTCGCCCGAGTCGCCGCAAGAAGCTTTTGAACTTACCATCGACGCTTTCAACCTCGCCGAGAAGTACCGTGTCCCCGTCATTCTCCTGAGCGATGAAATAATCGGCCACATGACTGAAAAGGTTGTCATACCGCACCCGGACGAGATCGAGATCGTTAAGCGGCGCAGTCCGAACATCGGACCGAAAGATTACGCTCCTTATTATCCGGACGAAGATGATATTCCGCCGATGTCCACTGCCGGAGACGGCTACCATATTCACGCAACCGGGCTGACGCATAACGAACACGGCTATCCCGATATTTCCGCCGATGCGCAGGAGCGGCTGGTGCAGAGGCTGGTACGTAAGATAAGGAGCAATGCCGACAGAATAGTACGCACCGAAAACTTATATCTGGATGACGCGGAAGTCGTGATGGTGTCCTACGGCTGCTCGGGGCGTACAACCCGAGAAGTTGTAGAAACCGCAAGGGCGGACGGAATGAAGGTCGGCATGGTGCGCCTGATTACAGTGTGGCCGTTCGCGGAACAACTGATACGGGAACTTGCGGAGCAGAGCAGCGTAGGTGCTTTTGTCGTGGTCGAGATAAATAGCGGACAGATAGCTCTCGAGGTGGAACGCTGCGCCGGCGGTAATGCCGAAACTGTGCTCGCGGGACTCATGGGTGGCCGCATGTTTGCTCCGGATGAATTATACAAAGTGGTGAAGGAGGCCGTTTTGTGAAAAATATATTTATCGACGCACCTCCATTAACTCCGGATCAGGCAAAACTCGGCAGAAGCAAAGGCTATGGCGACCATCCCCTGGACAAGTACCTTAAGGAAGGCAGAATCCCGCATATATGGTGTTCCGGCTGCGGGATCGGCATAGTGCTCACGGCATTTATCAAGGCGCTGGAAAAAAGCGGGGCCGACCCCGATAAAACCGTTGTGGTGTCCGGCATCGGCTGCTCGGCTCGTTCAGCCGGATACCTCAATCTCGACACATATCACACGACACACGGCCGCGCGATTCCTTTCGCCACAGGCGTGAAACTCGCCAACCCGGAATTGAACGTAGTGGTTATCAGCGGTGACGGCGACCTGTTCGCTATCGGAGGCAATCACATCATACACGCCGCTCGGCGCAATATCGACCTGTCAATTATATGCGTCAACAACTTCACTTACGGCATGACAGGAGGGCAGGGCGGCCCTACAACACCAGTCGGCGCAATATCAACAACAACGCCCTACGGCGCTTCCGAGTACCCGTTCAATCTCGTATATATGGCAGCGGCAGCCGGGGCGTCCTATGTAGCGCGCTGGACGGTGCTTCATACACGCGAGCTTCGCGATGCGATGATCGACTCTATGAGCAAACCCGGTTTCAGCTTTATCGAAGCGATTTCCCCATGTCCGACAGCACATGCGCGGCGCAATAAACTCGGCTCCGGACTCGATATCATGCGTTATTATAAAGAAAAGTCATACCTTGCCGACGAACTCGACCGTGACGAAACGGCACTTGGGCTGGCGGATAAAATCGCCATCGGCAAATTTGTCGATGTCGAAAAGCCTACATACCTCGACATGTACAACAGCCATGTTGCTGACCGTGCTGCGCAAGCTGCGAAAAAGAAAAAAAAGAAAAAGAAATAACAATTAAGAGCAACAAATATGAGTGAAGAAGCTACTTTAAAAACCGGCAGGAAGCAAATAAGGCTCGCGGGGTTCGGCGGACAGGGTATCGTGCTGTCCGGGATGATTCTCGGCAAAGCTATAACGATTTTCGAGGACGGCAACGCGGTCATGACGCAGAGCTACGGGCCGGAGGCACGCGGTGGCGCGTGCAGCGCGGATGTTGTGATATCCGACGAAAGGATAAATTACCCGCGTGTCACCGTGCCCGATGTTCTGGTCGTAATGGCAGAGGAAGCGGCGCGCACTTATGGCCCGAATACCGCGGACGATGCGATTGTCCTCGTCAATGAGCGTCTTGTAAAAACGATTCCCGACAAACCCGGCCTTACCGTCTATACGATACCGGCCACAGACATAGCGGAAGAGCTGGGGCGCGCCATCGTCGCCAATATAGTAATGCTCGGGTTCATCACAGCCACCGCCGATGTCGTCAGCTACGAAGCTATGAAGCAGGCGATACTCGACAGCATTCCGGCGGGCACCGAGGAACTGAATCTGGCGGCCTTCCAGGCTGGTTTCGACCACGGCGCTATCGAGTTGATGAACGAAGAGTGATGACAGGGTGAATGAGAAATTGAAAAAAACAGAAGAAAACGACAACGCAGCCGCCGTAAATGAAGAGCCGCGAATCGGTGTTTATGTATGCCATTGCGGTTTGAATATCGGCGGTTCGGTGGATTGCGAGGCGGTCGCGCTGAGCGCGGCAAAACTGGATAATGTGGTTATAGCCGACCACCAGCTTTACACTTGTTCCGAGCCCGGCCAGGAACGAATCAAACAGGATATCGCCGAGCATGGCCTGAACAGAATAGTGGTAGCCGCGTGTTCGCCGCGAATGCACGAGCCGACGTTCAGATCATGTGTGCAGGACGCCGGGCTGAACAAATATATGCTCGAGATGGCCAACATCCGCGAACACTGTTCATGGGTGCATCTTCACGATAAGGCGGCAGGCACGGAGAAGTCGAAAGACCTTGTAAGGATGGCGGTCGCGCGTGCGCGCTACCTCGAACCGCAGGAAGAGATCGATGTGCCCGTAATCAAGAAGGCGCTGGTCATCGGCGGCGGTGTGGCGGGCATACAGGCTGCGCTCGATCTCGCGGATTCGGGCTACGAGGTGGTTCTGGTCGAGAAAGAGCCCAGTATCGGCGGTCGCATGGCCCAGATAGACAAGACATTCCCTACTATGGACTGCTCGATCTGCATTCTCGCGCCGAAGATGGCAGAGGTCGGCAGACACCCGAATATCACTCTCATGTCGCTTACCGAGGTTACTAATATCGGCGGTTATATCGGGAATTTCTCGGTGACTCTCAGGCATAAAGCGAAATATGTGAATGAAGATTGCAGCGCGTGTTCGGATTGCATGAAAGCGTGTCCGCAACATGCGCCTAACGAGTTCGACGTGGGGCTGGCGACAAGAAAGGCAATATATATCCCGTTCGCGCAGGCGGTGCCGTCTCAATATGTGATAGACATGGACCTGTGCCTTAATAAAAATGGAGTGCGGGTATGTGAAAAATGTGTCGAAGCCTGTGAAAGAAAGTGTATAAATTTCGAAGACCACGACCGGGAAGAAACATTCGATGTCGGCACGATTATCGTCTGCACCGGTGTCGATGTGTTCGATGCGGCGCAAATACCGCAGTACCAGTATAAAAAAGCGCCGAATGTCATCACCAGCCTCGAGTTCGAGAGGCTCATAAACGCGGGCGGGCCGACTCACGGCCAGCTGATACGTCCTTCGGACCACAGGATACCGAAATCTGTCGCTTTTGTGCAGTGTGTCGGTTCGAGGTCCAGAAAAACGAATCCCTATTGCAGCAATGTCTGCTGCATGAACACGATAAAAGACGCTCTGCTTATAAAAGAGCACTGGCCGGAAACGGAAATAAAAGTTTTTTACATAGACATAAGAGCGTTCGGCAAAGGATTCGAGGACCTTTTTCAACGCTCGAAGATGGAAGGTGTTCAGTTTATACAGGGGCTGCCCGGAGAGATAGTGCAGCGCAAAAACGGCAACCTGCGTATGATCGGCGAGTTGATGATGCTGCACGAACTGTACGACATAGAAGTCGAGATGGTGATCCTGTCTGTCGGCCTGAAACCGAGCATCGGAAGCGATGTGGTGCGCAAATACCTGACCCTGTCGCGCACGAGCGGCGGTTTTTTCATGGTAGCTCATCCAAAGTTGAGGCCGGTAGACACGGCAACACGCGGCGTATTCCTCGCTGGATGCTCCGAGGGTCCGAAAGATATAAAGGAAGCTGTAACGCAGGCGAGCGCAGCGGCGGCGAGGGCGAATATAATCATGCACCGGGGCATGGTGACAGTCGAGGCGATCACGGCGCGCGTGGATGAGAGCATGTGCACCGGCTGCGGGCTCTGCGCGAAAGTATGCCCCTACCAGGCGATACAGATAAACGACAGGAAGAAGGCTGTCGTCATCGACGCCGCATGCAGCGGATGCGGCACATGCAGTGCGGAATGTAAATTCGACGCTATTACCATGCGCCATTTCACAGACAGGCAGATTCTGGCGCAGATCGACGCGTTTACGGAATTCGAGCCGGAGAAAAAAATACTCGCATTCTGCTGCAACTGGTGCTCGTATGCAGGGGCGGACTTCGCGGGCATCAGCCGGATGCAGTATGCACCGCAGGTGCGCATAATACGAACAATGTGCTCGGGCAGAGTCGCACAGAACTTCATCGAACACGCATTCGCGCGCGGGGTCGGCGTCGTGTTGCTTTCCGGCTGCCATATCGGTGATTGCCACTACATCGACGCTAATACATTCGCGGAGAAACGGTATAAAAGAATGCGCAGGCTGATGAAGCAGAACGGGCTGGATAATAACAGGATGCAGCTCGTGTGGGTGAGCGCGGCGGAAGGACAGAAGTTCCAGGAAAAGATCAACAGCCTGGTGGAAAAGCTGAAGACGGTCACTCCTGAAGAAATTAAAAACAGTATGAGGTTTTTCAGCGAACGCGAAAAACAGAGAAAAGAGAAAAAACAGAAAACGCGCGCCGGAAAATAGACTTTGCATAATATGCTGAACTGCGGGACAGGAGAAATTATAGTTGGGTAAAGCGCTGGACCTATATGACGAGCAGGAATTCAATGCGTGCCTGCAATGCGCCATCTGCACGGGGAGTTGTCCGACCGCGCGTGTGATCGAGGGCTACAATCCGCGTGAAATCATACTCAGATACATCATGTACGGTGAGCAGGAGGAAGTGCTGAATAGCACCATGATATGGCATTGCACGACATGTCACACCTGCCAGGAGCGCTGCCCGCACAGTATACGTATATGCGGGCTGCTCACACACATAATGAACCTCGCCGCAAAGCGCGGCAATGTGCCGGAAACTCTAAAGTCCGGAATAAAGTTGATGATAGAAACAGGCTGGTCCATTCAGGCCACACAGCGGTCAGACAGAATAAGAGAGGAACTTGGACTCAACCGTCTCGAAAAGCCGAATACTGATGAGATTCGACGGATATTCAGCGAAGCGGGACTCGATACCATACTGGAACTGGAATGAAAATATCGCTTTTTACAGGTTGCGTTATTCCGATAAAGTATCCCGGCATTGAAGTTGCCATGCGACACCTTGCCGAAATACTCGATATCGAGATGGTGGATGTTAACTTCGGCTGTTG
>JAJRTR010000152.1 GCA_024278215.1 bacterium
CCCATTTCCAGCGCGGTCTGCCTGCGTATCATTGTGACGCGGTCGAGCAGGTCGCCTTTCTGCTCGGGGTCGACGAGTGGGATGAGTCCGTAGCCGATTTCAAGTTCCATCGTGTCGACATGCAGAAGCGATGTAACTGCCTCGGGACTGGCGTAAGGGGGCACCGGCCCCGGCTCTGCGCCGCCGTCGTCCACTGCCGCCGCCGCTCCTGCCGCCGCGCCGCCCCTGCCGCGTTCCGGTGTGGTGCCGGGCACTACGGGTTTGAGCCCTTTTTTGTCGAATGCGTATCCGAGTCCGCCGACTATGGCGGTCATTGTAAAGAGTGAGAACATCAGGCTGGCAGAGCCGGAGAATAATGATCCGAGTGTGAAGATGCCCAGGATCATCGCGGCGATGTACATAGCTCTTTTCTGGCCTACCATCTGTGTGACGATGTCGCCGCTCAGGTTCTCTTCGGAAGCAGCGTTGGTGACCATGATGCCTGTAGCGGTGGACATCAGAAGTGTCGGCAAAGCTGCGGCGAGTCCGTCGCCTATGGTCAGTCTCGTGTATGTCTGGACGGCTTCGGTCCAGTCCATTCCTTTGACGGCCATACCTATTATCAGACCGCCGCCTATGTTTATCAGAGTTATAATTATTCCCGCGATAGCATCCCGCTGGACAAACCGGCTGGCTCCGTCCATGGCGCCGAAGTAGTCTGCCTCGAGTTCGATTTTACGGCGGCGCGTTCTTGCTTCGTCGTCGGTGATCAGTCCGTTGTTCAGGTCGGCGTCGATGCTCATCTGTTTGCCGGGCATGGCGTCGAGTGTGAATCTCGCGGCGACTTCACCGATGCGCTGCGCGCCGTGGGTGATGACTACAAAGTTGACGATTACGATTATGGAGAATATTATAGCGCCTACTATGTAGCTGCCGCCTGTGACGAATGTCCCGAATGTGTTTATGACTTCTCCAGCGTTGGCGTTCAGCAGGATGGACCTTGTGGTCGTTATGTTCAGGGCCAGTCTGAATATGGTCGATATCAGGATCACTGTCGGGAACACCGAGAACTCGAGTGGCTCACTGACGTACATCGTGACAAGTATTGCGAGTATTGATAATGTCAAACTGGCGCCGACGAGGAAATTGATCAGCATCGGGGGAACGGGTATGACCATCATCAGGACTATAAGGACAATGGCCATCGGCAGAGCCAGTTCCGTAAGCTGGGTTACATCACTAAAAAAACTCTTGATGGTATTCAGAAGCTTCATCGTTTGATTTTTTTGCCTTTGTTTATGATAAAATCATTCTTTTTGTCAAATGCTTATTATATTTATAAGTGTTATGTTTGACAAGTTTAATATAATTTCCTGTTATTTTACGCTTTTTTGATAATATAAACTATTTTGTTTTATGGCCTCGTTTGCGACCGGCTCAGAGCCCGAAACTCGGTTTTGATTTACTTATGCGATAGATGTATGCAAGAATCTCGGCGACTGCTTTAAACAGTTGCGGCGGTATGTAGTCGTCGATATCGCACAATTTGAAAAGGGACCGCGCGAGCGGCGGATTCTCCACTATTGGCACATTGTTCTCGCGGGCTATATCTTTTATTTTTTCTGCTACAACACCACCGCCTTTGGCAACTACTTTTGGGGCGTGCATATCATCCGAATCATACGTCAGCGCTACCGCAAGCTCGATAGGATTCGTGATGACGACGTCCGCCTCGGGCACAGATGACATCATTCGCCGCATAGCCATCTCACGCTGTTTCTGCCTGATACGCCTTCTTACCAGAGGGTCGCCTTCTCTCTGTTTGTACTCGTCTTTTATCTCCTGCTTGCTCATTTTTATGCCTTTTTCAAAGTCGTACTTCTGGTACGCGAAGTCGAGTATCGCAAGCAGCACGAGCACTATAGAGACTTTTATCACGAACCATAATGTTATATTGGCGAACAGGGCTGACGCATCACGTATTTCCATTACACTCATCTGGGCAAACTGGGGAAGCAGATTTTGAATAGTGGAATACGCAATGTAGCCAACTATGGCAATCTTGGCAATATTTTTAAAAAGTTCTGTAACGGACCTTAGAGAAAAGAGTCTCTTAAAGCCGGATATAGGATCAATTTTATTGAGTTGTGGCTTTATTGGTTCTGAAGAGAATTGTAAACCTATCTGCAGGAAATTCGAGAGAAACGCTATTAGGAAGAGCACCAGCATAATTGGGAAAAGCACCCTAACGCTGAAGAAAAACATGTCTATAAGCAGGAAGGAGACGTTTGTCTCATTGAACGGCATGTGAGAGAAAATCAGGGGAGACAGCATCCATTGCATGTAGCGCTCGAGATAGACGACCATGTACTTGCCCCACACACCGATCATGCATGTGCCGAGCAAAAGCAGGAATGCCGAACTGAACTCCTGGCTTTTTGCCACCTGCCCCTTTTTTCTTGCTTCCTCGCGCCGTCGTGGCGTTGCCGGCTCTGTCTTTTCTTCGTCTGCCATAGACTACGGTTTATGACCTGCTTTTCTGTGGAGCCACTTGCAAAAGTCTGTTCTGGCGCGGACGGCTGCAATTGCAATTGTCCGCAACAGCGTTGTCGCCGCAAAATCGTCCTTGACGTACTATAGGGGTACGCCTGCGGGGATATTACCCCTTCGCCTTGCTTCGATCAGTTTCGTTCGCCCTCGTTAGGAACATGCTTTTGCAAGCAGGCTCTGTGTATTGCCGCAGCATTTCAGCCGGCTGATGTTTTATGTGTATTTCGGGGACTGGCGCTTTAAACCCGGTCACCCTCCGCCGGCTGCCATTTTCATCAACATCACTATATCTCTGAACATCACGTCGTAGTATTGACGCAGGAGATATAAAACATATCCGATCGAGACCAGCATCATGAACAATCCGACAAAGATTTTCAGTGGCAGCCCGACTATGAATATATTCATCTGGGGCACTGTTCGCGCGAGCACCCCGAGCGATACTGATACAAGCAGCAGGGTGAAAATCATCGGCATCCCTATCTTGTAGGCGATGACGTACATTTTCGTAAGCCATGTTGTAACTTCGATCCCCAGCGGTTCCGACACTGTAAATGAGCCGAGCGGCAGTATCAGGTAGCTGTCCGCTATGATCCGGATCAGCACATGGTGTCCGTTGATGACAAAGAACAACAGGACGGCGATAATGAACTCGAATTGCCCGAGTATCGACACCTGCTGCTCCGACATCGGGTCTACGACGTTGACTATGCCGAACCCTACCTGTATGCCGAATATGCGGCCGGATACCTGCATGGCTGTGAACATCAGGTTTCCGATAACACCGATCATTATACCCACGAGCGCTTCCCGGGCCATCAATATCCAGAACATGACCATTTCGCCCGGAAGCGGTGGGAACCCCCTGGATACTATAGGGAACATTATTATACTGAGAAGAAAGGCGAATCCTATTTTTGATGTGTTCGGCACTGAACTGCTGCCGATCAGCGGTGAAAATGCTATCATTGAACCAAGCCGGGACAATACCAGCAGGAAATACTGAAATGTAAGAACGTTTATATCCAGCCAGTTCATGGGCAATCCGTGAGGTTATCTGACGTAATTCGGTAGATTCAGCAATAGGTTGCTTGAGAACATAAGCACCTGCTGGAGCATCCAACTGCCGAAAATCACCAGCGCGAACAGTACGGCTGCGATTTTCGGGATGAACGTCAGTGTCATTTCCTGGATAGATGTCACCGCCTGGAAAATGGCGACCAGAACACCAACTATGAGTCCAAGCCCCAGCATCGGCCCGGCGACGAATATCACCAGTCTCATCGCGCCGGCACCCACGTCTATTATCATACCTTCTGTCATCTACGGCTCCAGTTGTTAATGACTACCGTCTGTGTTTCTCTGTATCCAGCTACATATTGAAGCTGAGCACGATACCTCTCGCGATCAGTGTCCAACCGTCGATCATGATAAATATCAGAAGCTTGAATGGTAGTGATATCATTATCGGCGGCAACATCATCATGCCCATCGACATGAGAACACTCGCTACTACCATGTCTATTACAAGGAATGGAATATATATTATGAATCCCATCTCGAAAGCTGATTTCAATTCGGATACCAGGAAGGCCGGCATTAGAACATACGTGGGCACTTCGCTTGCGTTTTTCGGCCTTTCCATTCTGGAAATGTTTATGAAAAGGGCGAGGTCTTTTTCCCTCGTTTGCTTGAACATGAATTTCCTGAGCGGCTTTTCCGCCGCCTTGAATGCTTCGACGTGTGTCAACTCCTGGTTCAGGTATGGCTGGAGCGCGGTTTCGTTTATTTCTTTGAAGACCGGTGCCATTATGAAAAATGTCAGGAACAGCGCGATGCCCGCCAGCACCTGTGTGGGCGGCATCTGCTGTGTGCCTATCGCCTGCCTCGTCAGCGACAACACTATGATTATCCTCATGAAGGATGTTGTCATGATTACTATCGACGGGGCCAGTGAAAGTATCGTCAGGAGGAATATGATCTGTAGCGAAAGAGCAACATCTTGAGGGTTCTGCGCTTCTTGCACTCCGAACCTGATGCTGGGTATAGGCATGCTGCCGGGTTCCGCGCCCAGCACGGGAATGGCGATCAGCACCAGTACCGGCAGTATCACCGGCAACAGGAGCTTCAGCTTGAATCCCGACCTCGTTATTTTTTCACTCAGGCTTTTTATCATCTTCCAGCCTTTTCAGCTTCTCTTTGAGTTTCTCTACAAACGGCACCGGTTGCGCCGGCTCGACACTGCCCGCGTCTATACCTTCGACTGCAGTTTCGAGTTCTCCCTGGAATCCCACGCTGCCCTTGTCACGCCATTCGCCCAGGATATCACCGGAATCCTTTTCGCTTGTGAGTTCCGTGAGATATACCATTCCTTTTTCGCTCGATCCGAGCAATATAATCTTGCTGCCGACTGCTACGAGGTGCAGGCTTTTATTTGTGCCCAGGGTCACCACATCAAGAACTTTTATATGCTTCCCTTTAAGATCATATCGCATTCCGCGCGCATAAAAAAGCTTCATCACATATATAACGCCTATTATGAGCACAACCACAATGATCAGGCTCAGGAGGACACGCCATATACTCATCGTTTCCTTTTCGCCTTCTCTGTTCATCGAGAAAGGCATCTCGTAGTCTTCCATCGTTTTGATGTCGTCGGGGACGATGTTGCCGGTGGAGACCGATTCACTGGTGGAATCTATTGTAGGCGTGGCATAAGCGGTGGTGTTGGATTCGTTTAATTCGGGTGCTTCTATTGCGGAACATGTTGAAGTCGCGCACAGGAGAACTGCAACAACAAATAATGTGACCGTGAGTGTGTATCCGGCGGGTATTTTTCTGTTTATGTATTCGATCATGCTGCAATATAAACTGTTCAGCGCCGGGTAAAAACACCGGTGCCCGTTTATACGATTATCCACCTCCGACATAAAAAGTTAACCGATAAATTATATCACTTTTTCCAGATACGTTTAAGGTTGGAGCGAATTATATATTATTTGGAATCACTTTTCCATGATTCTTTGTTTAGGAGTGACAAGTTCCGTGACTCGGACGCCGAACTTGTCGCCAATCGAGACGACCTGTCCTCGCGCAATGAGCTGGTCGGCGACGGTGATCCTTATGGGCTTGTCCGCCATGGCATCGAGTTCGACTATGGAACCGGCTGAGAGCCCGAGTATGTTTTCCGCCGGTACTCTGGTTTTCCCGAGTTCGATGATCACTTCCACCGGTATCCCCATCATGACATCGAGGTTTCTTCTGATATTCTCCGGTGCCGACTGAAATATTTTTTGTTGCGCCGATGTTCTCTGTTTCTTGACTTCGGCCTTCTGTACCTGCGGTATTTTCAGTTGTTCGAGCGGTTTCCTCGATGCTTTTTTCTTTGGCGGGGCGGGCGTTTGTTTTTCGGTTTTTATTTCTTCTTTTATCACTGTTTCGGGTATGGCCTGCTCGATGAAACTCAGGGGAAACAGCTGCTCGACCATGCAGTAGCCGAGGGGCCCCGCATCCATGGGGTATTTGATGCGCAGATATTCTTCTATGCCGTTCAGGGCCGGAAGTTCTTTTATGTACTGGGCCGGAGCGGCAAGTATTACCAGCGCCACTTCCGACTTGAATCTCCTGCCGAGTGTGCGGCTGAACTTTTCGTTTACCGTGCCCCACACCTGCCCGCAGGCTTCCTGGAATGCACTTGCGTGAAGGTCGGTGAATTTGTCCGGGACCTGCTGCGAGCCGGGATTTATTATTCTTTCGGGGATCGCTATGCCCATCGGCAGCGGCATGAGCAGCAACGACATGCCGGGGACAGGCCCCGCGAAAGAAGTGACCGCTATAACACGCTTGTCGTTATATTCTTTTTCCACCTTCGTCCCGTCAATTATTTCACAGACGGGTTCTTCGATCTTGAGCGCTATAGTGGCAAGGCTGGATATAGTGGCCTGCCAGGTGTCGGCAAAAGAACTAAAAAGAGGTTGAATAAAATCAGTGTTTATCACTTGTGGGGGTCAGCCTGCATGAAAAGCAACTCCCGCCGGGCAAAACAGCGGCGGGCGGGATCAGTCGTCCCTTTCATGCACCACTTCCGTAGTTTGCACCGCTATCGACTTGCCGACCTGGCCGGGACGTCCCTTGAATTTCAGTTTGTTGCCGACGTATATGTCGATGTCCTCGTTGACTTTCTGGTTGAGTTGCAGGACATCGCCTACATTCAGGTTCAGGAAATCCTTCAGGGTAACAACGGAATTTCCAAGTTCGGCTGTCAGGTCGACAGTGGTTTTCAGCAATCGCTGTTCGACTTTCATTGCAGAAATGGGTGAGCTTGTGCGCCTGTATGTGGCGAACCACTCCTGGATACTGAGCTTGCTGAGCACTCCTTCGAGCATTATGTACGGGACGGCGATGTTCATACGCCCTGTTTTCTCGCCGACCTCTGCTTCGAGGTTGATAAGAATCGTCATTTCTCCAGGAGGCACGATCTGCACAAAGTAGGGGTTGCTTTCGAGCATCTCCAGTTTCGGTGTCACCGTGATGACGTTTGCCCATGATTCTTTGATGAAGTTGAGAGCATCGTTGAGAATGCTTTCCATAATGTTGATTTCGATATCTGTGAGTTCGCGCGCTTCTTCCTCTTCTTCGCCTGTGCCGCCCAGTAGCCTGTCCATGAGGGGGAACCCGATCTGGGGGCTGATGTCCATGACGGCGCTTCCCTCCATGGGAAGCAGAGAGAAGACGGAAATTATTGACGGATTCGAAACGGTGTTGATAAAGTCTTCGTAGGTGACTTCCTCGACGGAAACGACTTTTATGCGTGTGAGAGTTCTTATTTTCGCGGAAAGCGTGTTGGAGAAAAGCCGCGCGAAAGTCTCGTGGATCATCTGGATGGTGCGTATCTGGTCCTTGGAGAATTTTGAAGCTCTCGAGAAGTCATAAGACTGAACGTCTTTTGCGCTGTCTGCGGGGATGACTGGAGAAGCGGCCATGCCGCCGCCCGTATCCGAGTCGCCGCCTGTGCTAAGGTCGTCGAGTCCGGGTATCCCCAGATCGTCAAGGCCACCGCCCAAGTCACCGGAAGCATCGCCGCCGCCTTCGTCGCCTATCTGGTTAATAAGATCATCTATGGCGTCCTGTGATAAAAAATCACCCAAAGTACTAGTCCTCCCGTGTAGGGGCTATTCGCTCGTTATTACTACTGTACAAGGAATTCTGTGAAATATATCTCTTCTACGAATCGGATATTTCTCTCTGCAAAGGCTTTGAGAAGTCCGCCGCGCATCTGGTCTTTCTTGAGCGCGAAGCTCTGGTCGGGGTTGTCCTCGAAGCCAAGCTCGGAAATATCCATTTCGACGCTGCTCGCCGCCGGCGTTGCTGCTTCCTCTTTTTCGGCCACGCCGGGGAATATGTCCGAATAACTGTACTGTGACAGGAATTCGTTTGCTACATGCAGCAGGACAGCTTTTTTCTTCGCGAATTCATCATCGGTCATGCCCCCGGAAACACATACGGAAATCCCTATACTAAGGTAATGTTGTCCATCCGCCATATTGACAATCAGCGGTTTGTCGGACAGCGGCATGATCGTCTCGCCGTCGTCGTCGCATTCTTTCAGGGTTGTGAAATCTGCCATCACATCTCTGCCGTACGAGTTCGCTGTCGCTTTCTGTATCTCGTCGCCAAGAGCATTAGTAGCCTTGTTCAGAGAACCGCTGATCATGAAGAAACCGACGGCAACGACAGCAGCTGTCACTATCGCAATAAGAATCAGATGAACAACTGTAAATCCACCACTCGGTTTCTTTTTCGGTGCCGGCGCCTGCTCGGTAAGGATTTCTTCTTCCGCCATGTGCTCTTCCTCCTTGAGTGTCAGTGTATGTTACATTCTGCATCACAAATATAAAAACAAAAAATCGCTTGCTTTTATTCAGATTTTATCCCAAGACCTTCGTTTAATGATCGGCGATATTGTATCACTTTTTTTACGATTTCGTCAACAGAATCTTTCAATACAAGTTTTTTCCCTGTCGTGAGCGTTATTACCGTGTCCGGTGTCGATTCGATAAATTCTATATAGTCCGAATTCACGATTATGATTTGATCATTAAGTTTTCGGACTTCGATCATGTTATAATATTCTCCGAGTGAAGTTTACATTTTTTCCCGCTGAAGGTAAATATCTTTTATAAAAAAAGTGTTTTTCTATAATGTTTTGTATTTCCGGGAACAAACATTTCTTGCCGATGTTTACACTGCACCCTCTTTATTTACTGCCTTTCCACGGGTTGTTCATCCTATGGCCGCAACTTTTTTTCTATTATTGTGTTTATGCTTTTCCTGTATCCCGGAAACCTTTCGAGGTAATCTTTCAAGGGCATCTCCCTGATAAGGTCGGAATACATTATACCGCCTTCCGTGGAATTGTATACGCTTAATTTACCACATTTTATGTCTTTGTCAACCTTAAAGAAATCAAGGAGCCATTCGTAGCCCGCGAGATAGCCCGGCGCGGAGTACACTTTGTTGCCCCAGTGGTCTGTTCCTTCGTACCATCGCGCGCTGGTGTCGGAGGGCTTGTCCTGGCACAGATCGTTGCCCGTGAAGGTGATGGGGTTGCAGCCTGCTATCTTTGCGCATATAAAGGCGACGTTGCCGACGTTGACCGCGCCGGGTATGGCTGTGATCCTGTTTCCGGCCTGCTCCGTCATGTTCTGCGCGGCCTCCACGTAGCCTGTGTCGTAGTCGGTGATGTTGTAGAGCACAACATTCTTCCAGGGCAGGTCGAATACGCTGTGGTCGATATAGGCGGCGGCGATGAGTGTTGTGCGGCGCGTGTCCATCCCGCTGAAGAATGTGGCGACGCGCGGTGACGCGTCGCCGACTATCGTGAAGTGCGGTACGGTACCCTTTTCGTGGAGCTGTCCGAACGCTCTGTCTGTGCAGAAAAGTGGGTGGCTTTTTCCGGCTTCCGCGAGCAGATCGATATTTTTGCTAAGGCTGGGTCCCGCGCCCACGACTATGCCAGGCATGTCCCAGAAAGCGTCCTGTATTGCTTTGACGTCGTAGGCTTTTGCGATTATGTCGAAATTGTTCCTGATGTTGGCCAGCCATAAGCCGCGCTGTTTGCGCCCGTCCTGGTGGACGAATGTTTTTCTTATCGCGCTGTCACGCCGCTGTTGCTTTTCAGTCATTTGTTTCTTTTTTTCCTGCCTGTTATATACACCGTTTGTAAAATGTCGACGTGTTTCTGTTGTTCGGCATGAATTTGCATATTATACATCCTGTATCATGTGCTAAGCAATTTCTACGCCCTGAACTATTGAGAGACATGCCATTAGGCTCCACGCTCGGTGGATGCCATTTCCGGGTGATTTTTCTATAGCCCTCACTCAAGAAGACATAAACGGCTCCGCGCAGAAGAGATAAAAAAAGCCGGCCCGCTGCGGGGCCGGCTGAATTATCTCGACGAGACTATCTGGTGGTTATTAACGTTTAAGGTTGATAACCTCCGTGAGCATCTCGTCAGAAGTGGTGATTATTCTTGAGTTGGCCTGGAATCCGCGTTCTGTGATGATCATGTTCGTGAATTCCGAGATTATGTCTACGTTGGACTGTTCGAGAGAACCGCCGACGATGGAGCCCGCGCCGCCTACGAAGGCAGGTACTATGTTCGGAAGGCCCGTGTTGGCCGAAAGCGAGAACACGTTGCTGCCTTCCTTGTGCAGACCTTCTTCGTTGGGGAACATGGCGAGTCCGAGTTGCGCAATGGGTTTCACTACGTTGTTCGAGTAGCGGCCCTCGATGATGCCGTTCTGGTCGACTGCGAATGTCTCGAGTATGCCCATTTCCCAACCGTTCTGCTCGTAGGCGCGGGTTGTGAAGTCGGATGCATACTGCGTGACGCCGTCGATGGGTACTCCGTGTCCGTCGACATCAAGGTCGATGGAAACATTTTCGGTGGCTTCCGTGCTGTTGCCGTTGGCTCCGATGGGTGACGGGTCGAACATGATGGGTCCGATGTTGCCCGCGAGTTTGCTGGTGACGATGAGTCCGTTTTCGTCGAACTCGATCTGGCCGTTGAGCTTGGCGCTGGAGACATCGGAGTCTACGATATCCATGCTGTCGAATGAGAATACGTCCGAGAAAGGAAGTTCGGCTCTCCAGTACCAGCGGTTCTGGTAGCGGATTTGTTCTGTGAGATCATAGTTGGAGCCGACGTGTGTGAAGACGAACTGGAGAGTGTGAGTGTCGCCGAGTGAGTCATAGACGTCGATCGAGGTTCTGTATACATCACCCGCCTGGAACCTGGTCGAGGTTTTTGCGGTAGGCTCGGTTGAAGTCGCCTGGTCGTTGATGGTTCCTGGAGTAGAAGCGCTCCTGTCCGCATTAATGGAAGAGAACATGGTGTTGAAAGCGGTGCGCGCTTTGCCTGCGCCGCCGGCGCTGACTTCCGCGTATTCCTGCGCGAAGTCCGCCCATCGGGAGTTCATGATGGTAGCGGGGGGTTCGAGGAGGCGGTCTTCAGTAGTGTAATCGGCGGTGAGGCGGACTGTGCCTGTGAAGCCGGCGTTGCCGGGGTTGGCGGCACCTGTGCTTGCGCCGAATACAGCATCGGCGGAAGTGCTGTCCCACTTGAGTGAGATCTGGCCTGTTGTGGCGTCGATCGTGTAGTCCACTCCCTCAACAAGCAGGTTGTTGTCCGCGGTGTCTGTGCGATACGAAAATACCATTGCAGCGTTTGCCGAAGGACTGTTACCGCCTACTGTGTTGAAGTAAACTCTCGGAACGCCGAGGTTGCCACTTGCGTCGTTACCGAGTGAAATCAGGTATTCGTTGGCCGCGCCCGTGAAGACTTCTACTTCTCTCCACACTGTGCCGTCGACGGAGAGTTCGCCCGTATCTTCGATCATTTTCAGATCGCCGCCGTCTGTGTAGCCTTTCCAGTCTGTGAGATCAACATACTGGTAACCATCGGCGTTGAGTCCGCCGAGTCCGGCCGACCATGTCTGGTCGAGCCGCGAGCGGATGACCTGTGCGTAGAGTTGCGCGGAGCCATTGACGTTGCCGTAATCGAGGTTGGCCGACGTGGTCTGGTAGTCGAAGTTGGCGATGTGTTCGCGGGTCATCGCGCCGCCGAGACCGCCGTTGATGAGTCCGAGGCGTGTGCCTGTAAGTGTCGGGTATGTGGACTCGCGGAGCAGGTATCCCTGCCTGATGCCGGAACCGGATACCGCGTTGATTTCGACGTGGATGTCGTTGTAGTCGCGTGATCCTGTTACATCATTATTATAGATGTAAAACTTTGCTTCGTCCGTGTTGTACTTGACTGTGGCGTCCATTGTGCCGTTGACGTCGATGGCGTCGAGCGCGTTCTGAATGACGGTTTCAAGGTCTCCGATGTCGGTGTCGTTGGATACCTGGTAGTAAAGGTACTTGTCGCCTTCATAGACCGAAGTGCTTTCCGCGCTTAACTGTGTGAAGTATGTCACGCTTGCTGTCGCGAGCGGGTCCGCGTCTCCGACATTTCCGCTGACATAGATCATGCCCGTGTCCGGGTCTATCGTGAAGAAACCCGCGCCTCTTGCGGCAAGGTCGTCAGGACTGTCGAATACGCGGGTGAGCGCAGCTAGATTACCACCGAAGGTGAGGTCATAGGCACCACCGTTCTGCGGGTCCATGAGGGGCAGGTTCGATTCGGAGATGAGGCTTGTATATCGCCACAGTGTTCCTGTTTTCGCTGCGTCACTGGCATAAACATCCGTTCCTCCGCCTGTGATATTCAGTGTGGAAGATGTAGCTGACGTGAGATCAGGCTGTTGGATGTACTGTGTATCGACGTGAATTTCGAGCCAGTCACCTTCGCGGATGCCGAGGTGCTCGGGGTTGACCTGGTCGTTGTCGTAGAGGTCTACGAGCAGGTCGTTCTTTGTGGCGAACCCTTCGCGGGGGTCAACGCCGTCGGCAATCAGCGAGCGTGAGCCTTCGTCGAGGTTGCACTTGAGGCCAACCTTGTTTGTCGCTGCCGCTTCGAGTTTTTCGCCGACCTGGAAATCGATGTTGCCGACGGGCCTGGTAGTGTCGACAGTGAAATCGTGGTCATCTGTAACCTTAATGCGGCTCCAGCCCTGCACGTAGCGGCCGTTGGCGTTGACGAGGCTGCCTTCTTTGTCGAGCGCGAAAGCGCCGTCACGTGTATAGACAGTGTCGCCGGAGCCGTCTTTGAGCACGAACCAGCCGTTGCCGTCGACGGCTACGTCTGTGAGGCGGCCTGTGGTTTCGATCTGCCCCTGGTTCATGATGTTTGTCACCGATACGGTGGAAACACCGAGCCCTACCTGTAGTGGGTTTGTGCCGCCGCGACCGCCGCGTGGCGCCGAAGCGGATTGATATGTGCGGCTCAGCAGGTCCGCGAATGTTGCGCGTCCCTGTTTAAAGCCGTAAGTATTGACATTGGCAATGTTGTTGCCGATTACATCCATGCGCGTCTGGTGATTTTTCAATCCCAGTACGCCGGTGTATAACGACGAATTCATTGAATCCTCCCTTAAGAACCTTCAAAGATTTTCACATAAGGATGGACTAAAGCGTATCGTCTGCCGCGCGCTGCCATAGCCCGCGGGGTTCGAGGCTTTTATCGTTGCCGGCGGGGATGAGTTGAGTTGATCGGCATTCCCATGGCTGGGGATGAGTCTGTGACCCTAGAGCGCACAAACCGTTCGATGTCCCGTTGCCGGCGCAGTCCCTTACGTGTTGAAGTTAGTGTGTGGCCGCATCTGTCGATCAGCGGCCGGGGGGCTTCCTCGGAGAGGTCCAGCCCCAATTCCTTTCAAAATAATCTCTTGCTCATCACGCGATTACCGCGCTGTCAATATTGGTCACGACGTTCTCTTTCATGCTGTCCGTATCAATCGCCGTTATCACGGTGCGATTGGACACGCTGACGACGAACGCCATGCCATTCAGGAGAACCAGAGATTCCTTTGACCCTTTGTCCGAAGCCCTGTCGACCGCGTTGCTCAGGCGCGACATGTCTTCATCGTCCAGCTTTATGTCGCGCTGGGCGAGTCGTTTGCGGGCATGTGCCGAGAATTCGACTTTGGACGTTTTCTCATGCAGAATGCGCTGAAATTCGGTCTTGCCGGCTGATACTCGCCTTTGCTGCGCCGGTGCCGCCGGCGCGCCTAACTGGTCTATACGTTGCGGCTTAGGTACCTGTGGGCCGTACATTTTTGAAACCATCTGGTATCACCTCCTTTTGCTTTAGTGTCCATAATCGAACCGCCGGTTAAGACGGCAATGATACAGCCAGGATGTCGGAGAGGCCGAGTTCTACATCATCATCACCAACTATAAGTTTCGGGAAGCCTGAAGACAGGTCGACTGTCTTGACGAGTCCGGTAGCCTTGTTGCCGTCGCCGTCCAGGTATGTGACATCTTTACCTATCAGGTATGCGGAGTCGCTGAGAATGGATGCGGTACTCAACTGGCCGAGGCCGATAATGTCATCGAGACTGACGGAATGGTCGCCGACCTGAAGGGCCGGCACGCCGTCTTCAACTGTGACGGATTCCACCATGCCTGTGTACATCTCTCCTTCTGAATCCTGGAACGCGATTGTCTGTCCTACCAGACCGGAGGCCTGTGACAACTGTTGCGCCTGGGCCATAGTCGCGAAACTTTCGTTGAGGTTTATCATCTCCTCGAGCGAGTTAAACTGCGCGAGTTGTGCGATAAAATCCTCGTTTTTGAGCGGGTCCAGAGGGTCCTGGTTCTTCAGTTGTTCCACGAGCAGCCTCAGAAATGCGTCTTTGTCGAGATTCGACGAAGATTTCTCTGCCTCCTTTGACTGCAGGGCTTCCAGCGAAAAATCGTTGATAATTGAATTTATTCCCATTGTAGTGCTCCTCTCTCCAAATCAAAGCTTTCAGGCGAGATAGCTTACACGCGCTTGCGCGTTCAATTCTCCTCCGCTCCTGCCGTAGGTAAAGCCTTCCGCGCCGATGTAGGCGGGTTCCGCTCCACCGGGTACCGGTTCCATTCCGTTCTCGCCGCCGTAGGAATCCATTCCTATAGCATATACCGGATTGTAGCCGTCGCCCGCAGTATCTTCCGCTCCGTTGTGCGCTTCGTGTCCGTTGCCGCCGGTGTCTACCGTGACCTCGAACTGGCTGACTTTCACGCCCTGATCCTGCAGGGACTGTTTTAGCTGGCCCAGGTTACTCTCGATAATCGCTTTCACCTCATGGCTGCTTGCGGTTATCTTGGCGAGCACCGTGTCCTGTTCCACACGGATTTTCAGGTGCACGTCGCCCAGGTTGCCGGGCTTCAGGAACACTCTGAGTTCGCCGTTCGCACTGCTGAGAGAAGAAAAGGAGATTCGCTGAACGATCTGGTTCATGACTGATTCATGAACATTTTGCCCTGGGGTCGAGTAACGGGGCTGGGCCGATTGGGATTGGAACAGCCGGCTTACAGTACTTTGCGGTTGTCCGTTCCTTCCGAGGAATGCTATTCGCCCGGTACCCTGCTGTGCGTCACCTTTCCCATTGAGGCTGTCGCCGACAGGAGATTCGCTGAACACTTTCGCGTTCTTTGTACTCGTCTCCTGCTTTGCCTGATCGGAGAAGTTCTGCAACCAGTCCTGCACGAATGTTGTCGCACTCACTTTTTTGATCAGCAGACTGTCGAGGCCGTTGTTGTCGCCGCCGCCGCGTCCGTTGAGCAGTGTCTGGAGCCTGTCGAAAAGGTCGCGCCTTTCCGAGCCGCCCTTTACTATCTGCTTCACCAGTGCTTCGGCTTCCAAGGATTTCATATACTCGTCGGATTGCAGAAACTGCGGGTCCGAGGGTAGCGCCTGGATTCTCGCTTTGGCAACATCTTCCGCGCCCTGTTCGGGCTTCATCGCCACCGCGAGCCTCAACTTGCCGCTCTGCCGGTCTTTCTGTGAGGCTATCAGACGTGCGAGTTCCTCTTTGCTTAGTCCCAGAGAATCGAGCAGTTTGAGAAGTTTATCGTCATCACCGTTTTCGATACTCGCCGACAGCGCTTCTATCGAATCGCTGCCGCTTGCGGTCGCGAGTTGTTCGAGCGGTACGGTCATGACCATATCGGTCTTCTCGAGTTGCATCCGGTCGATATTCACCAGTTGTGCCGACTTCAGGTCTTCCGCCGTGATCTCCAGGTTCAGCGCAGCCGATTCTCCGTCACCGGATGCCGGTTCGAGAGAAAATCTGATTCCTTCGCCGGTATTATCGCCGTCGCCGCCCTTTACGAGTTCTGTAAGCGGGATGAGCAGCCCCTGGTCGTCGGTGAGCTTCAGGAGAACTTTCACATCTTTAAGTGCGTCAGAGTCGAGAGCGTTCTGCCCGTTCATCAACATACTCAGCATTTTGTACAGTTTGCTGTCCGGGTCCAACTCGATGGTGAGTTGTGCCGGTTGCTCTTCGCCGAATTTTCCGGCGTCTTCCATGCCTGACAGCATCAGAGCGAGCATCTGCATGATGATTCCGAGCATTTTCTCGTCTGCCGCATCTTCGCCCTTCGCCGCTTCTGCCTCAAGCTTGTCGATCAGCGCTTCGAGCTTTCTGTTCGCCTCGTCCTGCTTTTGAGCAAACTGCGCTGCCGCTGCGACTTCGCCGTCATTGGTCTTATCATCGACAGCTTCTTTCCTGTCGCTCGCGCCGCTTTCGGAAGTCTTATGCGATTTGCGGGTCTCATCGGTTCCTTTGCTCTCGCTTGTTTCGGCTCGTTTCCGGTCCGCATCCTTTTCGGATGTGCCGACCTTCTGCGATTCGGCTTTGTCGCGAGTCCGCTGCGCTCCATCTTTCGGCGCTACGCCCTCGGACTGTTTCGCCCGGTCACTTTGCGCCTTAACCGCTGAACAATCGTTGCGGCTCGTGCGCTTCATCGCCGAGCTGAAAGCGTCCTTGAAGAGCGAAGAAGTGTTCCCCTGGGGTTCGGCCTTAAGAGAAAACAGGTCTGTTGTCGCCGCCGTTGTCTTCGACAGCAACCCCATGAGCAAGTCCGTCGCTTGCATCTATATCACCTCCTTCCTATTCAGTTGTTATTTACATCACCTCCGTGACATACGCTTTGATTATTGGGTTTATTTTCTCTCTAAGAACCACCGAATACTTCGGCAGTCTCTTAATAGCAATATATTATTATTTTCATTCTCCTTAGCGGCGCCTCTATTGGAATTGAATGCGCCGATATGGTTTTCGCTGTCGACCGGATTCAACATGAGACACAGATAAACGCTATTTCACAGCGTCAGGAACTGGAAACAGACAGAAGCCGGTAAAAACGAATATACGCCATTTCGGTATTTGTAGTTGTTCGTTGAAGGGGGGGGTGAGTTGAAGATAGCTACCCCTGCCACAAACTCCTCCGATTATTTTCTTTCCACACGGTACGGACTAATATTTTTTTGTTTTCCGTCGCCGTTGTTGTAAAAAGACAGCCTGATAACGAGCGTTATTATATAACAAAATTCCTTTTTAAAACAGCCTTTTAATAAAAATATTACGACAGCGCGACTTATTTGCTCGCCGCTATCATTCTTGTAAGCTCGGCAGACTTTGCCGGATCGAATGCGGAAAGGATCTCCGCGACGGTTTTTTCTTTCATTTTACCAAGTATGCTGACCTTCTCGGCATCAGTCATATTATTTAGAATATCGACCGAAGTGTCTGCGTCGATCTTTTCAAAAATCTTGCCCACGAGCCTGTAGTTTGATGTTGTGGAGCTACTGCCGGCACCCGCCTTGGCGGATGTGCCCGCAGGTGCCGCGCGTGTTGCAGCCTGCGCTGCCGGTGCGGCAGTCCGCACTGCCGCACTTGTCTGTACACTCTCATCAAGCCCATACTCGGTAATGTCTTTCAGGGCCTTTTTTATCTTATCTATGTCGCCCTGCATACTTTCAATCTGCTTTGACACATCATCGAGTTTCTTCAGGTCTCCCTTGATTTCTTTTATGTCCGTTTCAGCCCTGATGACATTGCTGCGGAGGTCTTTGACGCTTATGACCTTTTCGGGCGAGAGTTGCTCGGCATCTTCGTGCAGCGCTCCTGTGAACAGGTTGATCACAGGAGTGTCTTTCGTCGCTTGGTACAGCGATTCTTCGGGACCTCTAAGCGCGCCCGACATATGCAGAACCGCCACGACAAGTCCTATCAAAGCAATGACCAGCAGCGCCCATAACCAGGCGTAACTGCGCGCCGGAACCTCGTAGTATTCCTCAGCCACTGCATTGCCAGTATTCTCACTCCTCTTAGCCATAAGAGTACCTTCCCATGAATATTATTAACAGATTATTATCCTGCTTATCCTTCGCCGGATAATTTATTCATTATCGTCTCGATATACTTCTTTGTTTCCGCGTAAGGCGGAATGCCTTTGTAGGTTTCCACCGCCTTGGGGCCCGCATTATATGCCGACAGCGCGAGTGACGGATCGCCGCCGAAACGTTCCAGCATGGACTTCAGGTAGCGCGCGCCTCCGTCTATATTCTCCGCAGGGTCGAAAGGATTTTTTACATTCAGCCCCTTCGCCGTACCGGGCATAAGCTGCATCAGGCCCATAGCGCCCTTGTGGGATACAGCCGCCGGGTTGTAATTCGATTCCGCGTCGACCACCGCATCCAGTAGTTTCCTGTCGATATGATATTTCGCCGATGCCTGCTCGATGAGTGTGTTGATCTGCTTCTTGTCGATTTTATCTGTTTTGAATGTGCCCGGCGCGAAAAGCCGTTCGGGAAGTTCGTTTTTTGCCTCGACACCCTTCCCTTCGGTTTTGTTCGCGTCCTGCATGTTCTTTTCGAGCTGCGCCTTGAACTCTGGGCTTAATTCCGCCGGCTGTGGAATCTTCGGACCGAATTTTTTCTGGATATACTCGATCCGTTCCATCATCCTGGCCATGCCCCATTCGGACGGGCTGGTCTTCATTTGAAATATTCCGGACTGCATTTGCCGATCCCTCTATTCTTATACTCTGGTCGTCTGCGCGGTCGGGTCAAGCCCCCGCTGCGACCTTATGTATTTTATCGCCGATACTTCGTCAAGTACTTTCTGGTTCTTCATTTCCTCTTCGTATCGATATTTTTCAAGCGCTTTCTCCCTTGCGCGCAACATGACTTCTTTCTGTTTTCTCGCCTCGACCAGTTCACCCTGTTTCTCGACCATGTCACGCCTTGCCTGCTCGGTGCGCTGGTCCTGCATCTCTATCTGCATTTCTATCACATGTATGTAGGAATGATAGAAAGAGAGTGTCGTCACCGAGACCTTTTCGACGGCAGTCTCTTCGCGCATCGCCTGGTGATACTGGTTCCTGATCTCCCTTAGTCTTTCGCCCCTCTGTTTGTTCTCAAGATAGATGCGTTGCTTTTCAGCAAGCTCCATTTTCTTCATGTTTTCAAGGAACTTGCGGTAATCGAGAACAGATTTAAGGCGGAATTTGAACATCAGTCAGCGAAAATCCCTTTCAACGCTTTCTGCGCGTCTTCATATTCCACCTTTTCAAACAGGCCCTGCTTTATAAAGGAATTCATCCATTCAATTTTCTGTATCGCATAGTCTATCTTCGGGTTGCTTTCCTTGACGTAAGCACCGATATTTATAAGGTCTTCGGAATCCTTATATATCGACATCACTTCTCTGAACCTTCGCGCCAGTTGCAAGTGTTCCTCGCTAGTGACATCCGGCATGACACGGCTTATGCTTTGCAGGACATCGACCGCCGGGTATATATTACGCGCGGCGAGATCGCGCGAAAGGACAATGTGCCCGTCGAGAATGGACCGGCATGTGTCCGCCACGGGTTCGTTCATATCGTCGGCCTCGACAAGTATGTTGTACAGGCCGGTGATCGAACCTTTCTTGGCCATGCTGCTGCGCTCGAGCAGCTTGGGCAACACTGAAAACAGCGAAGGCGTGTAACCCCTTGTCGTGGGCGGTTCGCCTGTCGCAAGCCCGATGTCCCTCTGTGCGAATGCAAAGCGTGTGATCGAGTCGATCATCAATACCACATCTTTACCTTTATCCCTGAAATACTCCGCAATTGTCGTCGCCAGGTATGCGCCCTTCTGGCGTATCAGCGGCGACTGGTCGGATGTCGCAACTACAACGACTGATCGCGAGAGGCCCTCTTCGCCCAGGTCGCGTTCCAGGAATTCACGGACCTCTCTGCCGCGCTCTCCGATAAGCCCTATAACATTCAGGCTGGCTCGCGTGAATCTTGCGATCATTCCCATCGTCGAACTTTTTCCTACGCCGGACCCCGAGAAAATACCTATCCGCTGTCCTTTGCCGATGGTGAACAATCCGTCTATCGCGCGGATACCCAGTGCCATGGGCTCCGTGATCCTGCGCCTTTCGAGCGGCTTGGGCGGTGCTGTATGAATCGGCGCGGGCCTCGCGCCGAGAATCGGGCCTTTCCCGTCTATTGGGTTCCCGAGCCCGTCGAGCACCCGTCCCACAAGCGCGTCGGACACCATCACCGACAGCGGATTGCCCGATGCGTGCACTTCGCAACCGGGGCTGATCCCGTACATGTCTCCGAACGGCATCAGCAACAACTTTTCGCCCCTGAAGCCCACCACCTCGCAGGGGACTCTCTTGCCGCCCTTGCTCAGATGAATTTCACAATATTCGCCCATCGCGGCATTGGGGCCCTGCGATTCGATCACGACGCCGATTACATCGGTTACCCGCCCGATCTGCTTGATCAGGTTCAGGCCGCCGATAAGGTTGTTGAAATCGTCTACCCTGTTTGCCGGTTTGATGTTCGCCATTATTTTATTTGTTACTCTTCGTCTTCGTCGTTACTGTCCATCGCCCTCATGACAGCTGCTTCCACATCCTGGAACTGGCGGTCGATCTGCGCGTCCACCGTTCCGCTTTCCGTCTGCACTATGCACCCGCCAGCTTCGACCTGCGGCGATGCCTTGAATTTTATCGTTTCGTGGTTGTCAAGAACTCCCAGCACTTCGCTGCCCGCTTTTTTCAGCACTTCAAGGTCCAGCGGGTTGACGTGCACTACGAATCTCTTTTTGAAACTTACCTGCGCCAGCGCGTTTTTCACAACTCCGATTACCGTTCGCGGATCGGTCATTATTTCTTTCTGGAGAACTTTTCGCGCCACTCCCAGCGCCATCTTTGCAATATCTTTCTGCGCGTCGGCCAGTATCTGCACATGATATGACTTAAGCTGCTCGATTACTTCCTTCACCATATTCACAGAGTCGCGGGTTTCGTCCAGCCCTGTATTTTTGCCTTTACCGAATCCGTCGTCGTATCCTTTTTTATAGCCGTCTTCCTCACCGGCTTTATATCCGTAGGCATATCCTTCTTTTTTCGCCTGCTCGGCGTCCGCCTCGGCCTGCGCACCCAGTTGTTCTGCTTCCTGCTGCGCGTTCGCCCTGATCTGTTCGGCATCGCTCGCGGCTTCCTGCGCCACACGTTCCGCATCCGCCCGGGCCTGGGCCATCAGTCTTTCGGCTTCCCTTTTTATCTCTTCAATATCAATCGCAGGCTCTTCAGGCTGCTGCTCGCCGTCAAGTTCCGATTCAAAGCCGTCATTATCCATGTAACGCGCTACGATCCTGCCGTCACTCGGCAGGTGGTCGAACGTCATAGGTATGATAACCGCCTGTTTTTCCTCAATATCTGCGCTTTTAATAATTCTCATCTGGTTTCTTCCCCTGGAGGGTTTGTGTTTCGGTTACCCCCGGCTCAAAGCATTTCGCCGCCTTCTGTACGGTAGTCCGCGATTTCGCCGGATTCGATCATTCCTCTTATGGTGTTGACTATATGCTGCTGGGCTTCCTCAATTTCACGCAGCCTGACGGGACCCGCGAATTCCATGTCTTCCTTCAACATATCCGCGGCTCGCTTCGACATGTTCCCGAAAATCTTCTGCTGCACTTCTTCCTTCATATTCTTGAGCGCTGTGGCGAGTTGTGCACTCTCCACCTGCCGCAACACCTGCTGCACGTCGCGGTCTCCGATCTTCACGATGTCCTCGAACACGAACATGCGTTTCTTGATCTCTTCCGCCAGTTCCGGATCCTCTTCGGAGAGTTTGTCCATAATCTCCGACTCCGTCTTCCTGCCTACTCTGTTGAGTATTTCGACGACGCCTGCGATGCCGCCCGCTTCCGTATATTCCGGCGACAGGACCATCGACAGCTTCTTTTCGAGAACTTTTTCCACTTCCTTTATTACTTCGGGACTCGTGCGGTCCATGGTGGCGATGCGTTTCGTGACCGAGACCTGGAGTGTCGGGTCGTTGAGGCTCTTAAGGATAAATGACGATTGCGCCGACGAGAGGTAAGACAAAATGAGCGCTATAGTCTGCGGGTGCTCGTTGCGTATGAAGTTAAGGAGCTGGGTGGGGTCCGACTTTCGAGCGAAATCGAACGGCGCGACATCGAGGAAGGTGGACAACCTGTTTATCACGTCCATCGCCTTGCCGGTGCCGAGTGCGCGTTCGAGTATATCCCTGGCGTAGTCGATGCCGCCTGCAAGTATGTATTCTTTTGCTACCGCGAGATTGTAGAACTCCTCGAGCACGTCCGATTTCATTTCAGGTGTCAGCTTGTTCATGCCGGCTATTTCAAGGGTGAGCCGCTCGATCTCATTGTCTGAAAGGTGCTTCAATATATTCGACGACACCTCTGGTCCAAGGGCAACCATCAGCATGGCTGCTTTTGTGAGCCCGCCCTTCTTTTTATCGTCTGCCATACTTTCGCTCCAGTCTCGTTTTTATCCCGACTTAACTTTATTCTTTGTCGTCGAAGAGCCATGATCTGATAATTAGCGCGGCGCCTTCCGGGTCGTCGTTGATCATCCGCAATACTTCTTCTTTGATCCGTTCCCGCGTGCGTTGCTCCGCCGTCAGCTCCGGTATCATCACGTCTTCTACAGGTACAGGCTCTTCGAGCGCATCCTCGTCAAACTCGTCTTCCTCCGGCAGTTCTTCTTTCACTACCGATGCTTTCAACATCATCCAGGAAAGTAGAAATACTACCAGTATCGCCAGTATCGCCAGTATCGCATAGATCAGCTTCCATATTCGTTTCCATTTTTCCTGCGCCGCCCAGAGCGCCTTCATGGAATCCGGGTTTTTCGTGAACTTGATTCCGATAACGGAGACCTTGTCGCCGCGTTTTTCCGCGTCCAGGTTCGCTGCCGCTATAACATTGTTCTGTATGTCCCTGATCCTTCTTCTGGTAATGTATGTTACCGGTTCGCCGTCTGCTTCTTCGTAGCTGATGTCCTCGTTGATCATGACGGCAACGGAGATTCTTCTTATATCACCCTGGTTCTTCTGTTTCTTGTCCAGGCGTTTCGTTATCTCGTAGTTGCGGGTTTCCTCGCTCCTGTTGTACTCGGCGTTTCCTTCGGCCAGTCCCTTATAGCCGGGGATGTTTGACGTCGTGCCGGGCACGCCGATTTCAGGCACTGTTCCCGTGCCGAGATATTTCTCTTCGATGATCTGCTCACTCCGAGTTATGCCGCTGTCGCCTACGACAGGTTCGTACACCTCGTCTTCCGTCGTATGCACGTCGTAGTCGAGTTCCGCGGTTACGACGACTACTACATTCTCGTCGCCCAGAACTTTGGCGAGCGCTTTGTAGATTTTCTGCTCGTACATGTCTTCGAGTTGTTTTTTGTGTTTAAGCTGGAGGTCGCTGAGACGTAGCTTTTCGTCGATTTTGTTTTTATCGTCAAGGTCGGAGAGTATGTCGCCCTTGTCGTCCACCACTGTTACGTTCTTCGGCTCCAGTCCCTTGATGGAAGCGGCGACGAGGTGGATGATGCCCCTTACCTGTTCCGGTTCCAGGCTGTGCCCTTTTTTGATCTTGATGGCAACCGCCGCTGTGGAGTCTTCGTCTTTGTCTATAAAAAGGCTGGGTTCAGCCTGCACGATCATGACCCGCGCATTTTCGACGGAATCAATCCCCATGATAGTGCGGCTCAATTCGCCTTCTATGGCTCGCCGCAGATTTATTTTTTGCTGAAAGTCTGTCGCGCCGAGCTTGGTATTGTCAAAGAGTTCATAACCGACAGTGCCCTTGCTTGGAAGCCCCTGCCCGGCCATCTCGAGCCGTTTCTCGAGCACCTTGCCACGGGGCACAAGGATGGCTGTGCCGTTTTCCGCCAGCCGGTAATCCACCTTCTCATCTTTCAACAATGCGACGATTGCCGACGCGTCTTCGCTCTCCAGGCCTGTAAACAACGTGCCGTAGCTGCTGGGCGAACCGCTGCGCAGTATGAGAAACACGGCGATTGCCATGAGCCCCACAATAAACGCCACGGTACCGCCCATCAGCGCATGTTTCTGTCTTTGTGTGAGACTGGCCCACCGTTCCACGAGGGTTTCCCTCAGAATTCTCAATCTTTCTTGTAAAGCATCCATTCAGTATCTCCCTGGACCTGAATTTTCATTCGCGGAATTCTTTCCGCTCATCGCCCCGTCACTTTCCAAGTGTCAGGGCTTTCTCGAACATGCTCTTCGACGCGTTGATTGATGTGATATTAGCTTCATAAGCTCGTGAAGCGCTTATCAGGTCCACCATTTCCTTTATCACATCGACATTCGGATATGCGACATAACCTTCGTTGTTGGCATCCGGATGGCCGGGTTCATACCTCAGTCTCGGCGGCGACGGGTCCTTCATGATTTCGAGAACTTTCACGCCTTCGCCCGCATTTTCCATTTTTGTTTTTATCTTCATGGGCAGAAAGGGGAATTTCCTGAAAGTAACATCAGTCTTTGAAGCAAAAACCACGAGTTGCCGCTTGAACGGACCGCCTTCAGGTGTCCTTGTGGAATCCACGTTGGCTATATTACCGGCGATGACATCCATTCGCAGCCGCTGGGCGGTCAGCCCCGATGCGCTCGTGTCGATTGAACTGAACATTGCGTGCTTCACTTTGTAGCACCAGCCTCTCTGAATCTAATCACTAAAATGCCGATACAGCTTCCACCCTGAAGCCGCCGGTTTTGAAATTGCTGTTTTGCCTGTTGCTTTTGATCCGGATTCGCTGCATTTATCGTGCGTTCTCTTTGCCTCCAGATTCTACATGCACCCCCAAGCGCTTATAATAAACGCCATCTTTGCAATTTGAGAATCTTGTTGTGCGCACAACTCCCCCGACTTGTTGTCCGGATTCCTTATAACGAATTTCCTTAATTTATATTAAAACCATTATATGTGTCAATATTAACTGGGCAAAAAGTTATTTTCGGTCAGCCTTTCCGGTCAAAAAAATGTGGGGCCTGTTTAGGTTTTTTGACAAATTTATCAAATATCCCTCGCGCTTCACGGAACACTTTCATGCTTTTGCTGTTTCTCTCCATAAACTCTTTTATACCGTCCATAACAGTTTCCTGCATTGCGTTGAGTTTTTTTACATTTTCCACAAGATCGGCCAGGAGTTCTTCCGTTTGCGCTCTTTCTTCGTCCGGAATCTTTACTTTGACATCCCCGCCTTTGATCGGAAGTTCTTCAAAGGCCGTCTTCAATTCCGAAAAACCGGTCATGAAATTTTCAACTCCCTCAAGGAAGTTCTTATCATACTTGCCGTTGGCTATTTGTGCTTTGACAGGTTCGGCGATCCGAGAAGTTGCCTGCACTTTTTTCAAACACTCTTGCAACGGTTCTTTTATCGAACCTTCAGGTAAATTATCCATAAGATATTCTATAAAATTTATTTTCGCGAATTATACTTAAAAAAATCAGAAAATTCAATTTATTCATCACTTATTTCAAATTTTCACCTGATCGTCATCATTTTCTTCATATCAGGATAATAACTTTGTTCGGAATAATTAATATCCGAAACGTATTATTCCCTTACGACTGAGATTCCGTGAATGATATTATTCCGTAATGTTGCCGACAGCGCTTCTCACCAGTCCGCCCACCGGCCCTGCATTAGTTTCGTTGACAACTTCGTGCGTCAGTCCCATTTCGTTGGCCGGGAGAATATCCTCGATGTTCGGGATATTCATAGAGTCCGCCGTCCGCCGCACGCCCCTGCCGGAGACATCTTCGCCCGCCCGGCTGCCCGCGAGCAGCACGTTGCCGCTTGCTACGTATTCATACTGGAATGGTTGGTCGGGCAGGTGTGCCACCATTTCCGGCGACAGCTCGAGTGCCGCAAGCTGTTCGCCGCGACCGCCGAAATACTCCTCGAGTCCGTTGTACAGGCCGCGCGCCGCGTTTTCCCGGAACGTGTCGTCTGTCAGCAGTTCGATCTCGTCGGGGTGTGTCATGAATCCAATCTCGACAAGTGTGGCTCTCATGCGCGTGTGGGTCAGCACAACATATTTCCTGTCATATATGCCCCAGTCGCCTGTCGCAAGTGTTGCGGACAGCGCGTTTTTCATTATGCCTGCCAGTTTTTTACCGCCGGACTTATAGTGAAACGTCTGTATTCCGCGTATGTATTGTTTGTATTGATGCTTGGCGAGCGCGTTCGCGTGTATGCTGAGAAAGACTTTTGCGTGTTTGCGATTCGCCAGTTTAGCCCTGTCCTCGAGCGGCACGAATACATCCCTGTCGCGCGTCATGATAACATTCGCGCCCGCCTTTTTCAGCAGCTCACGCAGCCTCAGTCCGACATTTAGAACGATCTCCTTCTCGTCGGGATAGCCGGCGACCTGCGCGCCAGGGTCTTTGCCGCCGTGGCCGGGGTCGATGCAGACTGTTTTTTTGTAGAGCGACGCCTGAAAAACCGATACGATTATTTTTTTGCCGCCATCTCGTTTTTCAACTTCGATTTTCGCAGGCAGCGCCGTGTCCACAACCATTCTTGTCACGTAAGGATCGCTTTTGAAACGCGACACACGCACCCGCTCGGCGAGTCCTTCTTCTATCTTGTAGACCATGCTGCTCTTGCGCGGCACATAATCTTTAAAGTCGAGAACGAACCGCGGCGGGTCGATGACCTGTTCCTTTGTGAACTCGGCTGCCGCGCCGAGCGGAATGACTATCTCCACTCTGTCTTTCAGTTTTTTTATCATAAGGTCCGGAAACTGTTTCGAAACCAGCGGTTCCGTAACTTCCACCGTTCCGGCTTTTTCATCCAGGACAACATTCGGCTCGATATTTGTTTTCAGGTCGAAGACGATGCGGACGATATCCGGATTGCGGCTGTTCTGGGCGAGCCTGATCCTGCGTATGCCTCGTGTGTCGGTTTCGATAGACTTTTTGCCGCCGACGAGCAGAGCGCCGGTCACATCGACGACAAGGCGGCGTGGATGGTCGACATAGAATGAATTCATTGCGGCGGGTCCGCGAAAATCAAAACGGGCCGACACCCTACCGCCAGTTGTGGAAACGGAAATTGCCGCGTGAACACCGCCCGCCGCGGATGAACTCCGGGGACACACTGCAACCGCCGCAATAAAAACAGCAGCAGCTACAAGCGCCCGCAAAAGTAAAGATCGGGGTAAAAACGTGTGGTTGTTGTTGCAGAACATATATCCCGGGGGCAGAATGGAGGCGGCGGGAATTGAACCCGCGTCCGAAGAATCCAATAAAACAGCTTCTACAGCTTAGTTCGCGTTTTGAATGTTTCGGTCCACGGAACCCCCGCGAACAGGGTTTCCGCTTGCCCTATCCCGGTTTGTCTTTCGCTTCCCTACCGGGCATTGGGAAACGGCATCCGACCTAACGGCGCCTATCCGGAATCGGTCGGTATAGACCGGTAGACGTCACTGCATCAAGCAGCGAGTGCTAATTCGTTGTTCGCACTTAACTTGGGTACCGCCGTTTTACGAGTCTGCGGAGAACTCGGCTGCCACTGAATCATTGTAGAAACCCCGTCGAGCCCTGAACGCCCCCCTTTCATTATATGTATTTCATCCCCCCGAAATATTTATGTTCCGAGACCGCCTTTTCATTTCTCTGCCGGCCTCAAGTTTTGCCTGTCTATTGATAATGTCCTGTTTATGGTCATATTTTTTCTTACTTCTCGCAAGTCCTATCTCGACCTTCGCCCTGTTATTCTTAATGTACATACTCAGGGGCAGTATCGTCAACCCTTTTTTCTGAACTCTGTTGTCGATCGACTTGATTTCGCGCTTGTGCAACAACAGTTTGCGTTCCCGCAATGGGTCGTGATTGTACAGATTACCGCTCTGTTTGTATTTCGCGATATGTGCGCCTATCAGGAAAACTTCCCCGTCGCGCACTCGCACATAGCCGTCCTTGAGCCTCACTCCGCCTTTACGGGCAGACTTGATTTCCGATCCCGTCAGGACAATGCCGGCTTCATATCTATCGAGTATCTCGAAATCGAAGAACGCTTTCTTGTTCCGGTCGATACGTATAATGTCGCTTTTATCTTTCTTCGCCATGCGAACCCTTCAAGGCCTCCCTCAATACGATGGAATAGAAATTACAGAATTTTCTTATGTGTAAATTTCCTCGCGTGCGGTCCCGTGTAGTCGTCAACAATCTGGCCCGTGCCCGACAACCTGTAATTGTAAATGATCAGCCCCTCGACCCCCACCGGGCCACGTGCATGTGTCTTATTCGTGCTTATCCCTATCTCCGCGCCCTTGCCGATCCGGAAGCCGTCGGAAAAACGTGTCGACGCGTTATGAAACACGCAGGCCGAGTCCACAGCGCTGAGAAACACCTTCGCGCGCGTCTTCTGTCTTGTCACTATCGCGTCCGTATGTTTCGAGCCATAAGTGTTGATGTGCTCTATCGCTTCCTGCATACTTTCGACGATTTTTATCGAGATTATCATGTCGAGATATTCCGTGGACCAGTCTTCTTTTTTCGCCGCTTTAAGCCCTTTGATTATTTTTCTTGTTTTGGGGCATCCGCGCATCTCGACACCCGAATCACCAAACCAGCGTGCCATTTCCGGCAGGAACTTTTCAGCAACAGCCGCGTGCACGAGCAACGTTTCCGCCGCGTTGCAGGCTGCCGGATATTGTGTTTTCGAGTCGTGCGCGATGCCTACCGCCTGGTTGATCGCGGCGGCTTTGTCCACATATACATGGCATATACCATCGGAGTGCCCCAGCACGGGGATGCGCGTGTTGTCCTGAATATACTTCACAAACGCATTGCTGCCGCGCGGCACGAGCAGATCTATGTAATCGTCGAGTTGCAGAATCCGGTTCACTTCCTCACGGGTTTCGATAAGCTGAATCCAGCCGTCCGGGATGCCGCCCGCCTCTTTCGCCGCTTTTTCTATGATGCCTGTAATAACTTCGTTCGAGCGTCTCGCCTCGGTGCCGCCTTTGAGAATGACCGCGTTGCCCGACTTGAGACAGAGCGAAGAAATCTGCGGCACCGCGTCGGGCCGCGCCTCGAACACCGCTCCGATCACACCTATCGGGCATGTCACCTGCTCGATGACAAGGTCTTTGTCCATTTCAACTTTGCTCAATATTTTCCCGACAGGATCGGGCAGTTTCGCTACGCTGACTACCCCTTCGGCCATGCCGCCGATCTTGTTGTCATCTACAATCAAGCGGTCGAGAAGGGCTTTTGTCATGCGGCCTGCTTTTACTTCTTTTTGCGCTTCAGCAACATCAGCCTCGTTCGCTTTCAGTATTTTTTCAGAGTTCGTGACAAGCGCTTCGGCAATTTTTTTAAGCGCGGTCCGCTTGCGGCTGTTCTTCACGCCCGCAAGCAGCAGCGCGGCCCGGCGCGCCTCTTTCGCCTTGCTTTCCACTGTTTTCTTTCTTGCCATCTCCGCATCAACTCCCCGTGTCTCTTTTTTTATCTCTCTCGACAATCAGCAACCGAATAATATTGTGTGTTATCGAAAACCCGTAAAAATGCAAAGTTCAAAGCAGGGCGAGATCGTCGCGATGGACGACTTCGTCGGCTATTTTAAAACTAAGTATCTTTTCGATTTCGCCGGAGTGCCTGCCCATGATGTGTTCGATCTCGAGGGAAGAATAGTTGGTCAGGCCGTGCGCGACAGCCTGGCCCGCTTCCTCGCATATCTCGACACACGCGCCGTGCTCGAAATTCTTCTCCACCGCCACGATTCCACTCGCCAGCAGGCTTTTCCCTTTTTCGACCAGCGCGTCGCGCGCGCCGCTGTTAATAATTATACGACCTTCAGGTTTGCATCCGAAAGCAAGCCATTTCTTTTTGCTGTTCAGCGATGTCTCGTGCGGTACGAATAGCGTTCCTATCTTTTCGCCGCCGGTGATTCGTTCGACGACACACGGTTCACGGCCCAGCGCGATGACCATGGGAATACCCGATTCCATCGCGGCCCGCGCTGCTTCGATCTTTGTCGCCATGCCGCCGAAACCGCCTCCGCGCTTCGGGCCGCCCGCAACTTCGACTATCCCGGGTGTTATCTCTTTCACTTCGGCATACATGGCCGCGTTGCCGTCGAGGCGCGGGTCTCCGTGATACAGGCCTTCAACATCTGAAAGCAGTATAAGCAGGTCGGCGTCTACGAGTATCGCCGCTGTTGCGCTCAGAGTGTCGTTGTCGCCGAATTTTATTTCTTCGAAAGCCACCGTGTCGTTTTCATTTATTATCGGGACGGCGCGATGAGCGAGCAGGATGCGCAGAGTGTTGCGGGCGTTGAGATATTTTTTGCGCATATTCATGATGTCGGGAGTGAGCAGAACCTGCGCGGTGACGATGCCGTGCCGCGCGAAAAGCTCGGTGTATTGCGCGATAAGCAGTCCCTGTCCGACAGCGGCGGCGGCCTGTTGCTGATTGATGCTCATGCGCTCGCGCGACAGGTCCAGAAGCGGCGCACCCGTCCTGATGGCACCGGAGGAAACGAGCGCGATCTCGTGTCCGCGCCCATGCAGGCGCGCGAGACCGGCGACGAAGTCCGCGAGGAACTCCGCGTCTACGGCACCGTCTCCGCCGGAGAGCACCCGGCTCCCTATTTTCACTATTATACGTTTTGTGTTTGTTTCCATTATTTCGACGCGCTTCCTTCTTCTTCAGTCCGGGCAGTCAGCACTTCGAGTTCGGCGATCAGTTCATCTATTCCTTCACCGGTGTCGGCGGATACTCGTATCACCGTATCGCATTTTTCTATAAACATATTTATCTGTTCCACGTGGGCTTCGTCCAGCAAGTCGATTTTATTTATCACGGCGAGTTCGCGTTTCCGTGAAAAGTCGGGATCGAACTCCGACACTTCCCGCCGAAGTATCCCGAGTTGATCGGAAAGGGAAACGCCCTCATGTTCGAAAGGGTCGAGCAGATAGAGGATAACGCGGGTTCTGTTCAGGTGAATCAGGAAGTAATTTCCGACGCCCCTGCCTTCCGACGAGCCTTTAATGATGGCCGGCAGATCGAGAATCTTAACGGAAGTGTATGGATTTATAATCAGCACGCCAAGATGGGGAGATAGGGTAGTGAAGGGGTAATGGCCGATTTTAGTTTTTGATCTTGTGAGCCTGGAAACGAGCGCGGATTTGCCTGAGCCGGGGAAGCCGAGCAGGGCAACGTCGGCGGGGATGCTGAAGACGAGTTCGAGCAACCGCTCTTCGCCGGGTTCGCCGGGCTCGAATTCACGCGGCGTGCGGTTTTGGGGTGTTGCGAAGTGGCAATTGCCACGTCCGCCGGCACCGCCGGCCGCGACCATAATCTTATCGCCGGGTTCGATAATTTCGCCAATGAGTGTTCCGGTTTCCTGGTCGTATACTGAAGTTCCCGGCGGCACATCAATGAACACGTCGTCGCCGTGGCGACCGTGTTTTTTCGCGCCCGCGCCCTGTCGGCCCGCGCCGCCTTTATAGAGAGCTTTGTTTCTGATTTGTTCGAGTGAAGGGAGTTTTTCTTTGAACCTGATGAAGACGTTCCCGCCGCGCCCGCCGTCGCCGCCGTCGGGGCCGCCCCGTGGAATAAATTTCTCGCGGCGGAAACTGATGCAGCCGTCTCCGCCCCTGCCCGACCTGACTTTTATCGCCACGCGATCACGCATAATTACTCACCTGACTTTGCGATATGACGCACGGCGAAATGGTCTGTCTGTTTATTTGTCTACGATCATCTCGTCGACCAGGCCGGCCTTTACCGCTTCAGGTATCGAACCGACGATGTCTGTAACCCTGAGGGCGAACTTCCCATCGATGACCATGACCTCGCCTCGCGCGACGATTTTTTTGTTGACAAGGAAATCGATCCTGTCGCCCGTGTTGGTTTCGAGTTCAATTATCGAGCCCGGTTTCAGTTCAAGGATGTCCTTGAACATTCTCATCGTCCGGCCAAGTTCCACCGAGACATTCATATCAACATCTTTGATTATGTCCAGCTTTTCCGATGTTCTCTCAGTCAAAAAGCCACCTCCGAAGTTGTATCGGACCAGTTTTTCCGGCTGGAGTACTTTCGTATTCCATCCTTGAATAAGTTAACATATCCGCCGCTTACGCGCAAGTGAAGTTTCATAATATGGATAGTATTCTGAATATCCGCCGGCTGAAAACTGTGCATCAACTGAAAAAACCGGCGATTATTTTTCCTGCTCGTCCAGAGCGCCGTCGAGCGCGTCGCCGATTGTGAACGAACTCTTGCCGTCGTCTATATACTGCTTCATTTCCTTCGGCACATTCGCCGCGAGCGCCGCGACCAGGCCGAGTTTGATCCTCTTGTTTTCCTGATCTATATTAAGGATTTTCACCTTGATCTCTTCGCCGACATTCAGTTTTGCACGGTTGCCGCTCATCGAAGCCTGTATCTCACTTATGTGGAGCAGTCCTTCGAAATCCTTGTTCAGCCTGATAAAAGCGCCGAACTTCACAACCTTGGAAACTGTTCCTTTTATAACTTCATCTATAGAGAAAGTCTGTGTTATCGAATTCCAGGGGTCTTCTGTGGCTTCCTTGAGACTGAGTGATATTTTCTTTGCTTCTTCATCGACGTTTAGCACTTTGACATTGATGACGTCGCCACAGGAAAGCACCTGCGAAGGATGCCCGACGCGGTTCCACGCGAGTTCGGATATGTGCACGAGCCCCTCGACACCGCCTACATCGACAAACGCGCCGAAGTTTGTGAGCCGGGTAACTTTCCCCTCGATGATGGAGTCGATTTCGATGTTTGCGAAGAATTCGGACTCCTTCTCGGCGAGTTCACGCTTGCGAAGTTCGCGGTGGGAAACGACAATGTTTTCGCTGTCAGGATTTATCTCGATGATGACGACTCGCAGCGGTTTGTCCTTGAGTTCGGCGTCGAAGTCGTTGACCTGCAGGCCAAGATGAGAACCCGGCAGGAAAGCATGGCGCGATACACCGACGTCAAGTCGATATCCGCCCTTGACCTGCTGCTTGACGATGCCCTCGATGGGCTCCTTTTCTTCGTGCTGCCGTATGAGTTCTTCCCAGCGTCTTCTGTCGAGAACACTCTCGTAAGACAGATATATGTCTTCGCCCGCTATGCGGTCGACCATTACCTCGACTTCGTCGTCGAGCTTATAGCCAACTTCGCCTTCGGGGCTATCTTTGAACTCCTCGACCGGGATGCGGCCTTCGGACTTGAATCCCGTGCTGACATAAACATATTCATCATCAACCTTGGAAACTCTGCCGAGGATGATGTCTCCAACCGCCAGGTTGAAGGGCATCGCCATCGCCGTAGTCAGGGGCGTGCCGAAAAACTCATCTTCTATCTTGCCTTTGTTGCCGTCGTCTGCCATTACTAAAAACCTCCTGGAACGCCACGCGGCGCCCTTTTTTCAATCCCGCAATTCTACATTAAAGATATTAAAAAAACAATCTTATTTTTTAAGTATTTTTTTTTGCGCCGCAATTACCACGCGCATACTGTTCGAATACCGTTATTGCACACCATCAGCCGGGCGCTCAGAAAGCGACAAGGTCCACCGTATTGATATGCTTGTATTTCTTTATCTCCTCGAGCAATTTTTCCGGCACCTCGTCGTCTACGTTTATCACCATGAGCGCCTCGCCGCGAACAGTCTCCCGGCCCACCTGCATGCCCGCGATATTGATGTCGTTGTTGCCGAGCACCGTGCCGACTTTGCCGATGACGCCCGGCTGGTCCTTGTGCATCGAGAGCACACAGAGCCCTTCCGGCGCGAGGTCGAACGTGTAGCCGTCGATATTCACTATGCGCGGCTCGCCCGTTACCGAAAGCGTGCCCGCCACCGTGTGTTTCGACTTGCCGGTGCGCACTTCCGCCACGATCAGGTCGATAAAGCGCGTGCGGCGGTCCACACTCGATTCCGTTATCTCGACACCGCGTTCCTTCAACAGTATCGGCGCGTTCACTATGTTGACTTCTTCAAATCTTGTTTTCAGCAGCCCGATAAGGAAATTTCTCGTTACCAGACCGGTCTCCATCGTGGAAATTCCGCCTTCATACTTTATGGTGATCGAAGAGATAGAACCTTTCATAATCGCCGCGTGCAGGATGCCGATCTTATTGGCCAGCTTGAAAAACGGCTGATGCGATTCAAGTATCTCCGCGCTGATAGAAGGCATGTTTACGGCCGACGCCGGGAACTTGCCGTCGAAGAATTCGAGCACCTGACCCGCGACGTCCGTCGCGACATTCAACTGCGCTTCCACGGTAGACGCGCCGAGGTGCGGCGTGAGTACAACATTGGGATTCGACAGTAGCGCGCTGTCTTCGGGCGGCGGTTCGGTTTCGTAGACATCGAGCGCGGCGCCGGCCACTTTGCCTTTTTCGAGCGCGGCCAGAAGCGCTTCTTCATCAATGACACCGCCACGCGAGCAGTTGACGATCCGCACTCCTTTTTTCATCTTTGCAAACTGCGGCGCGGCTATAAGGTGATGTGTCCTCGGCGACTTGGGTACGTGTATTGTTATGTAATCGGATTTCTTCAGTAGCGCGTTCATCGAGACGAGCGACGCGCCGCACCGGGCCGCTTCTTCTTCGCTGACTACCGGGTCGTATACAAGCACTTTCATACCGATGCCCGCGGCGTCTTTGCAGACGAGTTTGCCGATTTTACCCGCACCGATAACGCCGAGCGTTTTTCCGGCAAGCTGTGTGCCCACAAATTTTTTGCGGTCCCAGCGCCCTTCG
>JAJRTR010000153.1 GCA_024278215.1 bacterium
CAATTGCAAAATTATGTTCGTAGCGAGGTCGAGCTAAATTGTTCGGAGCAAGGCGGAGGTGTAAAATCCTCGCAGGCGTACTTGTAGAGTACGTCGAGGACGATTTTGTGCCGACAACGCAGCTATGGACAATAGCCGCCGACCTCAGCAGAATCAGAATTTTGCAATTGGCTCCATATTAAATCGTTTCCTACCAGACACCTTTTTTCACTATAGAATTAACACTCAAGAAAACACAATGGTATAGAACATGACAATTCGATCAAAACTACTTTTGTCCATGTCGCTGACACTGTTTTTTGTCTCACTCCTTGGATTTATTTACTATAAAAGTCTTGTGACCATGAAGCACAGACTTATGCTCATTGAGAGCATTGACGATCTGGGCGCCGACATCTCTGATATGAGACGCGCGGAAAAAAACTATATGTTGTACCATGATCAGAACAGTTCTCAAAAGTGGATAATGCAGATTGATTTGATTTCCAGTGCTATTAAAGAAAAGACCCCTGAGATGATAAAACTCGAAGGAAAGCAATATTGTATACAGCTCAAGCGCAGTTTCGATGCTTATGCCACCCTTGCACGCAAGCTTGTTTCGACACGGGACACCAAAATCGACGAAGAAAAGATTCGCAGGAAAGGCCGCATGGTTTATGCCTCTTCTCGCAATATGATCAGGATGGAACGCAGGCAAATAGATGTCATGGCGAGTTATATGTTCCGTGTTTTTCTTATTTCTATTTCGATTATGATTTTTACAGCGTTGGTGAGCATAATAATAATCGCGAGAGACATCATAAGGCCTCTGACCAGGATCGAGCGTGCGACACGCAAGGTTTCCGAGGGAAACTATGTTCCGCTGACAGGCGTTTACTTGAACGACGAGATCGGCAAACTTGCAAAGGCGTTCAACTACATGATTCGCCAGATCGAGAAACATCAGGAAGAGTTGGTGCAGGCCGGCAAACTCGCATCGCTCGGCACACTGACTTCAGGCGTGGCCCACGAAATCAACAATCCCATAAACAACATCTCGATGATGGCTCAAGCCGGTGTTCAACTATATGATGATATGGATGATATGGAACGTATCGATCTGCTGTCGAAGATTGACAAGCAGTGCAAGCGCACGCGTGATATTGTTGATAATCTGCTGGATTTCTCTCGTGTGCGTCCGCGCACTTTCGAATCGACCCCTATAGATGAAGTAATCTACGAAAGCATCCAGCTTGTCAGCAATCAGCTTATCATCAATAACATAAAATACAATATCAATATAGAACCTGATCTGCCGGAAATATTTATCAGTCGCAATCGCATCAAGCAGGTGTTGATAAATATATATACCAATGCTGTCAAGGCCATGCCCAACAGCGGCCAACTCGATGTGGAGGTGGCGCTTTCGCGCAATAAACGCTTCGTAAACATAACGATTACGGATTCGGGTGTCGGCATACCGCCTTCTGTACAGATGCACATATTCGATCCGTTCTTCACCACAAGTGAGGTGGGGAAGGGCACAGGGCTTGGTCTCTCCGTCAGCTACAGCATTATCAAACGTCACGGGGGAACCATCACTGTGCGGAGCGAACAGGATAAAGGCAGTACTTTCACAATATCGATCCCTATAAATAACAAGGAGACTAAAAATGGAAACGAAACCCAGGATTCTTGTAGTTGATGATGAGGAAGTTGTCTGCGTAATGACAAAACGTATCCTTGAGCACGATGGTTTCGACGTCACCGTGTTTATGGATTCCACCCGTGCGCTGGCCGCTCTCGAACAGGAACAATTCGATGTGTTAATTACCGACCTGAAAATGAAAGATGTTGACGGTATGCAACTGTTGGATTTCACAAATAAAAAATGGCCCGAGACAAAAGTCATTGTTCTGACTGCTTTCGCAACCACAGAAGTCGCCGCAGAAGTTTTCGACAAGAAGGCTTTCGATTATTTTACCAAACCCGTTCGAATAAGCGATCTTCAAGCATCTGTCAAGCGTGCTCTTGAACATAAATAGATATGAAAGTATCCCCTGATGACCGAAGAAAATGAACGAGCAAATGGAAATGACGAAAATGGGAACCTTCCCCGAATCGCCCGTACTCTTATGAATTCTCATATGAGGAAAACAGGCTGACATCCACCCTTATTGAATCTGCGAAAAAACGCACCGAATATGCAGGAAACAGAAAGCGCCTGCTTCCACCGCTTACGATGCGACAAGAGCATTATCATAAATATTTCACCAGTGTGGGTTAACTAATAAGGCGTGATAACTGGTGTGTTTAATATCTATATAATAGAATGTATATACTGCTCCTGGCGATGGATATCATAGAATGGAAATATCCAAACGATTCACACGCTGGAGAAAGAGAAAAAAAGAAAGTGTAAGCTCCAGATAACTGCATGGAAGAATATTCCGACAGAAATAAGAGGCCGCTGATTTCCATTCGCGCAAAGCTGATGGCCGCATTCGTTGTTGGAATATTGATACCTGTGTGCGCGATGCTTTACCTGATGTCAATGAGGCTGCCGGAGAGATACGACAGGCTGGCGGAGCTTCGTGTTCGCAGCGCGCTCGACGGGATCAGCTCGGATTTCGATTCGCTGATGAACGACACCCGCGAACGTGTGAAATCAATTGCAAACGACGACAACGTGGTCGAGGAAGTCGCGTCGATTTCGCTGAAGGGATCACCCTACGGAGCAAGCTGGTTCACAAAACGCATACGCACACTGAAGGATGCGACCGGGCTCGATATGCTGAAAGTGATAAACAGAAAGAAAACGCTTATCGCCGACGCGGTGAATCCGGAGAAGTTCAATGTATCATATAAAAACGATCCCTATGTGGCGGAAGTTCTGAAAAACGGTGTCACCAGAACATTTGCAAGGACGGAGAAGGTGGGAGGGAAAAACAGCGTTGTAATAATGGTCTATCAGCCTGTGTGGTATCAGGGCGCGCCTGTGGCGGTATTGATCGGCGGCAGAAAGATCGGGCGTGATTATTTAAACAGGCTGCATCGGCTGAGCAGCGCGAGGGTTGTTCTTTATGTCGACTACAAACCACTGATAGATTCAAACAGCAGCGAAACATCGGCGGGGTTGCCGATCGACAAAAGTTTTCTCGAAGACCTCGATCGGAAGCCGGGCCTGATAAGGAAGGTGGGCAGCGGAGACGCTGATTTCATGGTGGGCGGCGTGCCGCTGACGGAATCGCAGACTGGCGAACTGCTTGGTTTTTTCGTAATGGGGGTGAGCAGGGATCAAGTAAAAAACATCATGAGACAGACACGAGCCGATATCGTGCTGGTCGCGCTGGTCGGCATCGGCATATCGCTTTTTCTCGCCGTAATCATTTCAATAGGGATAACGCGACCTATCTCCCGGCTTGTGCAATTTGCAAGGAGTATCGGGCGCGGCGATTTCTCGAACAAGAATATATCCGCGACATCACGCGACGAAATAGGGCTTCTCGCGGAGACAATGAATCGTATGGCTAAAGACCTGTCGGACTACAGCGAAAAGCTGGCCTACAGTGAACGGATGGCGGCGTGGAGCGACATAGCTCGACGCATGGCGCACGAGATTAAGAACCCGCTTTCTCCTATTCAACTGTCGGTCGAAAACCTTCGCGCGAGCTTCGATGAAGACCGGGCCGCGTTCGACAGGCTTTTCCCCGAGAGCGCGGAGACGGTTCTCGAGGAAGTCGAAAAGCTGCGTAAGCTGGCGAACGAATTTTCGGAGTTCGCGCGGTTGCCCGCACCTGTTTTTGAAGATGTCGAAGCAGGCGAGTTGCTTCGCAATCTTGTAGCTTTTCATGCAGGTATTACTCCGGAAAACGTAAATATAGAATATAATATCGAGGAAACGCCTCTGAAAGTACGTGCGGACCGTGACCAGTTGAATCGCATATTCACCAACCTCATTAAGAACGGTATCGAGGCGATGGGTGAGGGCGGCACACTGCATGTTTCCTCTTATGCTGAAAATGGTTACGTTAAATTTATATTCAGAGATGAAGGGAAAGGAATCGCGGAGGAAGACCTTGAAAAGATTTTCATGCCGTATCACACTACAAAGGTGCGCGGTACGGGGCTCGGGCTTGCGATTGTAAAAAGAATCGTCCAGGATCACGGCGCAGGCATGACGGTGAGCAGCGAACCCGGCAGGGGCGCGACGTTCGAACTGGACTTCAGGCAGGTCGATTAACATGCGGAGGCTGTTTGTATGAGTGAAGCAGGTATACTTATTGTGGATGACGAAAAAAATATCCTTTCCGCAATGTCCGCAACACTCGAGTCTGCCGGTTACTCCGTGGGCACGAGTTCCAACGGCAAGGATGCTCTCGAAAAGATAGTCGGCAACAGATATGACGCCGTGCTGCTGGACATACAGATGCCGGGCATGGACGGAATGGAAGTGCTGAAACGCGCGCGCGAGAAGCGGCCCGAACTCATAGCGATCATAATGAGCGGCCACGGCACGATCAGTACGGCGGTGAAGGCGACGAAGCTGGGCGCTTATGATTTCATAGAAAAGCCTGTGTCGCGCGACAAGCTGTTGCTGACGATCAGGCGCGCGCTGGACTTCCGGCGCCTCGAAGACGAAAACACCGAACTGCGCAGCCAGATAGCACATAAGTTTGACATCGTCGGGCAGAGCCCGAAAATAAAACAGTTGCTGAATAGGATCGAGACGGTCGGCGCGTCGCCCAGCAGGGTAATGATACGCGGCGAAAACGGTGTCGGCAAAGAACTCGTCGCCCGCGCTATCCACCAGGCCGGCGCGAGGGCCGACAAGCCGTTTATAAAAGTAAATTGCGCCGCGATCCCCAACGAATTGATAGAAAGCGAACTTTTCGGACATGAAAAAGGCGCATTCACAGGCGCCACCACTATGAGGCGCGGTAAGTTCGAGCTCGCGCACAGAGGCACTATCTTTCTCGACGAAATCGGCGACATGCACCTCGAAACACAGGCCAAGGTGCTGCGCGTGCTACAGGAAAATGAACTCCAGAAAGTCGGCGGCGACGAGCTGATAAAAGTCGATGTCCGCGTCATTACAGCAACAAACAAGGACCTCGAAGCAGAGATCAGAAATAATAATTTCAGGGAAGACCTCTTTTTTCGCCTGAACGTGATCCCCATCGAGGTGCCGCCTCTGCGGGAGCGCAAGGAAGACATACCACTTCTTGCGCGTCACTTCTTCAAGAACTTCACAGACGAATACGGACGCACAAAAAAGCAGTGGACGGAAGATGCTTTCGACGCGCTTGTCGAGTATCCCTGGCCCGGAAATGTCAGGGAGCTACAGAACCTTACGGAACGTGTTTATATCATGTCTGAAACAGACGTTATCGACGCGGAGACAGTGAGGTCGTTTCTGCCGAAACATGCTCCGGACGGCACCGCGCTCGAGGATATAGACCCTGACAGGCCACTCAAGGAAGCGGTCCTCGCTTTCGAAAAAAAATATATAGAAAAGAAATTGAAGGAAAGAAACTACAGGATAAGCGAGGCTGCGAGATCGCTGCAACTCGAACGCAGCCATCTCTACAAAAAAATTAAAGCACATGGAATAAATGTTCCTTGAGCGGAATAAAATCGACTTAATTGAAGAAGACAACTGAGTTTTGCAAGCGGCTCATAAAAGTGACGGCAGGAAACAACTCACGGAGGTAGAGCATGAAAAAGTTAATTGTCCTGATTTCAACTATTGCGGTCGGAATCGTCTTTCTGGCTGGTTGTTCCAGTGTACCCGACGGCAAACCCGCTATGCCCACAACAGGCGCGGACAAGCTCAACTACAAGAATGAAGGCGCGCATTTCGAAAGTCCCTTCGAGTACTGGTATGTTACAGGCCATCTGGACACGGACGAAGGCCGGCTGTATTTCGCGACTCATTTTCACAGGGTAGGCAGTGTTTACATGCAGACCCGCAACGCCTACAACTCTTTGCGGCTGCCCGACGGTTCGTACGATTACCGTTCAGTCGGCGACGGTTTCATACAGACACTTACCGGGAACAAGCTTAAGGAAAAAATGGAAAGATATCCGGACATGAAGATATATAAGGAGATTCACGATAAGCTCGTAAATAACGAATCCGAGCATTTTACTTATGTGCCCGAGGAAGACCGACCGATGTACCGGAACAAACTTTTTATCCGCATGAACAAAAACAGTATCGAAAGAGCAACAGATACCACGTATTTATATAATTTGAAACTCGACACATGGGCCGGACTTCTCGATCTGAAGATGGAAGCCGTCTCCGAGCCGGTAAGACTGTTCCAGGACAATATCGTGCACGTCGGCGGCGGCTCACTGATATGGTATGCAAAACCGTGGCTCGACGTGAAAGGAACATTCGACAGAAACGGCAAACAACAGCAGGTCAGCGGCGAGGCATGGATGACACACATGTGGGGAACACCCGACCCGCGTGCTATGTACTCACAAGAATTTATCATGTTGAGATTGAATAACGGCGGCGCGTTTCTCCTTATAAATCTATATGACAAAGATAAAAAACTTGCCAATACGAAATTCGTTTATCAGAAACCTGACGGAACACTGGAAACAGGCATGAAAGTCACGACTGAACCTGTCGACACATGGAAGAGCAAAGCAACTTTTGAAACTTACAATACAGGCTGGAAAACATCCGGAGATTTTACCGGAACCGTAAAAGCCTTATATCCCGACAGCGAGATCATGCTCGATTATGGAGTAGGTGCCTTCTGGCTCGGGCCGTGCAGGTTCGAAGGGAAAATGGGCGCGTCGCTTTTTTCACCTGAGATCACGGGAGAAGGCTTCTGCCGGGTTGTCGGCACAGAGGACAAACCCGGTGATTCAATAGTCGAGAAGATCAAGAAAAAGAAGACGGAAGAAACAAAGAGCAAATAATGTAATATACGCAAGTCATGAACTTCATATATATAAAACCACTCGGATAAGGTGAAACTTGTATCAGCACAACACACAACAACAGGCGGCAACGACCGGCACAGGCAGGATTTCCCTCGATAAACGGCTTGTCGACGCCTGGAATATTGTCAGCGACAACCTTGTGCTGATCGTTCCGGCTTTTCTGGTCGCTGTTCTTAACATCATTGTATATGGCGGCCTCATCGGGCTGTTTTTCCTTTTATGTGTTAAGGACATCTCCGGGTTGAATATCAATTTGTCCGATCCTACGACATTTCCAATCGACAGAATCGGTGCATACATAATGCAATTCCTCACATATATTATCGGATTCGTGATAATAGGAAGCGTGTACAGCTTTGCAGTTAAAATCGTGCACGGAGCGGGATGGAGCAATATGTTCGCGTGTGCCGCAAGGAACGGAAAAACAGATTTCGGTGATTACATGGCAGGCATCGGAAACTTCACGGGGCGGATGTTCGGAATGCAGATGGTACGTACATCCATAATGCTGCTGCCTGTACTGCTTGTACTTGTGGCAGCGGTCGCATTCGCGGCCGTTGGTGGAGAAAACAGCGACGCGCCTTCATTGGTGATCATCATTTTCGGCGGATTAGCTTTGTTTCCGGTTATCGGTATTATTTCATTTATGCTGTGGATGTGGCGGCCTGCAATGTTTGTCCGTGATATGCCGTTGATGGACTCTATGTTCGAGTGTATACGTTTTACACGCCTGCGACTCGCAAACCTTATTATATTTCTCCTTCTGTGGATCGCCGCCACTGTGGCTGTGAGCACGATCTTCAGCGGTATGAATATGACATTTCAGATGATCGGAAGCGGAGCAAAGGACATCGTGTCCGGCTCGATTATTCTAATGATTATGTTCGCGGTAAGATTCGTATCCGGATTTTTCTTATTATGTATGAAGCTCTATTTCAACGCGATGTATTTCAAATTCTACGCAGACGAATACGCTGTCGAACCTGCTCCGACGGGAATGATGTACAGGCAGCAGAATACGCAACCTTATTATCACCAGTCGTTGCAACGTCAATATCCCGGGCCTGTGTCGTCAACCGGTTTTCCGGCAGCCGGGCCTGTCGGACAACAGCCCGCGCCGGTTTCGGACATATTAAGTGAAATTGAAGAGATGAGCGATACAGACAGCGACACGAAACAATCCGGGAGCACGGAAAACAACAAGAAAACAGATGATATGCCGGACCATGATTCGCCGGAAAGTGAAGAAGAAAAAAACGGGCCGGACAAAGACGAAGGCGGCTCCCACACCCTGCCGCCGGACTTCTGCTAAGACTTTTGTTTGAACTTCGCGCAGTCGATTTCATATTTCTGAACTTTATATTGTATGACTCTTTTCGTCGTTCCCAGTTTTCTCGCAGTCTCCGACTGGTTGCCGAATGAATTCTTCAACTCCTGTGCGATCAGGTCGCGTTCGTAGGCGGCGACCATCTTCTCGAGTGTGCCGCCTTTAACTTTCTTCAGGCACTTGCTTTCCATCTGAAGCGACGGTGGAAGATTGTATGAATGAATAACGCCTTCTTTAGCGAGCAGAACCGCGCGTTCGATACAGTTCTCGAGCTCACGCACATTGCCCGGCCAGTGGTACGCCATTATCATGTCGATCGCAGGTGTGCAGATACGTGTCACTTCTTTACCTATTTCTTTTGAATACTTCTGAACGAATGAATCCGCCAGCAACATAACATCCGCTCCCCGCTTGCGAAGTGGCGGCATGTGGATGGGAAATACATTCAACCTGTAGAAAAGGTCCAGCCTGAATTCACCCGCGTCAACTGCTTTCTCCATATCTTTATTCGTAGCGGCGATAACTCGAACATTAACTTTTATCGTTTCGGTGCCGCCCACACGTTCAAATTCTTTTTCCTGCAGTATGCGCAGTAATTTTATCTGTGCGCTGAGAGACAGCTCGCCGATCTCATCGAGAAAAATCGTGCCTCCATTTGCACGTTCAAAACGTCCGATATGTTTCTCGGACGCGCCTGTATATGCTCCTTTTTCATGTCCGAAAAGTTCGTTCTCGAGCAGGTTCTCCGGAAACACTGCACAATTTACCCTGACAAACGGACCATCTCTTCTGGGGCTTGCTTCATGAATCGCCGCCGCGGTAAGTTCCTTTCCGGTTCCTGTTTCTCCGGTTACCAGCACTGTTGTGTTACTGTCCGCCACCTGTTCTATCAGGGAATAGACTTCACGCATGGGACGTGAGTTGCCGATTATCTGATTTGGTTTCCATGCTGATTCCAACTGCTTGCGAAGCCTGATATTTTCCTTTTCGAGCCTTTTTTCCTCTTCCCTGGTTCGCTGCATATATACAATATGAGCGATGGTTTTCGACACTGCCTCGAGGAAAAACACCTCGACCTCCAGTGCCGCCTTTCCGGCTGAAACAGTATCGACAGACAGCGCCCCGATAACTTCGTCTTTATACTTTATGGGAACACATATAAAAGCGTATGCGGCACGATTGATCTCTTTTCTAAGGCCGGTGCGATCAAGAAACAGAGGAGCTTCATCCAGCTTGGGCACTGCCAGTGGCCTGCCGGTTTTCACGACCTGTCCCGTGATGCCTTCGCCGATTCCATACCTGATTGTCTTGAGGTCCTTTTTTCTGAAATCCGGCGCGACATCCAGATAGACTTCGGTGAAATCTGCTTTTACAAGCGAAATCATACCTCGCTTAAGCCCGAGTTCACGGGAAAGTAATTTGAGAACTTCATCAAGAATTGTCCTGATGTCGCCGCCGCTTTCCAGCAACTCCATTATCCCCATCAGGACCTTCAATCCTTTTTCGCTTTGAGGCATAGCCAGAGTCTCCGAATATCTTATGAGCCGACGGGCATTACGGATTTGCAGACCCATCAGGCAATATTCTATTTGTTTATGGATGTGCTTGTACAGAAGGGCATAAAAAATAAGGCCCCATGAAGGGGCCGATAACAATAGAATTCAGTCAGTTGAGATATCAGGTTATCAGTTGCACGCATCGGGCGCATCGCCCGAATACATCTTGCAAAGTTTAGATTTTATGTTGTCATAGGGTACAGCGCCGACAATGTTTTTATTGCAATTGTAAACGGAAGTCGGTGATCCGCGCGCGCCGTAGTCCCTGGCGAGCTTCAGGTCCTTCTCGGCAAGCTGGGCGGCCTCCTCGGCAAAGCAGGTCTGCAACTTGTCTGTCGGTATTCCTGCTTGTTCCGCGCAATATTGCCATGATTTCGCGTTGCCGCTTTTCGACTTGCCATAAATCTCAGTGCTGTAGCAATCCATGTAGTTGAGCCACATGTCGATGCCCCACTTGTCACGAATGCAAATCTGTCGCATGTCCTCGTCGACTTCCTTCTGGCCGTGCATCGAAGTAAATTTGTCGCCGTTCTTTTGCATAATGTAGTATGGTGTCCAGTCGAGGGTGCCGCCGAAATCATCTATCATCGGGCGCAGCACAGAAGAAACATACCTGACTCCATAGGGGCAATATGACATTATGAAAAAGTCGTTCTTGAGCTTGTCCTTGACTATGCAGGCGAGGTTCCCGTTGTCGCTGACGAGTGACCTGCCCTGAATCTTGTAGTTGTCGACAATGTACAGGATGTCATTCTCGGACATAGAGCCGCTTATCATTTTCTTGACAAGTCCGATAACCTTGTCTCCCTGCGGACAGAGTGCACCTTCAGCCTCGGCTTCGGCCATGCTGATATTTATCTTTGGGCAAACATATTTTTCCTTAACCTTTTTTATTACAGCATCTTCGTTTATTTTTGTGTCGGCAATCGCTGTTTTCATAATGCCCGCACCCGCTTCTTCATTATTGTTGCCGACTGCCGAGTTGTCGTACAGGTAGTACGCAACGAGCCCTCCTACAAGAAATGCAAGCAAAATAACCTTTGTTAATCCTGATTTCATTTTCTCCCCCGTTCTCGAGTTGATTTCAGATTTTTAATATCTCAATTATAGTTTAACAGAGTAATAACAAAGTGTCCATGTCGGACTATTGCTTGTATCGAATGAATTCTGTATACTTCTGAAATTCGCTAAATATTAATAGGAGTGCTCTGAAATGGAAAGAGACATTGAACCGAGGCGCATTCTGATGATGGGGATCGGGCTTTTTGATTACATCAGGGACAGGTTGGAAGAACTCCAGGAAGAGCTTGTCAGGCGCGGAGAGGAACGCACCGAGGACATAAGTGATTTCTGGGACGATGTCAAAGAAAATCTTTCGATGAAATCAGATGCCGAAGATGATGGGGATTTCTCTTCAGGGGAAGATAGAGAAGAATCCGTACAGGAACTCGGCGGCCTTCTCACTGATGTCGATCTGCCTGGAATGATAAGTGATTTTATCTATGATCTGGGATTGGCTACAACGCAGGATTTGTCGGAATTGAATGATAGAATAGACAGGTTGACGCGTGCCATTGAAAACTTCTGAATTTTCGATACAATATAAGAGCCAATTGCAAAATTATCTTCGAAGCGAGATCGAGCGAAATTGTTCAGCGCAAGGCGGAGGTGTAAAATCCTCGCAGGCGTACTTGTAGAGTACGTCGAGGACGATCTTGCACCGACAACGCAGCTATGGACAATAGCAGCCGACCGCAGCAGAATCATAATTTTGCAATTGGCTCATAAGTCGTCGGATAACGGGGAGTAGCGTAGTCCGGTAAACGCGCACGTCTGGGGGGCGTGAGAGCGGGGGTTCAAATCCCCCCTCCCCGATACAACTGAAAATTGCGCCGTGGGGGCGACAGCCGCACGGCGTTTTTTTTGTAAATGCAATCTGCTGTAACTGTTTGCGGGATGTTTATTGATGACTCGGATTTTACAATATGCTTCTGGCAAAGCATATACGGAGGCTGGAAATGAAAGTACTGCTGACAAATGACGACGGCTATACGGCAAAGGGCATACGCGCTCTGGCACGCGCGGTTGCCGACCGTGGACATGATGTCGTTATAGTCGCCCCGGAACGTCAGAGGTCCGCGGCGAGCCATGCTGTTACTCTTCATAAACCGCTCAGACTGAAAAGAGACGAAAACGCTGAAGAAGATCGAATCGAAGTTTATTACACGAGCGGAACCCCGGCGGACAGCGCCATGCTGGGCGTTCTGGAAGTTGCGCCCGATTGTGATATTATCATATCCGGCATAAACTCCGGTCCCAACCTGGGTGAAGACACAATTTATTCCGGGACTGTCGCAGCCGCTGTCGAAGGCGCGCTGATCGGAAAACGAGCAATATCTGTTTCACTCGCAGATTTTCTTTTCGACGACTACGAACTGGCCGCAGCATTCACGGCTGGACTTGCACAGCAGTTTGTGAAAATGAACCTGCCGAGCGGCGTTGTGATAAATGTGAATGTCCCGCCAATCGGAATTGATGAATACAAAGGTTTTCTCATAGCGCCGCTGGGCACAAGAAAGTACAAGGATGTTCTACAGAAACGAACCGACCCGCGTGGACAGGAATTTTTCTGGATCGCAGGTGACATTATAAGAAATCACAGTGAGGTGGGTACCGACAATGCGGCAATTGCTGATGGAATGATCTCTATCACACCGCTTGTTCTTAACCTCACTGCTTTCGAGCAATTGGAAATGATGAAATTCGACGATCCTCTTCAATAAGAAAACCCGGCGCAGGGCCGGTGCAGATATATCACAAACATTTGGCTCAATAATCAATCGCCTGCATTATCAGATGGACCGGGAAGTTCCTCCGATCTAATACGCAGGACTCAATTGATCTATAACTGCGCGTTGTTCCGGTGTTCTCTTTTCTTTCGGTATCTGCTTGTATTTGTCCAGCAGAGCCTTTAGTTCCGGAGCTTTAACCGATGACGGATCCTTCTTGTATTGTTCCAGAATATCATGCAGCACAAGTGATTTGTCGTCGAAAGTTTCTTTGCCAAGCATCCTGGGAACGAAATAGCTTGGCCTTACGAACCTTGTCATGTGCAGCATTGCAAGGGCGCGAGCATACCTTTTTTCGAGGTCCTCCTGGTATTCCGGTACCCCCGGAGTGCTTGCAATAAGCTGCTCGACATATTCCGCGTGTTCCGCGTCGGTCATGAATGTTTCACGAATAAGCATCAATTCTCCCGAATCAAGGAAAAAGCCTCCGCAGAGGTAGCATTCATCTATATTGACCGCTTTAGCTCTTTTGTATTTATGTATGTGCATCGGCTTGCCGCATTTCGGGCAATTGATCTGCCCCCTGTCATTATCATTGACCCTTGGACTTTCGAGCGCTTCCTCCAGTGCGCGGCCCGCACCTTCGTGTTGTTCGTCCAGCTTGCCGAGTTCCATCCAGTCGAACCACATACCCTTGCAACCGTTTTCGCAAACATCTACCAGCACACCGCCGAAATCTTTTTCGATCATTTCATTTGAACATACGGGGCAGTTCATTTTTACCTCCATAAATACATATTTATGATAGCCTCAAAGCAATATATAATGTATTATAAACATAATTGCAAATTATGATACCTCAAGCAGTGGCAAGTTCGATGTAACCCGGATGCCTCACAAAGAAATCCGGAAAATCGCGATGACGCCTGTTTTACCGCAGTCAGTTTTCCGGATCGTCCCCAGGAAATTCTGCGCATGTTTCAAAAACGCACAAGTTAAGTTAATATTGTTATTGTGTATCTGTACTCATTAGAGCCAGTTGCAAAATCATGTTCGAAGCGAGGTCGAGCGAAATTGGTCGGAAGCAAGGCGGAGGTGCAAAATCCCCGCAGGCGTACTTGTAGAGTACGTCGAGGATGATTTTGTGCCGACAACGCAGCTGTTGCCAATTGCAGCCGACCGTAGCCGAATCAGAATTTTGCAATTGGCTCATTATACGAGAAATAAAAATAGACGTGTCGTTTGATTCAGTTGCGACATTGCTGATGACACAGCTAATCTGAAAACGGAGGAACTGGAAAATGAGAAAACCTTTCATGGCGGGAAACTGGAAGATGAATGGAACAAAGTCCACGGCAAAAGAATTTATCGACAACTTTTCATTATCTGCGGAACTTGCGGAAAAAAGACAGGTCGTAATTTGTATGCCGTTCACGCTGCTGCCTTTCTGGTCGGAATACGGCGGTGAGAAGAACCCTGTGATCGAGATAGGCGCGGAGAATGTATATCCGGAACCCAAAGGCGCATATACGGGTGAGATTTCTGTCGATATGCTGAAGGATACCGGTGCTGCATACTGCATTATCGGCCACTCGGAAAGACGCGAATATTTCAGCGAGAGCGACGAGTTTGTCAACAGGAAAATGAACGCGCTGCTCGATGGGGGAATTGTGCCGATAGTGTGCGTGGGTGAAACCCTCGAAGAAAGAGAAAAAGGCATCACGCAGCAGGTTGTAGGGAAGCAGATCGCACAGAGTGTAATCGCGTCGGCGGGTGAAAAAGACCTGTCCGGCATAGTCGTTGCATACGAGCCGATATGGGCGATAGGCACGGGCAAAACAGCGACGAGCGAGCAGGCTGAAGAGGTTTGCGCATTTATCCGAAGCGAACTTGACAGGTGTATTTCGACCGCCGCCGCCGACAGCATCAGGATACTTTACGGCGGAAGCATGAAGCCGGCAAATGTCGACGAACTTATGAGCAAACCGAACATCGACGGCGGCCTTGTGGGAGGCGCAAGCCTGAATGCCGCGGATTTCTCGCGCATAGCCGCTTTTGAGGAATGACCGCGTGTCCCCGGGAGATTCTGCACATGTTTCAAAAACACACAAGTTCCGGACTGATATGAACAGATAGAAGGACAATATGCTACCCCGCGGTTTTTTCAAGAATCTCGATGCCGGTCTTATCGGCTCGACTTTTCTGCTTGTGGCCATAAGCCTTTTCTTTCTCTACACACTGGGAGGACGCGGGTCATCATTCGGCGGCTACTTTTTCAGGCATCAGGCGGCATGGGTGCTCGTTGCGATTGTCGCCGGCCTGCTGGGATTTACACTTAACTATAAATTATGGGAACGCTTTTCCTGGCTCCTCTATATAGTAAACATAGCACTGCTTTTAGGGCTGTTGCTTTTCGGCAGCCGCACGAAAGGCGCTGAAAGCTGGTTCTCGCTTGGATTCGCAAGGTTTCAGCCTTCGGAGATCGCGAAGATCCTTTTCATAATGACCTTCGCCGGTTTTCTGACCCGCTACAGATATGAGATCAACCGTCTTCCTGTGTTGCTGCTTGCGCTCGGCCAGTTTTTTCTCCCGTTCGGGCTTATTCTCCTCCAGCCGGATATGGGTACGGCGCTGGTGTTCATGGCGATATTTTTCGGAATGCTCTATGTCAGCGGCATAGACGGTTTTACCTATTTCCTTACACTCTTTGTGTTTATTTCAGCAGGTATCGCGGCAATACCTTTTTTTATCAAAGGCTATCAGTTCGCCAGGCTGACATCTTTTCTCGCGCCTGAAAGAGACCCGCTGGGGACAGGCTACCAGTTGATCCAGTCGAAGATCGCAATCGGATCGGGTGGCTTGCTCGGCAAGGGAATATTCAACGGCACACAATCGTCACTGGGGTTTCTGCCCACATCCGAGTCGGATTTTATTTTCGCGACAATATGCGAGCAGGCAGGCTTCATCGGCGGCGCAATCGTGATAATACTCATAGCATGGCAGTTGTCGCGCATCGTGAGTATCGGCTCGCACTCCGAGGACCTTTACGCGATGTTTATCGCGGCGGGCGTTTTCTGCATGTTCGCATTTCAGGCCGTTGTGAATATCGGGATGACGGTGGGGCTTTGCCCGATAACGGGAGTGCCGCTTCCGTTTGTAAGCTACGGCGGCAGTTCCCTGATGACGAGCAGTCTTGCCGTGGGCTTGCTTCTGAATATATGTATAAGGCGCAGAAAGATTATGTTTGTGTGATTCCGGTCGGGCGGCTTTCGTTTTGCAAACAGAGTCCCCTGTAAAAGCGGTAGAAACGACTTTTGCAAGAGACTCGACAGGATATTCTTCAAAATATCCTGCAAAATTTGGTTGGCGTAATGGATTGTATTTTATAGCCGGATGAGCAACGATAAAAAGTATAGAGTCCTTATTGTGGACGACGCAATTTATGTGCGCTGGAAGATCAAAAAGGCATTCGAGTCCGACCCCCGGATCATTATCGTGGGTGAGGGGGAAAAGGGTGGAGATGCGGTCGAGATGGCACGCGCCCTCGACCCGGATATTATAACCCTCGATATTACTTTGAGAGAGAAAAACGGTATCGAGGCGACTCGTGAAATAAGGAAATTCAACGACAGGGCACGAATCCTGATCATATCCGCACTCGGGCAAAAGAGAAAAATCGTCGAAACGGTTACAGCCGGAGCCGACAGTTTCCTGCTGAAACCATTCACGGATCAAGGCCTGCTCAGGATGATCGAGCAACTGAAAAAGGGTGTCGAGCCGACAGGCTGAATGGAATAAGTTTGAAACAGTATAAAAGCGAGAAAAATTCATGTAAGTTTGGAATTAACCATAATGGACAACAAAAACGAAAATACGCATGAGGAGCGCAGAAAACTCTGTGCAAATTGTGCTTACAAGCAGTATTGCAAAAAGAGGTTTTCCGTAAATACAGTCAATGGAGAAGTCCAGTGTGTGGACTACGCGCCGGACTTAAAAGATTCAGGAGATGACCGGTAGTGGCGGCGGATGAATTGATCGTGTTGATACTTGCCGGCGGCAAGGGAACGCGGATGAAGTCGGACCTCGCGAAAGTGCTGCATGAAGTGTGCGGGCGAGCGATGATCGAGTATGTGCTCGACACCTCGGAAGCTCTGAAACCCGACAGGATAATAGTGATAGTGGGGCACCAGGCGGAGCGTGTTGAAAATGTGGTGGGCGGCAGAGGCGTATGCGTATTGCAGGAACCGCAATTGGGAACGGGACACGCTGTTATGTGCGCGGCGCACGAGATAAAGAAATCAGGAGCAGACGGCACGCTCGTGCTTCTTTATGGTGATGTACCTCTTATCACACCGGAAACAATAAATAAACTACTTGCTGAACATATCTCGCGTGGCCACTCCGCAACTGTTCTTTCCACTGTGCTGCCCGATGCCTCCGGTTACGGCAGGATAATAAGGAAAGAAGACGGAACGCTCGACAGGATTGTCGAGGATAAGGATGCGTCCGCCGAAGAAAAGAATATCAGGGAGATAAATTCAGGTATATACTGTTTTAATATAACAGACCTGATCGAGCTTCTCGATGAACTCACGAACGAAAATGCACAGGGCGAATATTATATAACCGACGCGGCAGAGATACTTAACTCGAAGGGGAAGACAGTTGGTGTTGTAACAGCGAAGGACCCGGGGGAAGTCGAGGGCGTAAATAATGTCGAACAACTGGCATGTGCGGAACAAACTCTGAAATCCCGTACCAACCGCTAACCCACTTATTTCACCAACGCGGGCTAATTCCTTATTATTATTGACTTATTGAAATGTTTGCTTATCATAAGAATCTGTTGAATCGCGAAAGGAGTTCTGCACGTGGACCGGAAGTCTAAGACGTTCCATCACACATTGAACAGGAAGTCGAAAATGGTTCTTGCCACCGGCAACTCGAATCCGAAACTGGCTGAAGCTGTTGCGGAATATCTGAGTACAGACCTTGCGGATGTTGTCGTAAGCAGATTCAGCGACGGCGAATCGCGCATACAGATAAAAACTAATATGCGGGGTATGGATGTATATATCATACAGTCCATGTGCTATCCGGTGAATGAAAATCTCATGGACCTGCTGATAATGGCGGATGCTATGAAAAGAGCCTCCGCGAGGCGTGTTATGGCGGTAACACCATATTACGGATATGCGAGGCAGGATAAAAAACTTCAATCCCGCGAGCCGATAACGGCCAAGCTGGTTGCGGACCTGCTCGAGAGGGCCGGAGTGCGCCGCCTTGTTGCTATGGACCTTCACGCGGACTCGATACAGGGATTCTTCAACCGGCCTGTCGACCATCTGACTTCACTGCCCACTATAGTAAACTGTCTGAAAAAGCGAAGATACAAGCAGGAAAACACGGTAATCGTGTCGCCTGATGTCGGCGGTGTTGTGCGCGCGAGAATGGTCGCCGACAGGCTTGGATGTTCCATCGCGATTATATCAAAGCGGCGGCCAAGACCAAATGTGGCTGAGGCTTCGGAACTTATCGGTGAAGTCGAAGGTATGCGCTGCATAATGATCGACGACATCGTGGACACAGCAGGTACTCTCACCAAGGGCGCGGAAATGCTCAAGAGCAACGGCGCGAAAGAAGTCATCGCATACTGCACACACGGCGTGCTTTCCGGACCGGCCTACGACAGAATCGAAAAATCCACTCTCAAAGAGTTGATCATTACGGATACGATACCACAACCGAAAGATAAGAATTGCAGTAAGATAAAGATAATCTCGGTTGCCGATGTTTTCGGTGAAGCAATAATGAGGAATTTCGAACAGCGCTCTATCAGCGAACTGTTCGTCTGAATTTTTTCCGAGCGGCGGCAGTACGCCGGGAATTAAGAATATGCAAAATATAGCATGATGGTGTGCCGGACGTTACGGCGTGCCGCTTTTATGAAGGGATGTAAAGAATGGGAACTACAGTAGCTCTGAAAATGAAAGTACGTGAAGAAAAAGGGAAAGGCCCCATGCGCAGAATAAGGGAAGCGGGCATGGTTCCGGCGATTCTATACGGCGGCGGCAGCAGCCCGTTGCCGCTTAAAGTCGAATACAATGTGGTCGAAAGGGTACTTGCCAAACAGGCCAAGAATCCTATTCTCGACCTGGATATTGAAGGTCTGAATGAAAAGACACTCGCGATGTTCAAAGATATCCAGCAGGAAACCATCTCAAGCAAGATACTGCACCTGGACCTGTTGCGCATATCTATGGATGAGAAGGTTGAGATTGAGGTCAAGATCGTTCTCGTGAACGAAGAGACGGTGAGGAAGAGCAGCGGCATTGTGCAGCAATTGCTTAATAAGGCTGTTGTCTCATGCCTGCCGATGGATATTCCCGAAAATATTGAACTTGATCTCTCGGAAGCCGAGATCGGCATGTCCTATAAAGTCTCCGACCTGAAAGTTCCCGAAGGTGTCGAGTTCATGCTGGCGGAAGATGATACAGTCCTTTCGATCCTTGCCCCGAAGGTCGAGGAAGAGCCGGTCGTCGAAGAGGGCGAAGAAGGCGAAGCCGAAGAAGGAGCAGAAGGCGAAGAAGGCGAAGCGAAAGAGGGCGAAGAAAGCGAAGGAAAAGATTCAAAATAACTTATTGTCGAACTACCAAAACGCCGGGCCGGCATATCTCAAAGCCCGGCGTTTTTTCATTTGGCGCTTATGTTTCAGATTTGTTCTCCCGATTTTTGGCCCGCATTGGTGAAATATGCGGGTTAAGCATGATAGAATATTATCGAATTGCGGCTGTTATGGCAGAGAATCTGATACAGGTACATGGAATCAAAAAGCGGTTCGGGACACACCTGATATTCAAGGATATCAATATGGAGTTGAGACCGGGCGATTCGCGCTGTATATGGGGTCCGAACGGATCGGGCAAAAGCACACTGCTGAAAATTGTCGCGGGGCTGCTGAGACCGACTTCCGGCAGTGTCGAGTACTGCGTCGACGGGGCGTGCGGCCGCCCGGCGGTGTTCAGGAATTCCATCGGTTTCGTCGCGCCGGATGTCGTGCTTTATGGTGAACTCACACTGCGCGAAAACCTCGATTTCCTTTCGCAATGCAGGGGTATCACCCGCAACGTCGATTACGAAAACGAACTTGTCGAACGTCTGTTCCCGGAGGGACTGAGGGACGATCTCGTGGGCGCGTTTTCGTCCGGCATGAAGCGAAAGGCGCAGTTTATCGCCGGTTTATGCCACAAACCCGCCGTGATTTTTCTGGACGAACCGACTTCACACCTCGACGAAGCGGGCCGCGCGGAAGTTGCGAATATTATCAATACCCTAAAGAATGATAAAATATTATTGATTGCCAGCAATGACCCTGACGAACGTAGCTGGTGCGGAGAGACGCTTGAGCTTCATATCTAAAACCTGCGCTGTTGTCCGCAAAGACGGCATGTCGGAGTTTCGCACACGATACGCGCTGAACTCGGCACTTTTATTTTGCGTTACATGTGTTTTTGTCGTGAGTTTCGCAGTGAAGGGAACTGTGCAGGACACGCGCATAGTGTCCGCGATGTTGTGGGTGATACTCTTCTTTTCGGCAATGACAGGGTTGTCGCGCGCATTCATAAAAGAGGAAGACCAGGGCACGATGAACCTCCTGCGGCTTTCCTGCGAGCCGGGGCCGTTGTTTTTCGGCAAGTTCCTGGTAAATTTTCTGCTTTTATTAGCGGTAGTAGTGATAGCGACACCACTTTTCTTTATAATGATGAATGTTGCACCCGGCAATCCGGCATTTTTATGCGCCGCATTGCTGCCGGCATCTGCGGCGATGTCTGCGATCTGTACACTCGTATCGGCGATTATCGCAGGCGCAAGGGCGCGGGGTATGCTCTTCCCTATACTCGCCTTTCCAGTCCTGCTGCCTGTGTTCTGGGTCGCGGTGGACGCTACAGACATAGCGATGTCCGCGAGAGGTGCGTGGCAACATTCGAATATGCTGCTGTTCCTTGGATGCTATGCCGTGGCCGGAGTAGTGGGCGGCAGTTTTCTGTTCGAATACATTTTCGAGGAGTAAGATCGGAAAGATTTTGGAAAGAGTCCTGAAGGCAACACTTTTTTTATGGATGACAGGAGTACTGTGGGGCGCGTTTTTCTATGCACCGCCCGCAAGGGGACTCGGCGACTCCGCAAGGGTTATATTTTTTCATGTGCCGGCGGCTTGGATTGCGGTGCTCGCTTTCTGCATGTCGCTGTGGCACAGCATAATAGTGCTGCGGAGCGGCAACCGTATGAGCGATATTAAAGCGGAAGTTGCGGCACGTATGGGACTGGTGTTCTGTGTGTTCGCAACTGTTACAGGCGCGATATTCGCAAAATCCGCATGGAACAGCTACTGGAACTGGGACCCGCGCGAAACGTCGATAGTCGTGCTGCTGCTGGTCTACATGGCATATTTCGGACTTCGCTCGGCCATCGACGACCCGGACAAACGCGCGCGACTCGCCGCTGTCTATGCGATACTTGCATTCTGCGTGATGCCGTTCCTCGTGTTCGTGCTGCCTCGCATTACTATCAGCCTGCACCCCGACCCGCTTATCAACTCGGAAGGACAGCAGAACATCGACCAGAAAATGCGAATTGTGCTTTTCGCTGCAATTGCGGGCTTTACGGGACTGTACGCATGGATGTACAACCTGACGGTCAGGATCGAAAGGCTTGTGAGAAAAAAGGAGGGCGAGGATGTCTGACTGGAGTACGGTTTTCGCGGTTTCCGTTGTGCTTTTTCTGGGGATTTTCGTGTATCTTTTATACCTGGATATGAAAGTAAGGAAACTGGAGAAATAATGAAAGCAAAACACATTATCGGAGGACTGGTCATAGTGGTTTGTGCAGTTGCCGCTGTGTACAGTCTCAGATCGGCGCTCACGCCTTACGTAAGCTTCGACGAAGCGAAGGTGTCGGGCCGGACAGTGCAGGTGGCGGGCGCTCTTGTCGCCGGCAGCCTCATTTTCGACAAACAGAAGGGCATGTACACATTCACGTTGCATGATCCCGACGGTGCTACAATCAATGTATCTACAAAGGTGACTCTTCCCTCGAATTTCCAGCAATCAACTACAATAGTGGCAATCGGCGCTTACCGCGATAATTTCTTCCGGGCGAATCGCATACTTGTGAAATGCCCGTCGAAGTATGAGCGTGACAGCAAGGGCGATGCCCACCCCGGAGACAACCCGAAATGATAACAGGACAATTTTTGGTTTTAGCAGTATTCGCTCTGTGCATTGCCGTGTTCGGCGCGTACTTGATGTCGATCGGCAACGGTGAAAAAAGCGGATGGAAAACAGCGGGGCGGGCCGGTACATGGCTGATGTTTATCCTGTGCGGACTCGCGCTTGCCAATCTCCTCGTGCTTTTTCTCAACGACAGGTTTTTCGTCAAATACGTTTATGAAAACAGTTCGACCACAATGCCCGTGCTCTATAAGATTTCCGCGGTGTGGGCCGGTCAGGACGGCACATTCCTGCTCTGGCTTTTTTTCCTGACACTGACGAGCGTGTTGATGCTCCGTTCCCGCGTTGACAACGAAAGCCGTGTGATGCTGTTCATGAAGGCGCTGGAACTGGTGATGTGTGTTCTGCTGATCCAGAAATCACCATTCATGCTGCTCGGCGGCGGTGCGACACCGGCGGAAGGCTCCGGCATGAATCCATTGCTGATGAACCCCTGGATGGCGATCCACCCACCGGTGGTTTTCCTCGGCTTCGCGCTCACCGCGGCACCTTTCGTGATATTTTTGGGTTCGGTGTCCAAGGGCGATGCAACAGGCTGGACACGAAAAGCGAGGCCCTGGGCTATCGCCGCCCTTAGCATACTGGGCGCGGGCATATTCCTCGGCTGCTACTGGTCATACGAAGTGCTGGGCTGGGGCGGCTACTGGGCGTGGGATCCCGTCGAGAACGCTTCTCTATTCCCCTGGATTGCGTTATGCGCACTTATTCACGGCATGATTCTGCAAACCTATCGCCGCAACTATGCTTTCTGGAACGGCGTCATGGTCACCATTGCTTACGTAATGGTCATCTTCAGCACATTCCTGACACGCAGCGGCATACTCGCCGATTTCTCTCTCCACTCATTCTCCGGTCTCGAACTCTATTACCCGCTTCTCACGGCTCTTGCAGGCACGGCCCTGCTCGGTATCGTGATGCTTGTGAGGCAACTCGGGCTGGCGGTTGATCTGTCCGGCGAGACCAGGGGCAACCCGATGAAGCCGCTGCTCCTGACATGGTCGATATACTTTTTCTGGATATTCTTCCTCTTTGTTTTCATCGGAACGACGTACCCGATTTTCGCAAAGATCATGGGCGCACAGCCTTCACCGGTACAGGGCGGCTACTACAACAACACATCGGTCGTCGCGGGGATACCGATCGCGCTGCTCCTGACGGTTTGCCCAATATTATTCGGTCGTCGATCAGGCAAAGGCCTGCCGTGGTCGATGATCGCGCTATCAGTCGCGGGTGGCTGCGTCGCGGCATATTTGACGTATATCACTAAAACAGTGCATCCGGCGGTTGTGGCTCTTGCGTTTGTCGCGGCATCCGCCACAGTTGCAAATACATGGTGTTTCTTCAGCCACATACTCGCGCGTCGTATGCGGTTTACCAGCTATCTGTCACACATCGGTGCGGCGGCGCTCATCGCTGGTTTCGTCCTTTCTTCAGTGGCATCACGGCAGGACAGGATTGTGCTGACACGCGGCGAGACAACGTCGGCATTCGGCTACAATGTTACACTTTCCGGCCTGAGTCCGACGGACACAGGCGCTCTGGCTGAATTCACAATTGAAAAAAATAAAAAATCATTCAAAGAAAATCTTGATTTCGTAAAGGATTCCATGCACAGAGTAAAACTTAATGTTCCTGCAATTCACCACAGCGCCTCCGGAGACGTATATCTATCGCCTGTGCAGATAATGCTGCTCGACTCGCAGGCAAGCGACGGCAGCGGCGAAAGCGTCATGATCGAACGCGGCAACACTTATGAAACAAAGAGCGGGCTTGAGATCACTTTCGTGAAATTCGATCTGGCGAGGATGCAGGAAATGGGCGTTGTAGGAATTGTGCTCGCGGTAAAGTTTGAAGACAGCGAACAACAGATAGTCATCGACTACGGCCCCGGTGCCGCCGAACCGGAAAAACAAAAGGTGCGTCTGCAAATAGCGCCTTTCGAGATAAGCGTGTCTTCAATAGAAGCGGCATCGGCGCGTGTGCGGCTCGAAGTGAGAAACACGAATGCAGAGACGAAACCGGAGAAAGAAAAACAGAAACAGGATGTCGCGGTAATGTTCCAGTTCAGCGTGAAGCCCTATATAGGACTGGTATGGATGGGTATGCTGCTGCTGACCGGCGGTTCGTTGCTTGCAGTGTGGCGAAGAAGTCCGGCTGGAAAAACAAAAAACTGAAGACGGCGGATGTTTATTTAATGCGATGACTGAAGAAATAAAAGAGACAAGAAAAAAACTGATCGGAGACTTGCACAGGCTCCGGCCTTACATGAGAAGTGAGTACAGGGCAATGCTCGGCGATGCCGGCATACCCGAGATGGACGAAAAATTATATCGCGAAAAAGTATTCGACTTCGAGCGCGCCCCCCATGTCGAAAAAAATGGCATAGAAAAAGCAATCGATATTATCGGAGCGGTAAGCGCGGATGTCTTTCCGAACACTACAATATATCTCTTTACATGCCTTCAGAGAACCGAAGCGTTTCACTATGAACTGCTCAGACCCGAGAACGAACCCGGCAAAGATGAAAGCCGGTCGCTTATGTTTAAACTCGGTTTAAGAAAAACAATACGGAAGACAGCCGCCATGTTGCCTGAAAGCGCCCTGAATATATGGAGATGCAGACGGCAGCTGCTGGATGTTCTGGAGAACGAACTATGGCGCATCGAACTCGATATCGGAGAGACCGCCGAAGCTGAAAAAGTGACTAAACTGCGTATGCTCGCCGACACTCTCCATGCAATAACACCCGCGCAGCTTTCCATTTTTGAATCCGACTCCGACTTGAAGGAATCATTCGTAAGGGAAAACGGCGAACCGGCGAAAAAACTCTTGCTTTTCGTGGCGGACAAGAACATATCCCATGCGGCGGATTGACACTTGACAACAGCATCATTACAGCACTGGGAACGTCGGATTTTAACACCTGAATATTTTGTTCGATATATCTTGATTTTTACGGACAAAGATATAAACTGCACATAGGCAGTGAGCCGAAACAGTGCACAAAACAGAGGGAGGATAGTAAAATGAAGGTAGAAGTAGACGCAGAACTGTGTGAGGGTTGTGAAACATGTATCGAGCTGGCACCGGATGTTTTCGAGATGGAAGGCGAAGTAGCTACAGTGAAAATCGACGGCGATGTCCCTGCCGACCAGCAGGAAGATGTACAGGAAGCCGCTGATTCATGCCCGGTTGAAGCCATCATCGTTTCATAGGCTGGAAAACAGATATACAACCATTTGAGACTATAGCCTGCGGAGTGTGAAAACTCCGCAGGCGTTTTGTTCGTAAAGGTTCTGGTTTGCATTTCTCCACCAGAGAGAAGGTTTCAAAATAGTGCCTTTTTTATCTTCACATCAAGTTGATCCCACATATTTATCATGAAACTTTTTATTTTTTCTGTACATACATAACCCTATTCATACTATAATGAACAATAATGAACCTGTGCGTTTCTGAACATCGGTTCTTCTTGTGAAAACATTGCAGGTTAGCCGAAAGGTGGATGTTTTTCGCATATACAAGTGGTGTAAACAGGCGGTGTGCGACTATGAAAAAGATACTCATCGTTGACGATAAGGAAAGCATTAGAACCCTGATTGAAGATGAGTTGGAGGATGAGGGATACGAAGTCCTGTCGGAATCCAGCGGCAAAGAGGCGCTCGCCACACTCGATAATATCGAATATCAAGTCGACCTCGTTATGCTCGATATAAAAATGCCGGGTATGAACGGACTGGAAGTTCTTAATGAGATAAAAAAGAAAAATAAGAACCTGCCTGTAATACTGCTTTCGGCCTACCACACATACAAACAGGACTTCTCGTCATGGGCCGCCGACGACTACATTGTCAAATCCACAGATTTTGCAGAACTGAAATCCAAGATAGAAAACCTTATCGGTTGATGTTGTGATTTTGCAACCGGCTCTATTGCAGCTTACCTTGGCGGCGGGCTGTTTCGAAGATGGTCGCCGCAGCCGCGACGGATATGTTTAATGATGGAAAATCCGGATTCGTGGGAATCCGCAACAGAAAGTCGGACTCGTCTTTTGTCAGCCTCGACAAACCTTCCCCCTCGCTGCCGAACACAAGAACGAGCGGCATGGCGAGGTCGTGAGTGTAGCAGTTTTCTTTCGCCCTTTCGTCCGTGCCGGCAATCCAGCAGCCCCAGTCTTTCAGCTTTCGCAATGCCTGCCGCAAGTTTGCAACTCGAGCTATCGGCACAATATCCGCGCCGCCGCATGACGTCTCATAAACCGTCTCAGTAACTTCGCAACATCGTTTTTTTTCAATAATAAAACCATCGGCGCTCACGGCGGCTGCCGTGCGTATAATCGCGCCGAGATTCCGGGGGTCCTGAATATGATCGACCGCGATAACGAGCGCACCGTCGCCGCTGTTACGTACGTTTTCGCCTATCAGCTCGATGTCCACATATTCAAATGGTTCGCAGTGCGCTTCGATGTCGGCTGTGCGTCTGCCCCTGCCGCCGCGACCACGCGGCGAGTCGGGAGGCGCCTTGTGAATCACAATGTTTCCGCCTCGCGCTATCGACAGCAGTTCGTTGATTTTTTTATCTGAAACATATTTGGGATTGACAGTCAGCGACTTGACTCTTCCCGCCCTCATCGCTTCATATATGGAATTCTTATCTCTTATTATCATCTTTTCTTATCAGGCTTGCAACGCATCGGGCCGAGATGCCCTCGCCCCTGCCTTCGGGTCCGAGTCCTTCGGGCGATTTCGCCCTGACCCCCACTCTGTCCGGCTTGATTCGCAATGCGTTCGCCAAATTTTCCTTTATACTATTTATGTACGGTGCCAATCGTGGCTCCTGCGCGACTACTACGGAGTCGATGTTGTTGACCGAAAAACATTTTTCTTCAATCATGCCTGCGACACTGCCGAGAAGTATCATGCTGTCGATGTCCTTATATTCGGGATTATCCGCAGGAAAAAGTGTGCCGATGTCGGGCAGGCCGGCGGCGCCAAGGAGCGCGTCGCAAACTGCGTGCACGAGCGCGTCCGCGTCCGAATGGCCTTGCAGTCCGTAAGCGAACGGTATCTCGACGCCGCCCAGTTTCAGAGGCCCCGGCGCTGCAAGCGGATGCACATCCCAGCCGATCCCAACCCTGAACAGATCGTCAGACATCTTCTCTGTCCTGATCATTATCGTTGTTCGTGGGAGAGTCCTGAATGATAGTAGCGAAGATCAGCCGCCCGGCGACAGACTGCATGATGTTTTTGATCTCGACCTCGAGTGTCTCGCCGATCTTTTTGTCGCCGTGTTCGATAACCACCATCGTGCCGTCGTCAAGGTAGGCGATCCCCTGCCCGTGTTCCTTGCCGTATTTTACGACATTGACTACCATGGTTTCGCCCGGCAACAGGCTACGGCGCAGGCTGCCTGCAAGCGTGTTGAGATTGTAGACCCGCACTCCCCTGAGTTCGGCGATTTTCGAGAGGTTGAAATCGTTTGTCACGAGCACGGCGGCAATGGATTTGCTGTAGTTCACGAGCCGGGCGTCAACAGCAGTCGCTTCGCCCGCGCGCGGCGCAGGCATATCTATGACTTCAAGTTCGATGTCTTCTCTTTCCTTGATTTTTGTGATAACGTCCAGTCCTCTGCGACCGCGCTTGCGGCGCAATCCGTCCGAGTCGTCTGCGATTCCCTGCAACTCGTTAAGTACAATATCGGGAACAAAAAGCTTGCCCTCGATGAAATTATTTTCAAGCAGTCCCAGTATCCTGCCGTCGATCAGAACACTTGTGTCGAGCACTTTTGGCTTCGCCGCGTCGATACGATAGGCCGTCGTGCTGACAATGTTGCCGCCCCATAGCGAAACCCGGCTGAAGATCAGAACTCCAAGATAGCCGAAAATAATACTGGCGAGAATGGTCAGTCCCAGATTCAGTGTCCTCATGTCACCGGCAAACAGCCACAACGGCAATGTCACGAGAATTGCGAAAAGGAATCCCATCAGGAGACCGATAAAACCTGACGCCAGCGCATGAGGAGAAAACCGCTGCAGCGATCTCATTATCTGCTTATGCAACATCAGCAGCCAGCGCTCGGTATACGGGGCTATCAGTAATCCGAATAAAAAACCTGCGCTGACAAATCCCGCGTTGTTATATAACTCGGACTGGTAATCCGTCAGGTATGCGCGGTTGAACATATCGGACAGGCGGTAGAACAACAACATTCCACCGGATATGCAGATTATGCGGACTAATAACGCAAACATGATTTTTCAACTTCTTTTTGCCGTATTAAAAACAAAATACACTAACAAATGTAAACGCATTATACAATAAAAGCATAAGAAATGGCTATCGGCAACATATTGATGGTCTGCGCGAATACAACGGTAATCACTGTTAATTCCGAAAAATGCTGGTATAATTCACATATCAGGCAGGGCGTTTCGGGAGATGAATATGAAGTGCAGCAAGTGTCATGAAAACAATGCCGCGTATTATATATCGCACCAGTCGTCAGGCGGCGCGTCGATTGGATTCTGCGATACATGCGCGGAAGAGATCGGTATTTTCTCGGTGCTCAGGCGTGTCGAGTCGCTTATGCACGGCTACGGAATGAAGACCGATGGATTGAGCGTGCTGCAACAATCAGATTTCCCCATCGATTTCGCCGAAGAGTGTAAAACTTGCGGAACGGAACTGCGCGAGTTCGAGCGGCGCTTCTATTTCGGGTGCGAAGAGTGCGGCATCGTGTTCGGATCGTTAATCAGCAATTACCTGACGCTGCTCGGTGGAAACACGAAAGACGTGTCTTCAGTTTATCACGGCACACCGCCTCTGAGCTATCGTGAAAAAATCGATATTCATACTGCCGAAAAAAAATTGAACGAAAAGATCGACGCTGAAAACTACACAGCCGCTGAAGCAGGAAAAGCAAGGCTCGAAAAGCTCGAAGAAAAAAGAGCGCGCCGCCTGTGTCGCGCTTCCTCCTATGTTAAAAAAGGTAAAACCAGAATCCCCGAAGCAGGGAAAAGCGAAAGAAACCGGATATTGCAGAAATCAGGCGTTTTTGCCCGTGGAGACCGCAACTGGCTGATGTCTTCCATAGAAATCAGGAGAAATTTCAGCGATTACAAGTTCCCCACAAAAAGTGACGGGGCAATGAAGGAATTTGTACGCCGATACGCATCCGGATTGCTGACTGAAAAATATGCAAGAGGCCTTAAAACTATCTTATGGGACGAATGTGCGCCCGCGGAAAGAAACGCGCTCCAGACAAGCCTGATCGGCCGCAGACTCTTTCCACAATCAAGTATTCTCACAGATTCAACGATGAACCGGGTTGTACTGCTTAATAATATGGACCATATAACCGTTCTTTCGAGAACCGGCGAACAGGACGCGGGAACTGCCGTCGCGCAGGCGCTCGAACCTCTCAAAGGCATCGAACGCAAAGCAGACATCGCTTTTTCCAGCAGGTTCGGATATGTCACGGCTGTTCCGAAATATCTCGGCACCGGTCTTTCGGCTTCCGTCCTATTGCATCTTCCCTACAGTCTTTTCAAAGGCCGCACATATTCTATTCCAAGTCTCTGTGCCGCAAAATCCATCAAATGTGAACCACTCGTAGGCAACAACTTTGATCAGCACGGCTTTTTCAAAATTTCAAGCACAGTGGGTTTCAGCCGTAGCGAAGAAGATATCGTCGCCGAAGTTTTCGACTTCGCGGCAGGCCTTATAGATGAGGAAAGTATCATCAGGGCCGAACTCAAACCGAGCGAGACCCGGCGCATCGCAAACTCAATGAAGAAAGTTCTTTATCACGCCACACGCTCCTACCGTCTGTCATATTCCGACGCGCTTAGTTTCACTACTTTTCTCCATCTCGGGCTTGAGAATGATGTAGCGGATATACCGGGTTTCCGCCTCGACGACGTTATCCCCTGTCTTTCTTCCGCATTCATTATGTACCGCGACGGCGGCAGGCGATACACCGTCAATATCTGCGAAAAGAGACGCGCCGACCTCTATGCCGACCTTGTCGAATCCTGGCAGCAGCCGGCAATAACCGGTGTTTGAGCATAAGAGCCTGTATCTCGAACAATCCTGACTTCCAGCATGATATTTCAGTCGTAAAACACTATCAACATATCACGCCACCTCTCATCATTCACCTCTTGGTTTGTTCCCACAATCAATATATAATCACTTTATTCACTGAACAGGAGCGTGCTATGAGCTGGATGCTTAAAGAAATACACGAACAGCCGGACGCGATGTCTCGTTTTTATGACAAAGAATCCGGCGCGATAAAAGCGATTGCACAAAAAGCAAAAGGACTGAATATATCACATATAATGATAGTTGCTCGCGGCAGTTCCGATAATGCGGCGCGATACGGCAAGTATATTTTCGAGTCGCATCTGGGGATACCGACCATACTTGCGGCCCCATCCATCGTAACCGTATATGGGAAGCAACTTAAACTCGGCAAAGGTGTCGTTATCGGTATCTCGCAATCGGGACAGGCACCGGATATCGTGCGTGTGATAAAGTCGGCGCGGCAAAGCGGCGCATACACAGTCGGCATCACAAACACAAAGGGATCACCCCTCGCAAAGGCGGCCGACGACGCGATAATGTTGCGGGTCGGCAAGGAAAAGGGACTGGCGGCCACAAAAACTTACACGGCACAACTTATGTCCCTGATGCTTTTCGCGGCTTTTTTTTCGGGCGACTCGAAACTGTTGGCGGCAATCAGAGATCTGCCGGCCGCTATGATGCAGACCCTCGCCGCCAGGGAACAGGTGGAAGAGATTGTCGAGCGCTACCGGTACATGGAACAATGCGTTCTCATAGGAAGGGGCTTCAATTATTCGACTGTCCAGGAAGCGGCGCTGAAGTTCATGGAGACATGTTATATTGTGGCACACCCGTTTTCGACTGCCGACTTTATGCACGGCCCCATAGCCATAGCAGGCACCGGGTTCCCCGTCTTTATCTGCATACCGCAGGGAAAAACAACTAAGCAGCTTAACGAAGTCTGCAGCGGGCTGAATAAAAAACAACTCGAAACAATTGTTGTCTCACCGCTCAAAAGCAGTCTATCACTCGGCACGCAATCGATCCGCATACCCGTAAGAACGAGTGAAATACTAAGCCCGATAGTCAATATCATTCCTTTCCAGTTCTTCGCCTGCTTTCTCTCGCGGGTGAAGGGGCTCGACCCGGACAATCCGCGGTTCCTCAAGAAAGTGACACGGACATTATAAACATGGAGGCATGAAGTGGATAAACATCAACTTGACGAGAGAGCTATAAAGACCTTCGGCGGAGAATTCACTCCGAAGTTTCTGGCGACAGCAACACCCGACGGGACTCCGAATATCGTTCCTGTTATTTCGCTCGAAGCCTGGGACGCAAACACGCTTATATTCGGAGAATTGATGATATGGAAAACTAAGAAAAACCTGCTGGCAAACTCGAAAGTCGGCGCGTCGGTTTTCACTCCTGATATGAACTCATGGTCTGTAAAAGGCGACTTCTCTCACTTTGAACGAACCGGCGAAATATACGACAAACTCAATATGCACGACATGTACCGCTACAATGCCTACACCGGGTTCCGCAATGCCGGAATTATCAATATAAAAGAAGCATGGCGTGAAAAGGGAATGATGTCGCCGGCGCGAATAGCCGAAATCGCGCTGATCGCCGCCACGACAAAAAAGCCCGTCCACAGCTTCGACGGACCTATGCCCCCGCAGGTTTCCGAGAAGTTTTCACGCATAAAAGCGGCGAAATACATTTCTTACATCGACGATGACGGATACCCGCTCGCGATACCTGCACTTTCTCTGACCGCCGCCGGTCACGATACTATGTTATTCGGTGCCGGCACGCTGATGGATGAAAACGAAGCCCTGCCTGAACCTCCCTTTAAAGTGGCTGCCTGCGTGATCACATTCGACCCGGTGGCATACCAGGTCAAGGGAACAGTTACCGAATACAGGAAACGTCTGGGGATAAGAATAGCGCGTCTGGAAGTCGAAGAAGTTTACAGCGCGTCGCCCCCGCTTCCCGGCAAGAGAATAGATGTCGATTACGACGAAGCCGCAGGGGAGTGAAAATATAAGATAAACGCGGAGCGTTCAGTGAATGTGTTCCGAACCGGCATAACTGCTCTTATTTCCACCAGGTTACAAACATGACTTCTTAATATCTACCTGCAAGTCGGACACCCATAAGAGAGCCCGACATTGCACCGGGCAGATTTTCTCATATAATAATGCTTTGAGAGAACGCACACAGAAAGGAATCAGCCATGAATGATGAAATAAAAGATATGCCGGTCGGTGAAAAGATTAAACAACTCAGGAAAGAGAAGGGCATTTCGCTCCAGCAGTTTGCAGAGTTGTCTGGTTTTTCTTCCGCACTCCTGTCGCAGATCGAGAACCATCTGGTCTCGCCGCCGCTTGGCACGCTGATCAAGATTTCAAAAGCGCTGGATGTGGAAATAGGATACTTTTTCGAAACTGTCAGAGAAGCTCCGTACACGATTGTGCGAAAAGATGAGCGGAAAAATATTTCCCGCGTTGCATCGAGGGAGGGCAAGAAGTACGGTTACTCTTATGAATCACTGGCGTTTGACAAAAAGGGACGCCACATGGAACCGTTCATGGTGACACTCGAACAGGCTACAGTTAAGGACACGCACGCATACAGCCACGACGGCGAAGAGTTTATTATGGTGCTCGAGGGCAAAATGGAAGTGCAGCTGGGCGACCATAAGGACATACTCGAACCCGGCGACAGCATCTATTACGATTCGTCGATCCCGCACAGGGTTTCTTGCTGCGAAGGTGAAGAAACGAAGATACTGGCAGTGATATATACCGGCGAAGATAAGAAGTAAATACAGCCGTATGCAACTTGACGACAGTGTCCCGCAACGGCAAACTGCGAGAATACCTGGAGGTCAATAATGGGCGCACCGCTCGAGGGAATAAGAATACTTGATTTATCCCGGCTGCTGCCGGGCCCGTTCTGTACGATGATTCTCGCAGACCTTGGCGCCGAGATAGTGAAGGTGGAGGACCCGGTCCAGGGCGATTACGTTCGTTGGCTGCCTCCGTACATAGGCAAAACCGGAGTGCGTTTCCTGGTGCTCAACCGCAACAAGAAGAGCATAACCCTGAATCTGAAAGACCCGCGCGGTGTGGAAATACTACTCGAACTGGTTAAGAACTACGATGTGGTGGTAGACAGTTTCCGTCCCGGTGTGCTCGAGCGACTCGGCGTGGGTTACGAAACGGCAAGCAAGTTGAATCCTGCGATAATTTATTGTTCGCTCACCGGCTACGGAAAAGACGGGCCGTACAGCATGAGGGCGGGGCACGACATCAATTATGTAGGCTACACAGGTGTGCTGTCGCTGACGGGCGAGAAGGGCCGGAAGCCTGTGCTGCCGGGTGTTCAGGTGGGTGACCTGGCCGGTGCGATGTCTGCTGTAATCGCTATCCAGGCTGCGATTATCGAGCGGGCGAAGACGGGCAAAGGGCAGGCGCTTGACGTGTCGCTCGCGGACGCCGCGTTCTCGCTGCTGCCCATGGATGTCGGCGCCATCGAGGCTGGAGAACCCGTGCCGCGCGCAGGCCAAACAACGCTTACCGGCCTGCAGGCATGTTACGGAACTTACGAAACCGCCGACGGCAAGTATGTGGGGCTCGGTGCTATCGAACCGAAATTCTTTAAAAAATTCTGTGAACTCGTCGGGCGTGAGGACCTCGAAGTGGCGCACTTCAGCACAGGTGAAGAAGCGGAAAAACTGCGTGTTGAACTTACAGAGCTTTTTAAAACGAAAACCCAAAAAGAGTGGTGCGATCTGCTCGAGGAACAGGAAGTCTGTTTCGGACCGGTGAACGGGCTTGACGAGGCGCTGGAAGACCCGCAACTGCTGCATCGCGGCATGGTCATAAATGTTCCGCTTGCCGACGGTAGCGAGATGCGCCAGACAGGGCTTCCTTTCAAGCTGTCGCGCACTCCGCCTGTCGAACCCGCGCCTCCGCCGGAAATCGGACAGCACACGGCGGAAGTGCTCGCGCAAATCGGCATTGCCGATGCCGACCTTGCCGAACTCGAAGCAAAGGGTATTGTGAGAAGTGAAGGGTGATTTCAGAATAGGACCGGTACAGAAATGAGAATAATAAAAGCAGCGAGTTGCCTTGTAATTATTTGTATTGCGTGCGCGGTGATTTATATGCCGAATGCGCAGGCGTCGAAGAAGAAAATATACCATGTAGAGATCGGCTCATACATCACGCCTTACAGCGCATGGGGCAAAGCGATTAATACGGCAATTCTAAAAATCAAGAAAAAAACCAAAGGTCAGGTAGTGGTCAAACACCTGCACTCGGGAATGCTGGGCAGCAACGATAGTATGCTCGAACAGGTTCTGCACGGCGGCATTCAGGGCGCGGGCATCGACACCTCGACACTCGCAAACTTCATCCCGGAAATGAACATACTCGAAATGCCGTTTCTCTTCAGGGACAATGATGAAGCGCATTACCTGATTGACAATGTGATCACGCCCCACCTGCGCAAGAAAATGGATGCAAAGGGGCTCGTGACATCGACGATAATGGAAATAGGGTTTATGGATTTCCTGATGAGTGTGCCTATACACACCCCGGCGGACCTGAAGAAAGTGAAGATCGGTTCGTGGGAAAGCCCCGTGCATATCGCGTTCTGGAAAGCGCAGGGCGGAAATCCGATACCGATACCGGCCACGGAAGTTTTCAGCGCTTATGCGCGCGGAATGGTCAACGGCGGGTCCATAGCACCCAATGCGGCAATTGCGTGGGACAAGCTTTTCGGCGGCGGACTTAAACGCAACGAATTGTATCTGACAAAAATAGCATACACATACCATGCAGGTATAATCGTATTTAATAAGAAGTTTTACGACAGTCTGCCGTCAGCTTTGCGGCGGGACCTGACGCAGGGGCTCGAAATAATGGGCCGCCAATTGAGAAAAGACCTGGCGGCGGCTGAACCCGAAACCTACAGACAACTCGGCAAACTTGGCTACAACATTATCGAACTGACTCCCGAACAAAAACAGGCATTTATCGATAATTCGCAAGTTGTCTATGATGAGTTCGAAAGCATTATCGGCAAGGAATTCCTGAAGGAAGTTCTTGATGCACGCGAAGCATACAGGAAAGGGAAATAACCCGCATATTTCACCAATCCGGGTTGCATTCAAATATCCTGGTAACGTATCTGGTGGTCGGGTCGTTCGGGGTCGAACGTGCGGGCGACATTGAGCAGAGAACTTTCAGTAAGCAAAATAGATACAGAATTTCCTTTTTCAAGTACTGTCTGTCCGTGAGGGATCGTTACGAGTCCATCCTTCTTCACAGTCAGTACAAGTGCATCGCCGGGCAGGGGAATGTCCTTGATGCGGCGTCCGACGACATCGGGATTAAGCACCTCGACTTCAATCACTTCCGTGCCTTCCTGTTCGTGTGAGAGCAGGCTGTAGACAAGTGGTCTGTACATGAGATTTTCCAGCGCGATGACAGACGCAAGCGCTGTGTTCATAGGGACGATATCGTTTTCGATAAATAAGTTGATGTTAAGCGGATTGCCGACACGTGCCACGGTTCGCCTGACATGAAAGGTTTTTCGCGCGAGAACGCAGGCGTCGAAATTCACAGTATCATCGGAAGTCACAGCGACAAAGACACCGGTGTTTTCAGCTCCGGCCTGTCGCAATGTCTCCTTGCTCAACTTGTCATAGAGAATAGCTTTTAGCCCGAGCCTGCGGGTTTTCTTTACTGCTTCGGCATTGATATCAAGCAAGGCGACAGAGTGGTGGCGGTCGGCGAGCCGCTCGCCGAGCAGTCTGCCGACTTTGCCCGCACCGAGAATAATGATGCCGGTTTTTGTCTGCAAAGCGCTATTGCTTCTGAGTGCGAGGAAAAGCATGGGCGAGACCAGACAGGTCACAATAGCGATCATAACGGAAACAGCTTCCAGCTCTTCCTGGAGCAGCCCCGCGCCGACTGCCACCTCGGCAAAAGCGATAATCAGGCTCAGGCGGCTGCTGAGAATAAAACCGCCTGCGGCGGCGTTGCGGGCTCCAAACCTGAACGACAGCAGCATGGACGGTACGAGTTTTACCGCGAAGGCTATAAGCAGCAACAGCAGAATCAGCCATACGAGCTCCGGCCTGTGCCATATTTCCGGCAGATCGAGTTTGACGCCGACCATGATGAAAAAAATCGGAATCAGGAATCCATAGCCGACGGCGTCGAGTTTCATGTCCTCTGTGAGCCCCGTAGAATGGAACACCAGCCGGTATACCGCCCCTGCGAGGAATGCGCCGAGAACGATCTCGACGCCGACTATGCTGCTCAGCATCGCGAAAAGAAGCATGAGCGCGAAAGCAGTGCGTATCCGCAACTGAGCCGACGTGTGCGTCAGTTCCGAATACAGTCTGCTGACACTCGATCCGGCCATGAATCGGGCGCCGGCTCGATATACGAAGAAGAAGACTGCGCAGAGCGCGGAGATCGCGAGCAACTCCGAGCCCCGCTGGCCGGGTGTGAGGAAAAGAATAAGAATTGTGGCAATGAGAATCGTTGCGAAATCGGCCAGCATCGCGTTGACAAGCAGCGATTGCCCGTAGGGGCTCTCCGTGTCGCGGCTTTCTTTCAGCGTAGGCACAACAACACCGACCGATGTTGTACTCAGCAACGCGGCGAGTATCATGGGCGATGTCGGCGCTGTGATGTAGCCCGCCCTCATTAAAAAAAGACTTGCCACATAGCTCATTGCGAAAGTCATGGCGAAAATCACTCCGCCGAGAACAAGCGGCGAGGACAGCTTGCTTTTCTGTTGTTTTGAAATAACACGCCGCGACAGGCCCAGTTGAGAAAAATTTATTTCCATCCCGCCGAGGAACATGAGATATGTGAATCCGAGTAGAGAAAGAAGGTTCAGAAACGGGTCGCCGGGGTCTATAAGGTTGAAACCTGTCCTGCCGACCACCAGCCCGCAAACGATTTCACCGACGACGACTGGTATCCTGGCGGGCCTGAACTTATGCAGCAGAATCGGGATGACAAGCGCCATCCCGCTGATAAGCAGCAACGAATACAATGTTCCACTCTGCGCTTCCATACTGTTCCTCGGGCAATTGCCTCTTTTGTCGATTCCTAACCCGGCAAAGCCGGAACTAAAAAGGACGTATTTTCGTGCCCAAACAAATGCGGTTTGAGCACGGCACACTGGGTTTCATCGTTCCCAGAGTCTACCCCGGGAACACCTGGAACTGGACGTTCCAGCTTCTTATCGTTCCGGGGCTCCGACCCGGAACGCAACGACTGAACGCTCTGCGTTTACCAATCTCTTTTTTAGCATTTCATTACCATCCTGCGTAGCATTTCAGTCGTAAGATCCTGATTACACAACAGGGGCGGCAATCAGGCGCTTATCGCATCTTCATATCAGGCACGTGTTATGTCGAATGTTATTGGTCACGATGCGCTGTGAGTGTATAATATGGATATCGAGAGAAACGGTCAATAACGGGAACTGAAAATGCCGGAAGACAAAAACGCACAGGATACGGCAGGCAGAGACACGGAAGCGCTGCTTGCGAAAATGGGCGCTGCCATCAGGTCGAGGAAAGCGGCCATCGTGATGCACAATAACCCCGACCCCGACAGCCTGGCGGCGGCATTCGGGATGCGGCTGCTGCTGAGGCGTCGATTCAATACGTCAGGTTCGATCTATTACGGCGGCATGATCGGCAGGGCGGAAAACAGGTGCATGGTCGCACAGCTTCGCATTCCCGTCAATCAGGTGCAGAAGGATATAAGCGAACTGGACCTGAGAACATACCGGACAATCATTATGGTGGACACACAGCCCGGCGCGGGCAACAATGTCGTGCCGTACAATATCATTCCCCAGATTGTAATAGACCACCACAGGCCCATAAGGAAACTTACGAAAAGGGCGGCGTTCGTGGATGTAAACGCCAGCATGGGCTCGAGTTCCACAATTGTCACCGGCTATCTCAGGGCCGCCGGTGTCAGGCTCCCGCGCGCTGAAGCAACAGCGCTGCTGTATGGGATCAAGACCGACACATACGACCTGGGGCGCGACGCAGGCAACGAAGATATCGCGCAATATCAGTATCTGCTGGATAAAATGGACCGAAAGAAAATCCATCGTATAGAACACCCCTTGCACCCACGCAGTTACTACGGCCAGCTCTACAGGGCCTTGCAGCATGTCGAACTTTACGAAGATGCCTGCGTCACGGTGCTCGAAGATATTGATTATCCCGAGATCACTGCCGAACTCGCAGACTGGTTTTACAACTTATGGGGTGTCCACTGGGTACTGGCCGTCGGGGTCGGCGATGATGGAAAAATATACTTGTCGCTGAGAATAAGGAACCGGAAACGCAAAGCGGGCAGCCTGATAAAAAAGATCGCGGGGCGTCACGGGATGGCGGGCGGACACGAGCAGATAGCCGGGGGCGTCGTCATTGCGGCGGACAAATCTCCTGAGACTGTCGGGGCGGAGATAGCGCGGATAAAACTGAGATTCCTCAAAGTGATCGGAATCGACGACAGTGTGAAACCCGCGCCGTTGATCCCGTCGCCCTGACCATGTCCGCCTGCCTGTGGCATCCACTCATTCACCATTTGCCCGACAGCTCCCGACCGGCATTTGACGATGATACTTAAGATGTACGGCATTAATTCAAATAGTGATTGAGCGCCCGGCGCTTATGTGGTATATTTTCAACTGAAGAGCCAATTGCAAAATTCCGATTCGGCTACGGTAATGAACACAATATCGCGCCGCAACCACGACCGGATCAACAACAATAAATTCATGATATGAGAGATCGAAAATGAATTCAGAAATCGCGGAACTTGATATTGACGAACTTTTACAGAAGACCGTGCAGAGAAAAGCGTCGGACCTGCATCTGACTGCCGGGTTGCCGCCCGTACTCAGAATCGACGGTCATCTCGTCCCGATGGACACAGACAGAATCATCCCGACTATCTCACAGCGCCTTGTCTACTCGATGCTGACCGACCAGCAAAAGCAGGCTTTCGAAGAGAATTTCGAACTCGACTTCTCCTACGGTGTCGCAGGCATAGGACGGTTCAGAGTAAACATTTTCCTGCAGCGAGGCTCCATCGGCGCCGTCATGAGGGTGATTCCGTCGAAAATCCCTACCCTCGACGAGCTTCGAATACCAAAAATCGTAAAAACACTCTGCACAAAACCAAGGGGGCTCATTCTCGTCACAGGTCCCACAGGGTCAGGTAAATCCACAACACTCGCCGCCTGCATCGACCTCATAAACACTACACGCGACTGCCATATCATCACTATCGAGGACCCAATCGAATACCTGCATCGCCACAAAAAAAGCATGATAAACCAGCGTGAACTTGAACTGGACACAAAATCATTCAAAAAAGCGCTCAGGTCCGTGCTTCGCGAAGACCCCGACGTGATTCTCATCGGTGAAATGAGAGACCTCGAGACGATGGAAGCGGCTATTACTATCGCGGAAACAGGGCACCTCGTTTTCGCCACACTGCACACGAATACGGCCGCCGGCTCGATTGACAGAATTGTCGATGTGTTTCCGCCTCACCAGCAGACTCAGATACGCACACAGCTTTCGATGAACCTCGAAGCCGTATTGTCGCAGCAACTTCTTACCCGTGTAGGCGGCGTGGGGCGCGTGCCGGCTGTCGAAATACTTGTCGCAACCCCGGGTGTGAAAAACCTGATCCGTGAGAACAAAGCCTACCAGATAAACGGCGCTATCCAGACAGGCGGCAATGTCGGCATGCAGACTATGGACCAGGCACTCAAAGACCTTTACACCAACGGCCTGATAACTTATCAGGATGCACTGTTAAGGTCGTTCAACCCCGACGACCTTAAAAAGTTGATACACGGATGATCAGCAAAGTTATGTGCGATGCTTGAAACTATACGCACCCGGGTATATAAGTAATTGTGTAACCTGATTGAGCCAATTGCAAAATTATGTTCGAAGCGAGGTCGAACTAAATTATTCAGAAGCAAGGCGGAGATGCAAAATCCCCGCAGGCGTACTCGTGGAGTACGTTGAGGAAGATTTTGCGCCGACAACGCAGCTATGGACAATTGCAGCCGCCCGCAGCCGAATCAGAATTTTGCAATTGGCTCGATTGTATAACGATAAAATCTTTGTGATAAACGCCGCATTTGCTGAATTGTATCAGCAGCGATGCTTCGGAAGGAAAACAGCGAATCAAATGCCGACTTTTGCCTACAAAGCAAGAGACCCCAAAGGCCAGATCGTTTCCAGCACGATGGATGCTGAAAACGAACAGGTCGTACGTAACCGTCTCCGCGAAAAAAACTACATCGTAACTTCGATCGCCCTGAAATCGAAGTCCTTCGACATGTCGGAATTTATCTCGAAGTTCCAGAAGGTGAAGGGGAAAGACCTCTCGATTTTCGCCAGGCAGTTCGCGACAATGGTCGGCGCCGGTCTCTCACTGGTCAGGGCGCTGGACATACTCGAGAAACAGGTGGACGACAAAAAACTGATGGAAATCATCAGGGATGTCAGGATAAGAGTCGAAGGAGGCTCGGCGCTTGCCGAAGCTTTCGCAGCGCACCCAAACACATTTTCCGATCTTTTCATCAACCTGACTAAAGCGGGCGAAGTCGGTGGTGTGCTCGACGAAACCCTCAACAGGATCGCGGAATTTCTCGAAAAAGACCAGGCTCTAAAGGCCAGAGTAAAATCCGCGATGACATATCCTACTGTTATCCTTATTTTCGCCATTGTAATCGTCATTTTTCTTTTAACTTTTGTTCTTCCTACTTTTATAACGGTATTCGAAGGACTCAATGTCAAACTGCCTGCCATGACACTATTCCTCGTCAATATCAGCAAAGCAATGAGAAACTACTGGTATCTCTTTGTGTTCGGTGGCGGAATAGCCGTTTTCTCCCTGAAATATTATGTGGGAACACCTCGAGGCCGCTATCACAAGGATATGCTTGTTCTGAAAGTTCCGGTATTCGGTATGTTGAATAAAAAGGTTACGGTAGCAAGATTCAGCAGAACACTCGGCACACTTCTCAGCAGTGGAGTGCCTGTAATGCAGGCTCTCGAGGTTACCAGCAAGGCAGCAGGAAACAAAGTCGTGGAAGAAGCACTCGAAAATGTTCGCGAAAGCATCAGAGAAGGCGAAAGCATATCGGTGCCGATGGACGAATCCGGGCTTTTCCCACCGATGGTGACGCAAATGATAGCCGTTGGTGAAGAGACGGGAAATCTGGATGCGATGCTGGACAAGATAGCGGAATTCTACGACATGGAAGTCGAGGCCACACTTGACGCGCTCACGTCACTGCTCGAGCCGCTGCTCATGGTAGCTATCGGCGGGATAGTAGGATTCATCGTGATGGCAATGTTCATGCCGCTGTTCCAGATTGTCAATGCCGTATAACACGATCTGAATTTTCTCAAACCTGTCGTTCCAGGCGCAAGTACCGGAGATCTCAAAGTTTACTGTCCTCGCGTATGCAGGTAACCAGTAGCTTTATACATGATTCAGTGGATGCTGTTGTCAAACCCGATACAATCATCGAAATCTTACAATTTTATAACAGGGTGGGGGGATATTGTCATGACAGTGAAAAAGTCAAAAAAACTATTATACGGAATTTCACTTTTTTTGCTTTCGGGACTGGTGATGCTTCTCGCAGGCTGCGGCGGCGGTGGCGGCGGAGTCGCCGCTACAACTCCGGGCGAGGGCACTGTTGCGGGCTATATGAACGCGCTTGTGGCGAAGACAGCAGCACGGAGCGCGGACTCTGTACCGGCGGGTTACGCGCCCGTCGAAAACGCGACTGTCGTCTGCGCGGGGAAATCCGACACGACCGATGCCGACGGATATTATGAGATAAAGGAAGTGCCGTCCGGAACGCAGACATGCACGGCGACTAAAGAAAATCTCACCGAGATAACTTTCAGCGTTGTTGTCGTCGCAAATGAGACTGTTGTGGCAACGGCGCAGGATTCGACGGATACCGCTTTCGAGCCGGAGGTGACGGGTGCCCTGTCTGTGTCTTCGACTCCGACAGGCGCGTCGATCTCCATCGACGGCACGACTATCGAGGATACAACCGACGCGACTCTGCTGCTTGTACCCGGCACATATTCTGTGGTTTTGTCGTTGACCGGTTACGAAACCTCGCAGGCGAAGAGCGTGACTATCACACAGAACGCGACGGCTACGGCTGCTTTCGGAGCGCTGAGCCCGATGATTACGCAGATTGTCGTTTCTCCCGACAGCTACGCTTTTACAACCGTTTCGGCTACTCGACAACTGGCAGCAAGCTGCACCTATATCGACAGCACTTCAGGTGATTGTACAAGCGACGTGACGTGGACGTCGTCCGACGAGCAGGCCGCCACGGTCTCCGCTTCGGGGCTCGTGACATCCGTCGGCGCTGGTTCGGCGACAATAACCGCATCGAATTCGGACGGGTCCGCCTCCGACACAATTATAGTGAGTGTTACAGATACATTTACTTCGATTACAGTAACACCGTCGAGCATTGACGACCTTATCGAGGGAACGACTCAGACGCTGTCGGCGAGTTGCGTGTGGTCGATATCGGGAAGCGCCTCATGCGCTTCATTGACATGGTCGTCCGACGATGGAAATGTTGTCACAGTAGACGCGCAGGGCGTTGTGAGCGGTGTCGGCGCGGGCTCGGCGACTGTGAAAGCAAGTAGCGACGGGGTCGAGAGCGACGCTGTAAGCGTCACAGTGATCGAGGACACACTTCAGACTTTATCTGTTTCTCCCTCGACAATAGACAGCCTGTTGATTGGCGCGACTTCGAACCTCTCAATTGTATGTCTGTGGACATCGTCGGGGCTGGCGGAATGTCCGGCGCTGACATGGAGTTCGGGCGACGACGACATTGCCACAGTCAGCGCGTCGGGTGTCGTAACCGGAATCGCAGTCGGCAACACGAATGTCACGGCATCTGCGAACGGGATCGACAGCAACTCGGTTGCCGTCACTGTAGTGGATGTCGGCACACTCGAGAACATATCCGTCACTCCGGCGAGTATAACTAATCTCGGCATCAATGAAACATCGGCACTTTCCGCGGCCTGCACTTTCGTCGGGACGGGCTCGGGACAGTGTCCGACGCTGACATGGACTTCCGCCGACATTTCTGTCGCCACCGTCGACCCCTCGGGTGTCGTCACGGGTGTGGCCGCCGGTGACACGACTGTGAAAGCCGCATCCGGAGATGTGGACAGCAATAATATTTCAGTCAATGTCAACACGCCGCCCGCGGCGTCGATAACATCGCCCGCGGACGGAGCTTCCTATGCTCAAACTGTCGACATCTCATTCTCCGGCACGGGCACAGACGCCGAAGATACTTCCGGTGCACTGACATACAACTGGACTTCGGACATCGACGGCGAAATCGCGCAGACATCCGATTTTACCAAATACGACCTGAGCGCAGGTACACATACCATCACTTTCTCCGTCACCGACACCGGCAATCTCGCGGCCTCCACATCCACGACACTGATTGTCACTCAGAACAACGCGCCGACCGCCCAGATCGTGCTGCCCGCCGACAACAGCACTTATAACGCCACAACAGACATTCTGTTCACTGGGGCTGCGACAGACCCCGACACTGGAACGAACTATCTGACATACGCGTGGGTTTCAAATATCGACGGAAGCCTCAGCAGCGACGCGATATTCCAGACAAGCGACCTCTCCATCGGCACACACACTATCACCTTCTCCGCGACGGACCGCGGCAGCCTCACGGATCAGAAATCCATCACTGTCGTTATAGAACAGAACACGGAGCCTGTCGCGGGGATCGCATCGCCCACGACGGGCAGCTCTTTCGGCGAAACAGCGAGTATCACTTTCATCGGCTCCGCCACCGACGCGGAAGACAACCAGAGTGAGCTGACATATAGCTGGACTTCGGACATCGACGGCGAAATCGCCACGGACCTGGTCGCTGTAGTGGACACGCTGTCGCAGGGCGATCACCTGATAACCTTTACGATTACCGACACAGGCAATCTCACCGATTACGCAACAATTACAATCACTATCGGCGCAAACACAGCGCCGACGGCTGTTATCACTTCACCCGCCGAAGGAGCGTCATACAACCAGACACAGACTATAACCTTTAACGGGCTGAACTCGACAGACGCAGAGGAAAACGCGCTCGAACTCGGCTACCTGTGGGTATCGAATGCCGATGGAGTAATCGGCACAACAGGTACATTCACCCTGGACGACCTTTCTGTCGGAGACCACACTATACTGCTTACAGTTAAAGATTCCGGCAACCTGGCGGACAGCACTACAGTATCCATCAGCATAGGCGCCAACACCGCTCCGGAAGTTACCATATCCAGCCCAACCGACGGCGCCTCCTACAACCAGACGGACAACATCACATTCCAGTGCACCGTCGTCGACGCGGAAGAGACGATTATGACGACATACGCATGGTCATCGAGCATCGACGGTTCATTCGGAGGCAACTCGCCGCTTGTGCAGGTGAGCACTCTTTCCACCGGCACGCATACGATTACGGTTTCAGTTACGGATTCCGGCGGCCTGTCGGACAACGATTCTATCGAACTTGTAATAAACGCGAACACTGCGCCGACAGCGTCGATAACATCGCCCGCGGACGGGGCTTCATATACCGGTGCCGACTACATAACATTCCAGGGAAGCGCTTCCGATGCCGAGGACGACGCGCTGGGGCTCAGCTACGAATGGTCATCGAGCATCGACGGCGTTTTCAGCACATTGATAATCGCGCCGCTCGTGAACACACTTTCGGCAGGCACGCACACGATTACATTCAAAGTAACCGACAGCGGCGCCCTCACCGCGGACGACTCTATAACGCTGCATATTGCGGATTAGTGTCAACTTTGTGTTGACGTATGAAATGAAAAGCGCGGTCACCGTCCCATGCCTATTCATCTTCACCTGTGTGTGCCATGCAGTTAAAGTATTAAAATATAAGGGGCATCCGGGAATCAAGTGGGTGACCACAACATGTAGTGTAGAAAGGATAGAAAGGCGAGTTTATCGCATTCAGGACGATAACTGGAGAGAAAAAGAAAGAGAGGCCCCATTGAGAGGGCCTCTCCAGTTACCGTC
>JAJRTR010000154.1 GCA_024278215.1 bacterium
CGAACATAATTTTGCAATTGGCTCTATCGGATGTGCTTTTTCGCTTCTATCATTATTTCAATCCACAGATTCCGTGGGAAAAATGAAGGGTTATTTTTTCCTCGGTGAAATGAATGCGGCGGGCACACCTCCCACCACACTGAAAGGTTCGACATCCCTGGAAACAACGCTTCCGGCAGCGACGACCGCTCCTTCACCAATTCTTATTCCGGGAAGAAGGATCGCACCGGCGCCGATCCATACATTCCGTCCCACAATCACATCCCCCTCGATATGGGCATCAGCGAACTTGCACCCTGTAACCCGCGTATCGTGATTCACTGTAAATATCATCACGCCGGGACCTATAGCGGTGTAATCTCCGATTTTTATCGACGAATTGTCGTGTGCGTACAGCACTGCATTATGGTTGATGGAGACATTGTCGCCGATTTCGATATTCTCCGGTCTGGCGGTTACCAGGCCCGGATAAACAACTACATTCTTTCCTCTCCTTATTCGTCTGAATTGTATGCGTGTATCAGCCTCTCTCAGCATCCTGTAGATGCGGCTCAGGAATCCTTCGGTATATTTGTTTAATAACAAACGATTCATAACGGTACTCTTAACTGATCTTGTGCGTTTTTCAATATTATGAGCCGATTGCAAAATTCTGATTCTGCTGCGGTCGGCTGCTATTGTCCATAGCTGCGTTGTCGGCACAAAATCGTCCTCGACGTACTCTACAAGTACGCCTGCGAGGATTTTACACCTCCGCCTTGCTCTGAATAATTTCGCTCGACCTCCCTAGCGCTACGAACATAATTTTGCAATTGGCTCTTATGTGTAAATTTCGGGGATATGACCGGAATTTGCCCTTTAATTCCGGATCGTGTCCCCACAAAATTCTCACCTGGCAAAATGTTGCAATGTTCAGGATAAGATAACGTCTTTGACCATCGATTTGAAAAAAGAAAACGGACTGTACACAACCGGCTCGTCGTGCCACAGGAAAGAACAATCGCGACACAGTGGAACTTCCCTGTACTTTTCCTCGATCAGTTTTCGGCGCATATCCTTCAATTCTTCCGAGTTCCATACTTCAAGTATCGATTGTTCTCTGAGATCACCGATGATAAACCTGGCATTGAGATCCGCGCAACAACCGACCACACGACCGTCCCATGATACACTCATTCCGGCCCACAGTTGAAAACATGGAAAATAGTGCGTGGTCACTCTTGAAAACTCGGGCTTCTCTCCGCTTATATTCTCGGCGGGGATCTGGTGGAAGCCGTCAAGCGGCAACCCTTTGAAAATATCTTTGAATGATTGAGAAATATCCATATTCCAATCATCGTTTCCCGCAGTTCCGACTTCCCTGATAAACTGTATTCTGGTCCTGGGTTTCACCGTGCCCCTTTTTTGCTTTTCCGTGAGGAAACCTATTATATTCCCCAGTGTCTTTTCATATTTTGCGCCGATACGGTTAGCTTCGTATTCCGCCGCGTTTTCCCCGTCGAAACTGAAGCTTATCGAATCGAGCCCTGCATCGATCAGCTTTCCGGACAACTCACGGTTCAGGCGGGTTGCGTTTGTGTGCATATATGTGAAAAGTCTTTTGTCCGATGCATAAGCGATCATATCCACGAGCCCGGAGTGAAGCAGCGGCTCTCCGGCAAGGTAATGGTTAATGGAAATCACTCCTATAGCTGCCGCCTGATCAACTATCGACCGGTACAGACCCATATCCATAAATCCGGACTCGTTCTTGAAATCTCTTGAGCAAAATCTGCACCTCAAATTGCACTTATTCGTGGGTTCGAGGTTAATAGCCGATGGAGCAGGCGTAGAAACTATTTTTCTGTTCAACCACAGATATTTATATCTCCACACTTTGCATGCGTTGATCTTTCGTCTCAAAAAACCGATTTTGCCCATGTTTCCTTCAAACCGCCGTATAATGCTGCTCTTTTGTTTTCCAAGTTAAGTATTTTATACAATTATAAACATTGATTTTTTATATAGCAAAGGAAACCTGAGAATGAATCAATTACCGTGTAACATATCGGAGAACTGCACGAAATCTTTTTTCGTTATTGTCCCGGAAATCACGAGCGCGCCCGCGAAAACCGCCGAGGCCGCCGGGATTCGGATAAGAAGATTATAATCGGCTGCAAATATCAGTGTGGCAAACATGCAGACGGCAGCTATCAACGGGCCGATGTTATTGAGGAGCAGCGGTTTTATATCGAATATTCTTTTGCAGGCCAGTAGTGTGGCCGTCGACATGACAATAATACTTATCAGCGAAGCGCAGGCGGCGCCGATATTACCTATACGCGGGATAAGTATCATATCCAGAACCAGATTCGTTATTATCGTTATAATTGAATACAAAAGAACGCTGTACTGCCTGTTGTATGAATACAGGGCGGATATATTGACTGAGTTGTAAAAAATGAAAGGGATGCAACAAGCCAGAACAACAAGAGTCGGGGCGGCCTCCGCATATTCAACGCCGGAAAAAAGAACGATCCATTCCCTGGCCGGAACAGCGGTGAATACCGTAATTGCCAGACCGATAATTCCCATATATTTGTATAACTCCGCCATTGCGGATATAACCGGGGCATCCGATACCATAGAACGTCTTGAAAAATAAGGATATACGACTGAATTTACAGCCGTTGGTATGCCGATGAAAACAAAGGAGTACTTGAAGGCCACTGCGTACAGTCCGTTACCTTCCATGCTGTCTAGGTAGGGAATAATAATCTGGTCGATCCGGTTGTATATCTCCCAGATCACACTCATTGCCATAAATGGAACCGCACGCTTCAGGATACTCTTCCACACTTTAATGTCAAACCCTATCCCGACGGAACTGTAATATTTTTTTGTCAGGTAGAATGCCACAGGCATAATGCTGAATACACCGAACAACTGGGTGGCGATAACTCCTTTAATCCTGTATCCGAGGAAGATGACAACGCCAAGGGCCGCAAGCATCGCCGCGCGGTTCATAAACTGCGTGATCGCCCTGAGCTCCAGTCGTTCCGTCGCCTGAAAAATAACAACATAAGATGTAAGGAGGGGACTGAGCAGTAATATGAGCGACATGAGGCGGAGAGCGGAACCCGCCTCCGGAGTGGGGACTGCAATGAAGCTGACGCCCCACAGAATCGCCGTCATTATCAAACCGGCTGTCGTTTTCAATCCCACTACCTGAGGCATCAATGTTTTTATTGTCGACCTGTCCCGGGCGATCTCTCTCACTATCAGGGTGCTTATGCCGAGGTCCACCACGGCAAGGAAAAGTCCTGCTGTTGAAACAGCGTATGAATACACTCCAAGTTCAGCTTTATTAAGATACCTGGAAACGATGACAAAATATATAATCATCAGAGCCTGCTGGAACAGTTGTCCAAGCAGGGCATAACCTGTATTTTTCAAAAATTGAAATCGCTCGCTCATGCGCTGATCTGTTTCCTGTGTCTTTATCCTGTGAAGACAGGATAGCATCCACCGGTACACTTTGACAACAACAGGGACTTCGATAGTTCCGAAAACCGGCAAAGCCGGAACCAAACAGGCCGCATTTTCGTGCCCAAACAAATGCGGTTTGAGCACGGCACACGCACGGTCTACGGTTTGAGCACGGCACACAGAGTTTCATCGTTTCCAAGGTCTACCTTGGAAACGCCTGTAACTGGAAGCTCCAGCTTTCACCGATCTCTTTTCAGCATTTCTTTACCATCCTGCGTAGCATTTCATAAGATACTAACCCGCATATTTCACCAATGCGGGCTAAAACCAGTTGCTGCCACTCCTGCTTTACATAATTTTCATGCGGGATATAATTGAGGTCGTATCGCTCGTGTCAGATAACAATCGTTTTTAACCCGCATATTTCACCAATGCGGGCTAAAAATTCTTCAGGTTTATAATAATGCGTACGTGTTCCATTCTAATACCGACTTATAACGGAAGAGACATCCTTGCCGAATGTCTGCCTTCAATAGTGGAGCATGTCGAAAGCCGTGGTGCCGGAGATGAGATAATTGTCCTGGATAATGCAAGTACCGACGATACCTGTCGCTTTCTTAAAGATAATTTTCCGGAAGTGCGGATTCTGCGGTTGGATGAAAATAAGGCTATTTTCGCATTGAACGACGGAGCGCGTGCAGCGGAAAACGCCTATCTGTTTTTTCTGAATAACGACATGCTGTTGAAACCCGGTTGTATTGACGCCCTGCTTTGCCCATTTGATGATGAATCAGTTTTCGCGGTAACGGGAAAGGTATTTCAATGGGACCGAACAACAGTTCAGGCCGGTCGCAGGCGGCCCGTTGTCGGAAAAGGATATTTCTGGTATCTCGCGGCGGGAAGCGATGAGCCGGGTCTTACCCTTCATGCGCTTGGCGGACAGTCCATATACGACAGACATAAATTCCTCGAACTGGGCGGTATCGACCCACTTTTTTCCCCCTTTTATCATGAGGACCTCGACCTGTCATGGAGAGCGCTCAGACATGGATGGCGGATTATCTATACCCCCGCGGCGGAGATGGTGCATAAAGGTGCCGCTACTGCCGGGAAGATGTACACAAGACAACAGATAAAAACTATTATGCAGAAAAATATGTTTCTTTTTATCTGGAAGAACCTTCACGACATGAAATTTACCATTGCACATATATTATGGCTCCTGCCCAGGCTGATACGTGAAACGGCAGCGGGAAACTTCTCATTCGCATCAGGACTCGCCGGCGCTGTCGGCCAGCTGCCTGAAGCAATGCAGGCCCGGAGAGCTGTGCGTCAATCGAAACTCTCGGATTCCGATGTATTAAAGATGTTCCCGGCTGCCAGTGAAACGCAGGTAGAGCCAATTGCAAAATGATATTTGTAGCGAAATCAAATGAAATTGTTCAGGGTTAGTCTGAACTTCCCAACGTAAAAACGCAATAAAGCCAGTGTTTATCGAGATATTTATATTTTCTTATGTGAGCGTACCGGGTACGCGCAGTCGAATGCCGGGCAGGTCCAGCGTTCGTTGCCGCCGGCTGGTGGGGGCGGGCCATTTTGTAAAGTGTTTCGCTTGCGGAGAACTTGAGGGCCTAATATCTGACCCGATCACTTACATCAACGAAGTCGAACCTTTGTGTGCCTCCCCAGCCTTCGGGGAAATAATTCCTGTCGTCCAGCAATTCGAAATTCATGTTGAAGTAATAATCAAATATAACGCGGAATGTGTTTACCGGAGTGATTCTATCGTAGAGGAGAGATTCGCCGCCGTCGGGCAGATAGTATGCGTTGAATATCCGCATCCTCTCGCGAAACATCTCGTCGACTCCGACGTCGTGCGAGTTAAACAATGCAGGTTCCAGTTTCCTGCCTTCTTTTTCGAATTGCTGGAACTTTGTAAGCGTTCCATGGTCGCCCTGCATTACAATTATCGGAGGTGTCTTGTATGCCGTAAAAATTTTATCCAGCATGATCTTCAGCTTGTCGTTTACAGAATTCAGGTCGCTGCAATAGCGCGGAGAACCCGGAACCCATCCATAATGGATGACATCTATGTGCGCGAACGCGAAGAAAGGTCTTTTCCCCTGCTCGATTTTCGGAATATCCGTAGTGACGCAATCGGTTTGCTTGTTGCTGCTGAACTGCTCGAAATAGTCTGAGAATGGCAGCAGCATTGTCGATTTAAGAAAGACAAACCAGAATTCGAACGCGCCGGCGCATTTATTTGACACATCAAAATATCTGTTGCGGTTAGTCAGTTGAAAGATGGATGAAAAATGGATCGTTTTATAACCCTGTGATTTGAGAACATCCTTGACTTTATTGTCTTCTATGACCGCGATAAGTTTTGATATTGCGCTTTTATCAAAGTCGCTTCTTTTTCTCAACGGATCGATAAATCCGTCGAGATATGTCATGTTCAAGGAAGACGAGAGCGACTCGGGGGTATACATATAGTTGGACGTGCTCTTTGTCGCGATATAGAAACCCTTGTTGCGGAGATAATCGGTGAAATCGCTTATATCGCAATGAAAAGTATCGTTAAGGGTGGTTTCGTTCGGGTAACCGTCGATAATCATATAGATGATGTCGTGCGGATTTGCCGGCGTTGCGGATTCGGCTTCGGTTTTTTCCGCCTGACTCGCTTTCCGTACCTTTGTGTTGACGCTCGATAGCTCCCGTCTGCTCTGATAGATATTCAACACGGTCATTACTATCAGGGCGGCAGAGATGAAGTTTAGTATTTTCGTGAAGTTTGTGAGGTCTTTTTTGATTCTGATTATCAGGAACGAGCCCCCGAAAATCAGAACTGTCCAGAGAGGGAAAAGATAACGGTTTTTCGAAAATATCGCGGATAAGTTTGTGTGGATGAATGCGTCATAAACATGTCCGTAAGAACAAAACAGCAAAATGAGCAGCGAAGTGAGCAGAGCCGCCTTCAGGATGTTTTTGAAAATGAATTGCAGGATATCCAATATTATAAGCGCGATCACGACCATAGCAGCCGACAGAACAGCGACATTTTTTTCCGCGCCCGGCATCTCCGCAACATTAACCATGTATATCAGCAAAACGGGATAAACGGCGAATAATATCGGGTGGAACGGCAGTGTTTTTTTCAATTGTTTCAACTCCTGCGACGATAGAGGTAAAGGACCCGCTCCGAATCTCGAAGTTTTTCCGATCCGGATATTTTAAAATGCTTCTCGAAGGCTTTTTCAAACGCTTCACGTGTATAATCCGAAAAAATATCTTTTCTTGTCGCCAGTAATCTACGGACCTGCGAATCGCTCTTCGGTATATATTCAACAATGAGACTTCGGCAAATCCTGCTGAAGAAATCCGCGATTCGGGGAAACGGCACATTGTTTGAAACGGCGAGATGATGCAGCAGCGCGAGCGCCAGAACCACGTCGGCAGGTCCTCGCGCGATGAAGGAATCTCTTTCGCTGCCCGCCCAGCCGAGGCTCGGGCTGGGATTCGTCAGATCGAGCAACAGCGGCAGAATGTTGGACGTACCGTTTTTTTTGCAATGAAGATAATTACGTTCGACCGCCGCAGGGTCCGTGTCGCTCGATATGGTGTAGATACCTTTTTTACTCACGATACGGCTGAACTCGCCGGTGTTTGCGCCGAGGTCCCAGGCCGTTGCGGGCTTGATCTCGTCAAGGAATTCCGCCACGACCTGTTTCTTGCGCTCGAAAGCCTCAGGCGAATAGTTCGTGTCGCTGTAATAATCGGCCCATTCGGTGCCGCCGGGCTCCCATCGCAGTTTCTTCACAGTGGATTCAAGATTGTCGATGAGTCCGAGCAATCCCATGCGGCTGACTCTGCCCCCGGACGGCTTGATAGCTTTGTCCGAATAATGTTTCCGGCTTCCGGCGTGAATGTGTATGTTCGTCAGGAGCGAGAATTTAAAACGTGTGGAGAACGGGAGCAGTTTGCTTGCAAGGTCCAGGGGCACGCCGTCGATGTAAATGCGAAGAAGCTGGTTAAGGCGTACGTCCCTGTAGCTCATAAGTGCAAGGGGCGCGAGGAAGTGGCGGCAGAACTGTCCGTATGCCACCCATGGTTTGCCTTCCACGTATTTCTCGAATGAGAGCGTATCGATGAATACAGGTTTTCCGTTTATGAATTGCACATTGTACGCGCTGCTGTCCTTGAGAGTCATATCGTATTCGAGGGCGGTTTTCTGAATATCGAGCGTCATAAGCGCAGCGTCTTTCAACTGCGAAAAACACCACTCGTAGGGATACGACACGAACGGCACAATCTCCGGTTTGATGATTTTGTATGAGGTCGATGGAACCGCGGGCGTGACGTCGACTTCCTCGTGCGGTATCAGAAATTTTTTGTTCGCGAGAGCGGCATACAGCCCGGAATCAATGAAAAGATCGAAATCGTCCTGGAAAACGCGATTAACCTGTCTGTAAAGAACATTATTTCTGTAAAATATAAAACCGCTCGGGTCGCGAAATGAACTATCGTGCATCGACTCAGACTTCATTGTCGGGAGGGTCCTTTTTTCTGGAGAAAATCAGGGCCAACCGCTTTTTGAGTTTTCGCCAGTATATCTTCAGCGTCACCAGCACACCGAGGAACGAAGCGATGGCGACCTGCAGGAAAAAACTGCCTGTGCCCATGTCGAGATAGGCGTGTGCCGGGCGTTCGAATATAAAACAGACTACACATGCGAAAGAAAGAACAATAAGCGTCATTCTGACACGATTCATAGCGGCCCCTCATATTGCTATGTCAAAAACTTAAAAATTGAATCGAAGTTGCCAGGTGCGTAATCCCAAAATGCTGATTGCGTGACCATGATTTTATAAATTAGTATTATAACTGAACTTTTTCGTTTTTGAAACCTGCGCCGAATTTTATCGGCAGGGGACGGGGGCGGTATGTAAACGGGCACTGTTTCCCGGTTTTTATCATTGTACGTTATGTGCCGGGCCATGTGTATTACGCTGTGGGCGCATTTGCGTGCCCAAACAAATGCGGTTTGAGCACGGCACACAGAGTTTCATTGTTCCCACAGTCATCGCACACACGTCATCGCACACACACTCGTCCACTCAGGTTTTTCATCGTTCCGGGGCGCTCCGACCCGGAACACAACGACTGAACGCTCCGCGTTCACCTCGGCATCTGCATAGCGACAACATGTTGTCGCTTACGCGCGATAAGGAGCCCAATGTATCTTGACTGAACGGTATTGACAATAATTCAGGATCGCGTCACCAGCGAATCCGAATCGTTACGGTTTAGAACCAATACCGTTTACTTAGGGTCATGCCCAGCCACAGGCGGGACACCTGTGCTACTGTATCTCACAGCATCGCGGCAGTACGACAGGCGTCTCGCCTGTCGTAAAAAGCATTAAGCAAACGGTATTGGGTTTAGAACATATCCATCGCAAGAGTGGCGAGTGTTCTCACACCAACGCCTGTACCGCCTTTGATATAGTACCCCTGCGGCTTCTCCAGAAAAGCCGTGCCTGCAATATCCAGGTGGGCCCATTGCGTATCTTTGCCGATAAATTCTTTCAGGAAGAGAGCAGCGGTGGTTGCGCCGGCATTCCTGTCGCCGACATTTTTCATATCCGCTATATCAGTTTTGACGGCATCAAAATATTCAGGATCGATGGGCAGGCGCCAGTACTTTTCGCCGGTCTTCGCGCCCGCATTTTTAATCTTTTCGACAAGCTTGTCGTCGTTCGAGAAGAGGCCCGTGCGGTATGTTCCAAGAGCAACGACACATGCGCCTGTAAGAGTTGCGAGGTCGATGATCGGGTTCAGCTCTTTCTTTGCCGACCATGCGAGCGCGTCCGCGAGGATGAGGCGGCCCTCGGCGTCTGTGTTCTTGATCTCGATAGTTTTCCCGTTGCTCGCGCGCACGATGTCACCGATACACTGCGCGCCGCCACCCGGCATGTTGTCCGTTGTGGCGATTACGCCGGTGACATTAACTTTCGGTGCGATGCGGCTGATAGCGTCCATCGTGCCCAGCACGGCGGCGGCACCGGACATGTCGCTTTTCATTGTGTCCATGGCAGATGAGGGTTTCAGGGAGAGACCACCCGAGTCGAAAGTTATTCCTTTTCCGACAATGCCCATTGTCTTCTTCACTTTCGGTGCGCCCTTGTATTCAATGGTGATGAAGAAAGGATCGTTCCTGCTGCCTTTGTTTACACCGAGGAAAGCCTCCATCTTCATTGCCCTGATCTCTTTTTTGTTGTAGATGCGCACAGAGAGATTCTTTCTTTTGCCGAGTTTGCGGGCGTGGCGGGCAAGCCCGGCAGCGTTCAGCACGTTGGGCGGTTCATTGATCAGGTCGCGCGCCATGTTGGCTGATTCGGCGAGTTCCTGCCCGAGTTTGAGACCTTTTCTGATTGCCGCCGTTTTGCCTTTGTCAATTTCGCAAATGTATAGTTCGTTGATTTTTTCTGCTTCGTCATCCTTTTTTTTCGAGACATATTTGTCGAACTTGTAGAGTCCGAGCAGAGCGCCTTCCGCAATAGCAGCCGCTGTGTCGGCAGGATACAGTCCGCCCGTGCCTGCGCCGTGCATGATCGTGACTACAGACTTCGCCTTCATAGCACGCGCCTTACACAGCGACTTTGCAGTTGCGAGCCGTACACAATCGAGGTCGAACTCCTCCTGTTTTCCAAGGCCGACAATCACTACTCGACCGGCACCGATTTTTCCGGTTCCGTCGACTACAGCAGTTGTCCCCTTTTTGCCGGTGAATTCCTTGTTCTTTATCACCTTTGCAATGGCGCCGCCCAGCGCTTTGTCCACAACGCCCGTGGCCCCGCCGGGCGTTTTCACTCCATCAAACAGGTTCACTATCAGCACATCACATTTGACATTCGTTATGTCCTGTGTTTTAACACTTAACTTCATGTCGGTTTCTCCTTCAATTGATAGTTATTCACCGGGCTTCAGCCACTGCACGAGAAACAGATCGCGCTTCACGACACGAAAACAATCATGCCGTGCGGGCCGCATTGCCTGCGTGTTGCTCATTAGTACCGTCCCTCTCGCCGTTTTTTTCAGCGCCTGTCGTGATCAGGATAACTCCGACTATTATAATTGCCGCGCCAACATACTGAATGGGATTCAGGACAACCTTCAAAAGGAAAATCTCCATTATCATCGGAACAATTATAAGTACCGAATTGACAGTTGGGACAATAACAATGCCTGTTCCGTGGAAAAAAGCGAGGTTCGTCATCAAGAAAGCACCATTGCCGATCATGAAGCCGATGAAGAACGGCAGTGAAAAAACAATTTGCGCGAATGATTTGGTATTGTCGGCGCTGGCCATATCGAAAAATATCATCATCACGCCGAGGCAAGTGCCGGCAATGCCTGCGAAGACATAAGCCTGTCCCCGATTGAGCATTCTGGTGACAATGATCAGCCCGGCCGATATCACTGTCACCGCCGCAAGAACGATAAGAAGCATTCCCATTGTATACTCGGACGTGGCTTCACCGGATTTATTGAAATATTGAAAAAGTGCGGTGCCGGAGATAATCATCAGAACCGCGAACCACTCGCGGAGCCCCACCTTTTCTTTCAGGACAAACATTGAAAACAGTGCCAGCCCGATGAGTCCGATCCCGTTGAGAGACGAAATCACTGAAGGATTCGGGGTCATCTTCATCGCCTGTGTGAAGAGGAATCCGGCAGCGCCCGTCATGCAGACCCCAAGGAGCCAGATGGAAAAATCCTTCCTGTTTTCCGGTGCTGTTATCTTCCTGCCTGTTTTTAAAACATGCACCTTCATCTTCTGTATACCTTTGCCGACATTCATTGTCGTAGACGCAAGGCATCCAATAATTATTCCCGTCAGCAGACTCGGATCCATATTTCAGTTACCTTTCATCATCCAATAACTTTCCGGTAGTCGCGCCGAAGCACCGGGTAGATATTATATCAGAATAATTATTTATTACTATCGATCCAATTGCAAAATTCTGATTCTGCTACGGTCGGCTGCTATTGTCCATAGCTGCGTTGTCGGCATAAAATCGTCTCGACGTACTCTACAAGTACGCCTGCGAGGATTTTACACCTCCGCCTTGCTCTGAACAATTTCGCTCGACCTCGCTACGAACATAATTTTGCAATTGGCTCTATCACATACGCAATTCGGCAGATATTTTACTAATTAGTTCTTTTACATTTGTCAAAATAAATTATAATCATTTATTGAATACAATCAGGGCTATCACTTATGAGTTGGAAGAATGAACTGGCCGGAAGGGTGCGCGGACGTTTCCGCGAGGACGAACTCCTGTCCAGACACACAACATTCAGAATCGGTGGTCCCTGCGATGTGTTTTTCGAGCCGAAGGATGTGGACGATCTCGTAGAGGCCGTTAACTTTCTGCGAAACGGACGTGTTCCACATATCTTTGTCGGACAGGGCAGCAATCTCCTGTTTGCCGATTCAGGGTACAGGGGTTGCGTCATCAGGCTGGGAACGGGGCTGAGGAAGTCGAAGCTGAAAGGTGTCCGTGTGGAAGTCGGAGCAGGTGTGCTGCTGCATCCGCTCATAAGGGCGCTGGTCGAGAAAGAAATGGGCGGTATGGAAAGTCTTGTCGGCATTCCGGGCACAATCGGAGGCGCGATATATATGAACGCGGGCGCATGGGGGCAGTCGGTTTCGGACAAACTCCATTGGGTCGAAGTGATTGACGGCAGCGGCGAGATAAGGCGCGTGCAGAAGGAGAATATCATCTTTAAATACCGATGGAGCCTGTTTCAGGACCTGACCGAATGGGTGATTATTTCAGCCGGTTTCGAGTTCGACCACGCGCCCGCCTCGCTTTTGAAGGATCGAATCGAAGAAGTGAACAGGAAAAGGAAGGGTGTGCAACCATCGGATTATCCCGGCGCAGGCAGTTTTTTCAAGAACCCGAAGGGGAACTCGGCAGGAGCGCTCATAGACAGGGCGGGTCTCAAGGGTGAGCGTGTCGGCGGCGCTGTGGTGTCTGATATTCATGCCAACTTCATAGTTAATTGCGGCGGCGCAACCTGCTCGGATGTCTTAACACTTTCAGAAAAGATACAAAAGGAAGTAATGAAGAAATTTCGCATCAGGCTTGAGCCCGAGGTGCGTATTATCCCCCCCGGGAAATAAGTATTATCCGACAAAAATAGAAGGCTTTTCAACGATAATTTATGTCGTTTTATTTGAAAATATTTAGTGCATTCCCGATGATAACGACTATAATAATTGCATATTGAGTTTTCATTATGAGTGCCGACGAAGAAGAACACAATTATCATTCCCGCGCTCCGCGAGAGGCAGCCGAGCAGAAAAAAACGATGGCTGTACTGACTGTTGTCAGTTCGCTTGCAGGTATTGTTTTTATTTATCTCGGGCGCAGGTACCATACTCCCCTTCTTAACAGTGCAGGTGTTTTTTTCCTCTTTATTGCCGTTACGGAAATTCTCGTATACAGGCTGCTTGTGTTCAGAGTGCGATGCGAGGAAATTTCCGGCGGCGACGATTTGAATATAGGCGACGAATCGGAGTCAGGCGGCAGGGAGAACAGTAGCGCGCGGGCCTGGTGGAATATGCAATCCGGAGGTTTGCAGTCCGGAGTGCTGACCCAGACAGCTGTCGGTATAGTGCTGGCTTTCTATGCTTACTATTCGTTTAAAGCGCCTGCGGTGGCGGCTGCGGCTGCGGCAGGCAAAGAGGTCTATGGTTTCGGAGTCCTTTGTGTGGCGCTCGCGTTTGTGTGCCTTGTCATATCGAGATTACTGTCCGAGTACAGCGGGAAGGATTTTCCCGAAGCAGCCGGTCTCGAGCATCTTTTTAAACTCGCGATATGGCAGTTGATGGTCAGCGCGGCTCTTTTTATTCTTCACGGGCTCGGGGTTCCGAACCTTGAGAAGACGGGCCACAGCATATTTCTGATTCTTTATCTGTTCCTCGCCGCCGAGATAATTATCAGGTCTGTCGCCGCATGTTTCGCCGAGGAAAAACCCATTACCGACATCACGGTGCAGACCGATTACCTTGTGGTGCGGTTCCTCGTTTCCGGTGCCAACCCGATAAGCAGTATCGCAACGAATCTTGAGGAACAGTTCGGAGTGAACTTCAAGAGCAGTTGGGCGATCGACTTCATTCGCAGGGCCATCGGGCCGATTACATTTGCACTTGTGCTGCTTGCCTGGCTGTGGTCTTCACTTGTAATGGTCACGCTTTTCGAGGAGGGCATTCATCTCCGGTTCGGTCGGCCCGTGACGCGCGAAACACTGAAACCCGGACTGCACATTGTGATGCCGTGGCCGGTGGACAGGGTTCTGAAGGTGCCGGTGACACGCCTCAATGTGATGACGATCGGTTATGAAGAATCGAAACCCAATGCCAGCCTGCTGTGGACGAAATCTCACGCGGCCCGGGAATACAGTCTGCTCGTCGGCAACGGACGTGACCTCGTAACGGTGAATGCCGAACTCGTATGGAAAATAAAAAACGCTTATGATTTTACATTTAATTGTCAGAATCCGGATGCGGTGTTAAAAGAAGTCGCATACCGAGTGCTGCTGCTCGAGACCATCGGCAAGGATCTCGACGGAATCCTGAGCGATAATGTTAAGGTTTTCGTTGAAAGGGTCAAGGGAGAGATACAGGAAGCCGCCGACGACAGCGGGCTGGGGATCGAGGTCGTCGCTTTCTATCTCAAAGGTCTTCACCCGCCCATCGAGGTCGCGCGCGACTACCAGGCGGTCGTCAGCTCGAAGATCGACAAGAAGAGAATGGTAATAGAAGCGAACGCATACAAGCTCCAGTCGATCCCCATCGCCGAGTCCACAAGCGTGGAAAAAGTGAATACCGCGCTGTCATACAAATACTCACGCCTGTCCGACGCGGGAGGAGCGGCTGCAAAGTTCACCGCCTTATATTCCCAGTACCGGGTGGAGCCTGAACTGTACATGTTCAGAAGCAGGCTCGAGACACTCGAAGGAGTGCTCGGCGAGGGGCGTGTATATATAGTGGACGACAGGTTTATAGACAACAAAGAGCCGATAACGGTCGATTTCAGGCAGTTCTTTAAAAAGAGTTTTTAAGGCCCGGGAGGTGCCGGAAGTGGGAAGGTATATATTCAGGATCATCAGCGGTCTGGTAGTGGTGGGTGTGATCCTTTTCTACATGTTTACTTTACAGGTGAGGGAAGGCCAATACGCAGTCGTAGCGCGGCTGGGCAAGCCGGTAAATGTTTATAAGGATGCCGGCCTGCACAGGAAGCTTCCATGGCCGTTCGAGAGATACGCGATTATCGACGGGCGCAGCAGGGTGTTCAATACCCGCCATACGGAGATGCTCACAAGAGACAAAAAGAATATCATACTGCTCAGCTATGCGATCTGGCGTGTCGAGAAACCCCTGGTATTTTTCCAGTCGATCGGAACCGTTGATTCTGCCGACACCAAGCTGGACGGCCTCATCACAAACGCGAAAATAAGCGTAATGGGCAAGAATGACCTAAGTGCTCTCGTGTCCACGAATAAGGACGATCTGCGGGTCGGCGAGATCGAGTCGGAAATACTCGATATGGTAGAAGAAGAAGCACTGACGAAATATGGTATCATAATCGAACAGATAGGATTCAAGCGACTGTCGCTGCCCGAGGACAATATAAAATACGTATTCGACCAGATGCGTGCGGAAAGAGCCCAGTATGCAGCGCGCTACAGGGCGGAAGGCGAACGCGAAGCATCGAAAATAAGGTCCGAGACAGACCTCGAAGTTTCGCGGATTCTGGCCGACGCCAACGAGAAAGCCGCCCGAATAAAGGGCGAGGCGGAAGCGCAGGCGGCGAAAATATACGCCGACGCCCACAAGATCGACCCCGAGTTCTACAGGTTCACGAGATCTATGGAATCGCTAAAGAGCCTGCTCAGCAGCCAGACGACCGTTATACTCGGCACGGACGCCGAGCCGTTTAATTACCTGAAAAGCAAATCACCGAAATGATTATAGGCCGGAGTAATTGATGCCTGAAACAGACAATATACAACAGGGTGAACCGGCGCAAGAAAAGTCGAGCGCGGTAATGAGCGCTCTCGATTCCGGTTTCACGTATGCACGGTGGGGAATAGTGCTGCTTGTTATTGTGTACCTGTTTTCAGGTGTAACGGTTATCGAAACTGATGAAGTCGGGATGGTCCTGCGTTTCGGACGGCTCGTCGGATCGGTTCCGGCAACACAGATCAGACACCCCGGCCCTGTTTTCATGTTCCCTAAACCCATCGACGAACTCGTCCGTGTAAAAGTAAAAAAAGTTATGGAACTTAAGATAACGGATTTGTACAGACCCGAATACATCAACCAGGTACAGGGCGCGGACAGGATGCCGTTCAACGATACCATCGACCCGGAAAACGAAGGCTATTGCCTCACGGGCGATCACAATGTCGTGCAGACACTGATAACCGTCAAATACCAGATCACCGATCCGATAGCTTATGTTTTCGGCAATCAGGCGCCCGCGGATACTATCAGGGACACCGTGCTGGCGGCCATGGTCAGGTCGACAGGCGAGGAAAAAGTCGACAGCATAATAACAGTCGGCAAAAAACAGTTGCTGTTAACCGTTCAACGCCGTGCGCAGAAAAGGCTCGACGACATTCATGCCGGAGTGACGATACAGTCGTTCGAGTTCAATGAACTGATGCCGGCGCGGCAGGTTCTCAAAGAGTTTAAAGCAGTGCAGAACGCATACATCGAAAGGGAAACAAAGATAAAGGAAGCGAGCAGCTATAAGGAAGAAAAGATTCCCGGCGCGGAAGCGTCGGCGGGAATGACGGTTCGCGAGGCGGAGGCATACGCCGCCGATGTGCTGGCAGGCGCGAGGGGCGACGCGAGCGCGTTTGAAAACATGCTGGTCGAGTACCATCGCGACCCCGAAGTTGTGCGCGAACGTCTCTATCGCGAAGCCGTCGACGATTCGATGTCGTGGCTTGCGGATGTTACCATCGTTCCTGTCGATCCGAAATCACGGAAGCAGGGCGCAAATATTATACTGCCCGGAAAATGACCGGGATAGCTCCAGGCACAGAAGTTCGTGCCATGCCTGAACAGAAAATAAAAATGAGCATAAACGCAACAGCAGTAAGTGATACAATAATGGAATCGGCGCGAACTGCGATGTCGCGCGCCGAGCGCATACGAATCGGCGCGCGGCTCTCCACATCCATAGCCGGCGCGGGCCTGCTGATTGTCGGCATGATCTATTCCCGTATGCAGCCCGGCCAGCCTGCTGTCGGTGCCCTGCTGTCGGCTCTGGCGTCAATCGTCGTCGGCATTCCCGTCATGGCAATGGCTCTCAAAGGATTCGTTTCAAAAAAACAGGAATACTATACCGAGCAACTTATTTCACTTGCGATACTCGCTTCGATGGCGAGAGGCGAGTATGTCACGGCAACTCTTGTTCCTCTTTTTATGGCGATAGGACATTTCCTTGAAGAGCGAAGTATACTCGGCGCGCGCCTCGCCATAGAAAAAATAAAAGAGCTAAACGCGAGAAAAGCAAATCTGCTCGAAGGCGAAACCGAACGCCGTGTAAAACCAGAAGACCTTAAATCCGGTGATCTTATTATCGTGCGTCCCGGCGAGGTGCTCCCCGTGGACGGAACGGTTGTCGAGGGGTGGTCGTCGGTCGACCAGGCCCCTGTTACCGGCGAATCCGTATATGAGGAAGTGGCGCCGGGCAGCAAAGTTTTCGCGGGCACGATCAATCTCAACGGTCTTCTCAGAGTGACGGTTACAGGCGTGGGCGCAGACACGGCGCTCGGGCGCGTAATAGATATTCTCAAGCAGGCGGAATCGTCGAAAGCGCCCGTCACCAGGCTTATCGAACGATACGCTTCTTTCTACCTTCCTTTTGTCATATCTTTTGCCGCGGTTGTGCTTTTCCTTACTATGGACACAACCCGCGCTATCACTGTTCTTGTGGTCGCATGTCCCTGTGCTTTTGTGCTTGCAAGCCCTGCGGCGATGGTGGCCGCTCTCGCCGTAGCTTCGCGCATTAAAGTGCTCATAAAAAACACCGGCTTCCTCGAAAAACTCAGCGACATTGATACTCTCGTTCTCGATAAAACAGGCACAATAACGCTCGGAAGATTAAAAGTTTCAAAACTTTTTCCGGCAAACGGAATTGATGAAAACGAACTGCTTGCAAGGGCCGCCTGCGCGGGATACGGTTCGCGGCACCCTGTCTCCGTGTCGATATTCGAGGAGGCTGCCGGGCTGGAGATCAAGTTGGCTAAACCGGAAAAAGTTACCGAAGAACCAGGCAAAGGCACTATTGTCGCAGTAAACGGAGATGAACTTCGACTGGGCCGCCTTTCATGGATAAAAGAATATGCGTACGACTGCAAACAGTGCAATGAACCGGGCGGCACGGTGACATATCTTGCAATGAATGGGAAATACCTGGGCGCGGTGCAGCTAGAAGACCGGCCACGTCCCGAAGCGAAACAGGCTATTGAACAGTTGAGAAAACTCGGTGTAAGTAGAACACTTCTTGTTACCGGCGATAAAAAATCCGTGGCGGAAAAAATATCCGACGAACTCGGTTTCGACACATGTATAGCAGAAGCGCTGCCGGAAGATAAGCTGACAATTATACAGAACGAACGTGCAAAAGGCGCGAAAATCATGATGCTTGGTGACGGCGTGAACGATGCCCCTGCGCTTGCAGGTGCAGATGTAGGTGTCGCCCTCTGCGCAATGGTCAACGATGTCGCCATCGGCAGTTCCGACATTGCCATAATGACAGACAACCTGCTTCGCGTGCCGCAGATAATCAGGCTCTCTCATGCCGTGCGCTCGATTATAAATCAAAATGTTCTATTCGGGGCGGGCTTCAGTGTCGCCATGCTCACGCTTGCGTCGATGGGCCTGATAAGTCCCGTTCTCGGCGCGATCCTCCACAACGGTGGCGCGATATTCGTCGTCTTCAACAGCGCACGCCTCCTCAAAACTGACATTAAATGAGGTGAACAGGGGATATGCGAAATACAATTATGACAGGCGGGACGCCTGTGCTACTTTATAAAAACATCTTTTCAGTAGCATAGGCGTCTCGCCTGTGTGACTCTGCCCGTCGTTGTTGCAAATGTTGTGTTGTAATAAGTTAGAAAATGCCGGTCAAATCAGCCTGTGTAGTCGGCTATAATGAAATCGAAAGTTAGAGATTCATAGCCCAGCGCTGAGGAAATGGCCTCGGCTTTGAATTTCTGGCCCTGTGCCCACATCTGTAGCAGCAGACTGCCGGCATCCGGTTTGTCGAACCAGTCGAGATCGTGTTTTTCTATCATCTTTGTCCTTATCTGCCGCTCGAGCATCCATGCCCTCAGGTAGCGCGCGCAGTAGAAGTGGTTGTCGACATCGGAAATATAAAAAGCCGGATCATATTGAACCGAAGTGGCGTTTGTCAGCGTTTTCGCATATATGGCGGCGCAGTCTTCAACTTTGTGATTACCACCGTGAAGTTCCATCTCATATTGGAGTTTACCCGAGTAGCGGCGGAGCATGTACAGCTCGAAAAACTTCATGAACCGCAGGTAATCGTCAGTGTCGACGATACCGAGTCTGCGCTCGAGCCATAACGGGTTTACGATGAGGTTCTCGAGTGTCGAAGCGTGCGCCTCGGTGACGGAGTTGTCGCCGAGATAACGCGCGGCGATGGGCAGGGCGGCGTTCGTGTGGGCATAGTGGAGAGTGTGGCCGAGTTCGTGGAGGAAGCTGCTGTAGTCGTCTACGCCGCCGTGCGGCATGATGACGAGATAGACCTTGTCCGGCACACGCACAGGACAGCAGAAAGCGCGTGGTGATTTGCGTTCGCGCTTTTCGACATCGAGAATGATATGCGGGTGGTCTTGTGCCTGTATGCCCATGTTGCTCATTGTCGACCATGCGGCATCGATAAGTTTTTCCGCCGGGAACATCGGGTCGAACAGGTCGGCGCGCCTCATGTATGAAAGATCGTATTGTGCGAGTTCTTCGACTGGAATATTGAGGAAGGTTTCGCTATAGTGCGCCAGTTCCTTTTTATAATAATCTTCGGTGGCGTCAAGCAGCTTGTCGGTTTCATGTCTTAGTGTGGACAATGAAATGCCTTCGATATTCTCAAAGAAATCGTTGTAGTTTTTATAGCCGTAGCTGCAAGCCATGTCGTGTGTAAACTGCATTATGTTAACGCTCATGGGGTTGAGTTGCTCGATCTGCACGCGGCGCCTGAGTTCTTCGAGTTGGCCGCGGGTTTTGTGTTTCGATTCATTAGCTATGATGATCGGCAATTGCCTGAAGGGAACCTGCTGGTCGTTGATGTCTACAGTCGCTTCGAGTTCCCTGGTGATCACATCGTCTGTGTAGCGTTTCGTGTTTTTGTCGATCATCATGCAGAGCAGGAAGGACATGTATTCGCCTTTTTCGACGGGGTCGATATCCGAACTTTTCATTTCCGCCACGGTCTCCGAGGAGATAAGCTTATCCATTTTATCGAAGATAGCCGAGAAATTCGCCTCGTTCTTAAGACCGGCCCCCACCTCATAAGCCTCCCGCTCCAAATCCTGTATGAACGTCTCAAGCTCCTGTAATTTCTTCATTTCGCCGCTACCCATGTCTGATGTCCTCCGCATTATCATTGTTCTATGAGCCAATTGCAAAATTCTGATTCTGCTGCGGTCGGCTGCTATTGTCGATAGCTGCGTTGTCGGCGCAAAATCGTCCTCGACGTACTCTACAAGTACGCCTGCGAAGATTTTACACCTCCGCCTTGCTCTGAACAATTTCGCTCGACCTCGCTATGAACATAATTTTGCAATTGGATCTATTATAAACACTTTTGCGCCAGAAAATAAATGACACACGAATTGATTCTATCAGGGATTTGATGAATATTCCGCATATTTCGCCGAGGCGACCAGGAAAGAGATACCGTAGTATGCTTGATGGAATGCGCCCTAAACAAAAATGGAAACATCTGTTAAAATCACAATAGAGGTAACAAAGAGTCGCACACGACAGCGACAGGGGGCAGTATATGAAAAAGTTTATTCTGTTATTTATCATTTTAATACTTGCGGCGGCGGCGACGGATGCGCGCACAAGAATGGGGGGCGGGAAAGAAGGCGGGACCGAGCTTCCCGAAGATGCGCACCGGGTCGAGATGTCGCCGGAGAACCCTGGCGGCGTGGAAGCTATGTGGGACAGAGCATCGCTCGTTGTCAGGGCCGGGGTGGCGGAGATAAGAGAAGTCGAAACGGACGATGTGAAAACTGAAGGTAGCAGTCGCAGGACAAATGTCCGAAAGCGTATGGAAGCTGTGCTTGATGTTACAGAAGTATACAAGGGTGGTTTTTCGGGCGACGATATAATAGTCGATTATTTCAGGTCTATTGTCGAGGAAGACCCGAAGCCGCTGGATTATGAGGAAGGCGAGGATGTTGTCCTGTTCCTGTCGCCGACAGGCGAGCCTTCGAGATACAGAACAATCAGTTCGGCGACAGGCAAGGTTGCGTACACTCCTGAGATCGACGGCAGGCTCAGGGCGATGCAGAAAGAAACAAACCCTGAAAGAGCTGATGTGAAGAAGAAGAAAGAAGGTAAATTGACAGTAAACATCATGCCGGGATCAAGCAGTGTGCGAGTCGGCGAACCGTTATTCGTGACGGTTCTTGTGATGAATAACTCAGAGAAATATGTGAGAATAGACGGTTCGTTCGAGCCCCTGAGGTGCATCGAGATAATAGGTCCCGACGGGAAGAAAGCGACTGCGTTGCGTCACAGGGATGCCGCGGTCGCGCCATACCTGATCACGCTCAGGCCGAATCATTTTGTCGGAGCGAGGATCGACATTACCAGAAATTACAATGTATCAAAACCGGGAATATATCAGTTTCGCGCTGTAACAAAGCCCCGTAGTACAACCTCATCGGCGGTCGGCGAAGCGATACGCTCAAAGCTGGTTTCGATTGTCGTCAATGAGAAATGATTGCAGGGGGCAGTTGCCGCAATCGGGTTTCCTGCCGCAATATGCCGCGCCGACACCCACTATCAGCGCGTGATATTCGTTGTACAGCCGGACATCCCCGGGCAGTCGTGCCGAGAAGAAAATACGCATTGTTTCATAGTCGGTGTCTTCGTCAAACAAACCGTGCCTTGATCCGAGGCGCCTCG